>NZ_JBSFEO010000042.1:0-109303 GCF_053594475.1 Embleya sp. NPDC001921
CGGTGTCGGTCTCGTCGCACGCGCGGATGATGGGGTCCCAGTGGTCGCGGTTCCACAACGACGGCAGGCCGATCGCGTGCGGGCGCTCGGGGAAGCAACGCTGCGGGACACGACTCTGGCGCGTCGGCCTGGTTGTCTTCGCGACTCGGGTGGTCCGGCCTGGTTGTCTTCGCGACCCTGGCGGCCCCGCCCGGCCGTCCCCGCGACTCCCGCATCCCCCGGCCGTCCCCGCGACCCTGGCGGCCCCGCCCGGCCGTCCCCGCGACTCCCGTACGTCAGCCCCACCGTCCCCGCGACTCCCGCAGCCCCGCCCCACCGTCCCCGCGACTCCGACACGTCCGTCTCGCGTCTCGCCTCTCGCCTCTCGCGTCGCGCCCGCGCCCGCGCCGACCCGCTCCCGCCACGCCGACCACACGCCCGCGTCGTTCCCCGTCGTACCTGACGGGACAATGGGCGCACCCGGATCCACTCGGATCCCCGCTCCCCGGGACGTGACACGCGTGAGTTCGCCGGAATCCACCTCGGCGCCGATCGGCGACCTGTTCATGCGCGTGGCCAAGCGCATCCGGGTCCGCGCCGGCCGGGAACTCGCCCCGCTGGGCCTGACGCCGGCCCAGGCGCACGCGATGAAGGTGCTCGCGCATGCCGACGAGCCGCTGCGGATGGCGGACCTGGCCGCGCGGCTGGAGATCGTGCCGCGCTCGGCGACCACCGTCGTGGACGACTTGGCCGCGCGTGAACTGGTCCGCCGCAGCACCTCCGAGCTGGACCGGCGCGCGACGCTCGTGGAGCTGACCGAGCGGGGGCGGGCCGAGCTACGGCGGATCCGGGCGATTCGGCAGGGGGCCGGGGCGGCGGTGTTCGATCGCCTGGGGGAGGCGGACCGGGCCGAGTTGTTTCGGTTGTTGCGGTTGGTGGACCGGGAGTTGGTGGAGGGGGACGCCGCGGGGGAGCCGTGCTCGCGGCGAGGGGCCGGGTGAGCGGTGGGTGTCTTCGCCAAAAGGTGATTCCGCCAAAGGTGATTCCACCAAAGGTGATTCCACCAAGGGTGATTCCGCCGAGAGCGATTCCGCCGAGAGCGTGACGTGGTTGTGGGGGAGGGCGGGGGCGGGCAGGGTCGGGGCATGCGACTTTTGATTCTGGGTGGGACCGCGTTCGTGGGGCGGGCCGTCACCGACGCCGCGGTGAATCGGGGCTGGGATGTGACCGTGTTCAATCGCGGTCGGCAGGAACTTCCGGATGGTGTGCGCTCGTTGGTGGGGGATCGGACCGCCGAGGGCGGCTTGGCGGCGTTGGCCGGTGGTGAGTGGGACCTGGCGGTGGACACCTGGAGTGCCGCGCCGCGGGTGGTTCGCGACTCGGCCGACCTGTTGGCCGATCGTGTCGGGCGGTACGCGTACATCTCGAGTTGCTCGGTGTACGACCAGCCGACGCCGGCCGGGCAGGGGGAGGAGGCTCCCCTGGTCGAGGGGTCGCCCGACGACGGTGATGTGGCCTACCCGAACGCCAAGCGCGGGGCGGAGATCGCCGTCGAGCGCGCGTTCGGGGATCGGTACGTGCACGCGCGTGCCGGGTTGATCCTGGGGCCGCGGGAGAACATCGGTCGGCTGCCGTGGTGGCTCAACCGGATCACTCGGGGCGGCCCGGTTCCGGCGCCGGGACCGCGGGAGGCCGAGCTTCAGTTCATCGATGCCCGTGACCTGGCCGAATGGACCCTGGACGCGGCCGAGGCCGGTCGTAGTGGCGCCTACAACCTGATCAGCCCGACGGGCCACAGCACGATGGGCGAACTCCTCGAACTGTGCGTTCGGGTCACCGGTTCGGACGCGGAACTGCGCTGGATCGATCCCGACACGATTTTGAAGGCTGGTATCGAGCCGTGGCTCGAACTGCCGATCTGGGTTCCGGCCGGTGAGGACTACGACAGCATCCACCGGCGGGACGTGCGCAAGGCACTGGGCGCCGGGCTGCGTGTGCGGCCGGTGGAGGAGACCGTGGCGGACACCTGGACCTGGCTCCGCTCGGTGAACGGCATCGTGCCGCAACGCTCGGACCGACCGGTGGTGGGACTGCCGCCGGAGAAGGAGGCCACGATTCTGGCGGGCTGAGCCGGGCCCGGCCCGTCTTCACCGGAGCGCGCGTACCCGTCAGTGCGGGAGGGCGTGGTCCAGGAAGGACGTCCACGCGGCCTGGACTCGTTCGTGGTGTCGAGGGGTGTCCGCGGCGAGGTGATCGAGGAGGAGGCCGCGCAGGACGGCCAGGACCAGGGTCGATGGGACGGGGTGCTCGGCGAGGACGCGGTCGAGCGGGGCGAGCCAGTCGTCCAGGGACTTGCCGGCGAAGTCGGACCAGGGGCCGTCGGGGGCGTCGAAGGAGCGGACGTAGCCGTCGAAGAACAGCCGGAGGGCGCCGCGGCGTTCGGGGACGACGAGCCAGGTCCACAGCAGGTCGAGGGTTTCCCGGGCGGTGCCGGGGTGATCGTCGGCGCGTTCGACCAGGGCGAGTTGTTCGACGCGACCGACGGCGAGGATCTCGCGGATCAGGCCCTCCTTCGAGCCGAAGAGGTAGAGCAGGACGCGCGGGCTGGAGCCGATCGCCTGGGCCAGCGGGCGCAGCGAGAGTTCGGCCAGGCCGTGTTCGGCGACGTAGGCCACGCTCGCGGCGAGCAGGTCGGCGCGGCGGGCGGAGGTGGGGGGTTTCGCGTCTGCGGTCACCCGCCTATCCTCTACTGAAACGACTGTTTCAGTGAAGGGGGGTTCGGGACCATGACCTCGACACCCGACCCGGCGGCGGTGAGCATTCGTGACGCGACCCGGCCGGGTGATCTCGGGGCGATCGCCGCGTTGCACGGGGTGCTGTACAGCCGCGAGTACGGGATGGACACGACCATGGAGGCCGAAGTCGCGGCCGGGATGGCCCGACTCGTGCTGGCCCGGGCACGGGAGGGCGACGACGGGCCCGGGCGGATGTGGGTCGCGGAGGACGCGCGGCGGGTGCTGGGCGGGATCGGGTTGACCCGCGAGGAGGACGGGTGGACGCGGCTGCGCTGGGTGATCCTGGATCCGGTCGCGCGCGGACGCGGCGTGGGTGGCGCGTTGCTCGACACCGCGCTGGCCGAGGCCCGTCGGCGCGACGCGGTCGGGGTGTACCTGTGGACGATCGCGGGCCTGGGCGCGGCCAGGCACATGTACGACCGGGCCGGATTCACCCTGACGGAGGAGCATCCGGCCCGCGCCTGGGGGATCGACGCCGTCGAGCAGCGCTTCGAGGTGAAGTTGTGATCGGCGACGGCGGGCACGACCCGCACGTCCGCGAGCGGTTCAGCGCAGGGGCAGGGTCACCCACACGGTTTTGCCGCCGGTCGTGTCCGGCTGGATCCCCGCGTACCCGCCGGCCTCCGCGACCAGGGCCTTGACGATCAGCAGGCCGCGCCCGCTGTCGTCGTCGACCGTCTCCAACAGCGCCTTCGGGCAGAACGGATGCCGGTCGTGCACCCCCACCTGCACGCCACCCTCGGCGGTGCCGCGCACGGTGACGCCGATGGCGGGGGTCAGCACTCCCGCGTGCCGGACCGCGTTGGTCACCAGCTCGGATACGACCAGGCGCAGGGTGTCCACGAGGTCGCCGTGCGCGGGCATACCCCAACCGACGGCGATCGCGACCACCTTGCGGCGCGCCGCGGACACTTGCGCCTCGTGCGGCGGCAGATCGAACCGACACACCGGATCGGCATCGTTGAGCACGGTCATGCCGCGCCTCCCGAGCCGGTGGCGGTCACACGATGGACGGACACGGCACCGTGACGGTGCCCGGTGTGGCTCATGATGTCCCCGATGGCGGGTGTACGGATCTTCCGAGGGAATTCCCTCGGAGCGTACCGATTCCGACACCCGGCGCGTCCAGTTTGCGACACTTCCACACCCCGCTCGGCGGGGCGTTCGGGGGCGTACGCCGGCGAAACGCCCTGGCGGGCGCGCCGCCCGTGCACGACGCGCGCCAGGGTCGGCCGACCCGGGTCCACTCGTACGCGTGACATCCGCCGAGGCCCGGGCCCCGGCGTCCGGCGCTACGCCGTGGCGGGATGCACGCCCGAGCCCTCCAGGTGCGGTCGGACCAGGACCTTGACGTGCTCGTCCGGCCGACCCAGCGTGTCGATCGCGGCGGCCACCCCGGCGAAGCCGACCTGCCCGGTGACCAGCGACGCCGCGTCCACACTGCCCGCGGCGATCCGGGCCAGCGTGCGGGGGTACTCCTCGGGCGGATAGGTCAGGCACATCTTGACCGTGAGGTCCTTGTAGATGCCCACCACCGGCCGGAAGGTGTCCTCGGTCATGCACACCCCGATCAGCAGCACGGTCGCGCCGCGCGGCGCGGCGTAGGTGATCCGGTCGAACATGCCGGCCTTGCCCGAGCACTCGAAGACGGTCAGCGGTTGTCCGGGCTCGGCGACCTCGCGCCACGCGAGGAACGGGTCCCGCTCGGCCGGGTCGACCACGACGTGCGCGCCGAACGCGCGGGCGAGTTCGCGGCGGCGCGGCGAGGGCTCGGAGACCACCACCGGTGCCACGCCGCGCTCGACGAGGCCGGCGATCGCGCCCAGGCCGATCGGACCGGCGCCGATCACGATCGCCGCGCCGCCCCGCTCCGCGCCGGAGCGGGCCACGTTGCCGAAGCCGACCGCGAGCGGCTCGGTCAGCGCGGCGATCTGCGCCGGTACGTGCGAGGGCACCTTGACCAGGGCCGCGGCCTGCATGACCATGCGCTCGCCGAAGCCGCCGGGGAAGGTGTTGGAGTAGCCGATCGTGCGCAACACACCACCGCCGTCCAGCGCCCACGGCAGACCGACCACCACCTCGCCCTCCTCGAAGCCGGTCACGCCCGGGCCGGGTCGCACCACCCGTGCGGACAACTCGTGGCCCATCACCAGGTCGGCGTCGGGGTCGAAGACGAACGAGGGCGTGTCGGAATCGATCGAGGCCCGGAGGAACTCGGCGGTGTGCTTGTACGCGGACAGGTCCGAGCCGCAGATCCCGCAGGCCACCGTCTCCACGAGCACCTGCCCCTCGCCGGGTTCGGGGGCCGCGATGTCCTCGACCGTGAACGCGCCGCCGCGCAGTACCGCTGCTCGCATGATGGGTCATCTCCCTGGTGAGTCGACGAACGTGGACCGGGTGTTCAGGAGGCGGCGGGCGGCGTCATCGCGGCCACGACCGCCTGGCGCAGCGCGCCGATGAAGCGCTCGCTGTTCTCGTTCGCCCAGGCCATCGAGGCCTGCCGGGGCCGGTTGGCGCCGGTGAAGTGCGGCACGACGTACTCGGCGAACAACTCGTAGCTGCGCCGCTTGTCCGCGGGGCGGGCGATCGGCAGGTCGAGCAGGAGCAGCGTGCCGAAGCCGCCGGAGTGCTCGGCCATCGCGGTGACGCGTTCGATCGCCTGCGCGGGCGTGCCGATCATCGCGACGCCGAAGGTGGGGAAGCCCTCGCCGGTCCACCGCGCGACGGCCTGCCGGGCGGTCGCGCCCCAGGGCATGGTCATCCCGGACAGTCCCTGGATGTAGTCGACGAGGTGGTGCACGCCGTACTCGGCCTGCTCGCGCGCGGCCTCGGTGGTCTCCGCGAGGTGCATCGGCACCACCAGTCGCCAGCGCTCGCGGTCGGCGACATGGCCGTGCTCGGCGCAGGTCTTCGCGTACACGTCCCAGTTCGCGGCCAAAGCGGCGAGGCCCGACGGGTCGGCGGCGGCGAGCGAGAGTAGGCCCATGCCGTGGGTGCCGGCCTGTACCGACCCGGACGGCGAGACGGTGGAGGCGCACACGGTCTCGATGCCGTCGCGGGTGTACGGGGCCAGGTGCAGCCGGGCCTGGTCCAGGGTGAACCAGTCGGTCTTCATGGTCACCGTCTCGCCGCGCAGCAGCGGCACGATCGCGGCCAGCGCCTGGGCCATCATGCTTCGCTGGCGCATCGGGTCGATGCCCATCATGAAGGCGTCCGAGGCCAGTTGGCCCGGGCCGGAGCCGAACATCACCCGCCCGCGCGATTGCAGGTCCAACTGCACGATGCGGTCCGCCAGGACCAACGGGTGGTGGTACGGCAGCGAGTTGACGCCGGTGCCGAGCCGGATCCGGGTGGTGCGTTCGGCGGCGGCGGCGATGAACACCTCGGGCGAGGCGATCGTCTCGTACCCGGCCGAGTGGTGCTCGCCGATCCACGCCTCCTCGAAGCCGAGCGCGTCCAGGTGCTCGACCAGGTCGAGGTCCCGGCGCAGTTGCAGCGCGGGGTTGCCGTCGATGCCGTGGTAGGGGGCGATGAAGGCGCCGAAGCGGGTCGGGGGAGCGGCTGCGGACACGTGTGGAACCCTTCATAAGAACATAGGACACAAGAACATGCTTGAATGAGTTATGTCCTACATGGAGGATGACGAGGAAACAAGGGGCGCCGGCCGCACGGCGCCGCGCACCCGGCGCACCGCCGACGGCGGGCCCAGCGCGCGCACGTTGTTGTTGACCGTGCTGGGGGAGTACGTGCGCTGGCCCGGGCACGACGGCGTGTGGTCGCCGACGGCGGTGGCCGCGCTCGGCGCGCTCGGTGTGCCGGAGGCGGCGACCCGGCGGGCGATCACCCGGCTGACCCGGGAGGGCTGGCTCTCGGCCCGGGCGCAGGGGCGCTACACCCGGCTGACCCTCGCGCCGTCGTTGTACCGGCTGCTCACCGGGTGGACCGAGCGGCTGTCCCGGGCGACGCGGGAGACGCCCTGGTCGGGGCAGTGGCAGCAGTTGCTCCTGCGGCCTCCGGCGGCACTGCGCGAGGCGCGCGCGGTGGTCGAGGAGCAGCTCGCCTTCGAGGGCTTCGGCGATCTGGGCCGGGGGGTGTGGATCGCGGCGGACCCGGGCGGGGTGGACGCGCTGCGGGCGCTGATCGACGAACGCGGGCTGACCGGGCACGCGACCTGGATGACCTCGACGGTGTGCGACGCGGCGCGCGAACGGGCGCTGGTCGACCAGGCGTGGGACCTGGGCGCGGTACGGGCGGACCTGGAGGCGTTCGTGAACCGATTCACCGATGCGCGGGCGGGCACCGACGAGGAGGCGTTCGAGCTGCGCACCCGGCTGGTGCACGCGTGGCGGCTGACCTTCGAGCGCGACCCGCGGCTGCCCGCGGCGCTGCTCCCGGCGGACTGGCCGGGGCCGGCCGCGAGCGACCTGTTCGTGGCCACGTGGCGACGGATCCACGCGCCGGCGCAGCGGTGGTGGGCGCACCTGGACCGGGATCCGCGGCAGGGCTGACGTCGTCCCCGGCGGACCTCGTCCCGGCCGATGCCCCACCGGCCGGGACGAGGTCCGTTCTCGTTCTCGGGTCGCTCGGTGGCCCGGCGCGCTTGCGAAGGGATACCCCCACCCCCTACCGTCTTCTCATGCTCGTATGAAGAGCTGTTCAGACGTTACGATGTCCGAGTCGATGCGACGGCGGACGTGATGGTGGAGGTGACCCGGTGGCGCAGCCGGTGAACGCGGATCTGGTGGACTCGGTGCGGTCGCGGCTGCCCGACGGCCCCCATCTGGCCGAGACCGCGGACGTGTTCGCGCTGCTGGGCGATCCCGGCCGGCTGACCCTGCTGGTCGCGCTCCTGGAGGGCGAGCTGTGCGTGCGCGACCTGGCCGCCGCGTGCGGGCAGGGCGAGTCGGCGGTCTCGCACCAGCTTCGGCTGCTGCGCGCGCACCAAGTGGTGACGGTGCGCCGGGAGGGCCGATTGGCCTACTACCGGCTCGCGGACGCCCACGTGCGCCTGCTCCTGGACGTGGCGCTGGCGCACATCGGCCACGCCCCCGCCACCGATCACACCGGCTGCGCGAGCGAGATTCCCGGAGGGATTTCATGACCACCCGCGAGCACGACCACGCCCCGGGCGCGCCCGGATCCACGGCACCGGCCGGCGAGTCGCACGGTGCCCATGCCGCGCACGACGGCCACGGCCACGACGGCCACGACCACGGGGGATCCGGGCACGCGGGTCACTCGCACGGTGTGTCCCCGGACGCGGACCGGCGCTACCTGACCGCCGCGCTCGTACTGATCGGCGCGTTCATCGTGGTCGAGGTCACGGTCGGCATCCTGGCGAACTCGCTCGCGCTGATCACCGACGCCGGACACATGGTCACCGACGCGTTCGCGATCGGTCTCGCGCTGGTCGCCATGCGGCTCGCGGCCCGACCCGCGCGCGGGCGCTGGACGTACGGATTCAAGCGCGCCGAGATCCTGTCCGCGCAGGTCAACGGCATCACGTTCCTCGTGCTCGCGGTGTGGTTCACCTACGAGGCGGTTCGCCGGTTGATCTCGCCGCCCGAGGTCGAGGGCTCGCTGGTGATCGTCACCGCCGCGGTCGGCATCGTGATCAACGTGATCGCGGCGTGGCTGATCTCGCGGGCCAACCGCTCCAGCCTCAACGTCGAGGGTGCCTACCAGCACATCCTGAACGACCTGTGGGCGTTCATCGCGACGCTGATCTCCGGCATCGTGGTGCTGAGCACCGGCTTCGCCCGGGCCGACGCGATCGCGTCGCTGATCGTCGCGGCGTTGATGCTCAAGTCCGGTATCGCGCTGGTCCGCGAGTCGTGGCGGATCTTCCTGGAGGCGGCCCCCGCGGGCATCGAGCCGGACGCGGTCGGCAGCGACCTGGCCTCGGTCGAGGGCGTCACCGAGATCCACGACCTGCACATCTGGACCATCACGTCCGGCTTCCCGGCGCTGTCCGCACACGTCCTGGTCGAGCCCGGCGACGACTGCCACCGGGTGCGCGACCGGCTCCAGGAACGGCTGCGCGAGCGGTACGCGATCACCCACACCACGCTCCAGGTCGACCACGCCGACCCGGCGGTGCTGGCGATCGGCACGACGCGGGGGCACTGCGAGGACCCGCACGGGGCGGTGCACACGCCCTGACGGGCGGGGCGGACGGCCGAGGGGCCCGGGTACCGATCGGCGGTACCCGGGCCCCTCGGCCGTGTTCCCTCGTGCTCGGTCGGCCTCGCTCGGTTCGAGCGTGCTCGGTTCGAGGCGGCCTCGCTCAGTTCGAGGCGGCGGCCCGGACCGTGCGCAGGCGCTCGGAGCGCAACTGCTCGTGCCAGTGGTCGCCCAGCGGGGTCAGCGGCACGCCGGTGGCCCAGGTGAGCAGCAGGTCGGCGAGCGCCGGGTTGCGCGACATCACCGGCCCGTGCATGTACGTGCCGATCACCCGACCCGCGTAGGCGCCCTCGGTGCCGTCGCCGGTCCCGTTCCCGTTGCCGTGGGTGACCCTGGCCAGCGGCTTGGCGCCGGGGCCCACGTGGGTGACGCCCTGGTGGTTCTCGAAGCCGGAGAGCACCGGCAGGCCGAGCGCCGGGTCGACCTCGGCCAGCACCTCGCCGACACAGCGCTTGCCGGGCGCGCCCCGGCCGGAGCGCACGTCCAGCAGACCCAGGCCCGCCTCGGGCTGGTCCAGGTCGTCGATGAACTCGTTGCCGATGATCTGGTATCCGGCGCACACCGCGAGCAGCGCGGCGCCGGCGCCCACGGCGGTGGACAGACCCGGGTCGCGGCGCAGCCGTTCGGCGGCCAGGCGCTGCGGCCGGTCCTCGCCGCCGCCGATCAGGTAGATGTCACCGGAGGTGGGCACGGGCTGGTCGGAGCGCACGTCCACGCGCTCGACCTCGATGCCGCGCATCAGCGCGCGCCGCTCCACGATCAGCGCGTTGCCCTGGTCGCCATATGTGCTGAGCAGGTCCGGGTAGATCCAGACCAGGCGCAGCCTGCTCTCACCGATCATGCCTGTGCCGCTTCCTTGATCGTCTTGCGAAGCTGTTGGAACGCCGTGTAGTTGGCGATGACCTCGATCTGGCCGGGCGGCGAGGCCGCGACCGCCTGGGCGAGCGTCTCGAAGACCTGGAACTGCAGGCCCGCGACCTCCAGCCGGACGGCCAGGTCGAGCCGGCGCTGGCCGAGGACGAACAGCGGGCGGCCGGCGAGCTGGGTGAAGTCGACGTCCCAGATCCACGAGGTGTCCTTGCCGTCCGCGTCGAGCGCGTTGACGGACAGGATCACCGGGGTGGGCGGCGGGTCGATCAGCGAGAAGGTCTCGACCCAGCCGGCCGGGTTCTTCGCGAGCAGCAACCGCAGCTTGCGACCCAGGTAGTCGACCACGTCGTAGCGGCCGGCGACGGCGGTGACGTGCTTCATCCGCTCCAGGGCCGCGTCCACGGGCACCCCGAACAGCGACGCGACGGCCGCGGCGGTGACCGCGTTGGCCCGGTTGGCGCGACCGGGGAGCTGGAGGTGCAGCGGCCACACCTGTCCGTCCGGGTCGACCATGCGGTCCCCGGCGAGCGACCAGGTGGGCGAGGGACGGCGGAAGTCGCACTCCGAGCAGAACCAGTCGTCGCCCGGACGCTGCATCACGCCGCCGCACTGCGGGCAGGACCAGGAGTCCTCCTGCCAGGTCTGCCCGGCGGCGACCCACAACACGTCCTTGCTGGAGGAGGCGGCCCACACGATCAGCGGGTCGTCCGCGTTGGCGACCACGATCGCGTCGCGCCCGCGCAGGCCCTCGCGCCACTTCTCGGCGAGCATCCGGGTCTCGGCGGCGCGGTCGAGCTGGTCGCGGGAGAGGTTGAGCAGCGCGATGGCGACCGGGTCGGAGTCGCGGGCGACACCGGCGAGATACTTCTCGTCGACCTCGATCACGCCGTAGCGGGCCTCGTTGCCGGCACCCGCGAGCGCGGAGGTGATTCCGGCCGGCATGTTCGCGCCCAGCGCGTTGGACACCACGGGACCCGCCGCGCGCATCGCCTCGGCGACCAGGCGGGTGGTGGTGGTCTTGCCGTTGGTCCCGGAGATCAGCACCACCTGCAGGTCCACCGACAACTGCGCGAGCAGGTCCGGAGCGAGCCGCAGCGCGAGCTTGCCCCCGATGACCGAACCGCTGCCCTTGCCGGCGCGTCGCGAGATGGCCGCGGTCACCCGACTCGCGGTGATCGCCAATTTGGAACGCGGCGGCAACGCCTTGGGGGAGCGCTGCGGCGCACCCCCCTGGCCGGGAACGCTATTGCCTGACATCGAAGAAGGTTCCTCCAAGCGACGGCCCCGACCGGCGGTGGCCCATGACCGGTTGTACCGGCCGCCACCCTATAGGCGTGGACGCGCGCGGTGGTTGTCGTGGTTGCGCCCTGTCCGGGTCGCGAGGGTGCGTCCGCCCACACCGTCCGCTCGCGCGGGTCGGGGTTTCGCGGCGGATGGGCACGCGTGATCCGGGCGCGTGGCCCGGAGCGCGCGGGTTGGTGCTTTGGGGTTACGGAAGGCGCCAGTCGATCGGTTGTGCCCCCTGGGCCACCAGCAGGTCGTTGGTGCGGGAGAAGGGTCGGGAGCCGAAGAAGCCGCCGGCGGCGGACATCGGGGACGGGTGGGCCGACTCCACCACCGCCGCGCCGGGACCCAGCAGCGGCCGGGCGTTGCGGGCGTCGCGGCCCCACAGGATCGACACCAGCGGAGTGCCGCGCGCCGCGAGGGACTTGATGGCCTGCTCGGTGACCTCTTCCCAGCCCTTGCCGCGGTGGGCGGCGGGGCGACCGGGGGCGGTGGTCAGTGCGCGGTTGAGCAGCAGCACACCCTGGGAGGCCCACGGGGTCAGGTCGCCGTTGGTGGGCATCGGCAGGTCCAGGTCGCGGTTCAGCTCGGTGAAGATGTTGATCAGCGAACCCGGCAACGGCCGTACCTCCGGGGCGACCGCGAAGCTCAGTCCCACCGCGTGCCCGGGGTTGGGATAGGGGTCCTGACCCACGATCAGAACCCGCACATCCGCGAACGGCTGCGTGAACGCCCGCAACACGTTCGCGCCCGCGGGCACGTAACGCCGCCCCGCGGCGATCTCTCCTCGCAGGAAGTCGCCCATGGCGGCCACGCGGCCCGCCACCGGTTCCAGGGCCTTCGCCCATCCTGCCTCGACAATTTCGCCCAACGGCCGTGCCACCATGGGAGTTGAGCATAGGGCAAACGGGTGACACCCCCCGCCGTACGGACGCTGCGCGGGCACCCCTTGGCACGGGCCGGGTTCGTACCGCGCCACCGGCCCCGGATCCGCCCGGACGTTTTCGGGCCCGGGTGATCCGGTCGGGCGCCCGCGAGTTCGCCGGGCCGGGCGCGCCGAGGTGATCCGCCTCGGCGCGCCCGGCCCGACGGCCGCGGGCGACTCGACGCGGTCGCGAGCTACTCGATCAAGCCCGTCACGACGTCCCAGGCCTCCTCGGGGTCCGAACCGGCCAGGGACAGGGCCACCGCCGCCTCGCACGCGGCCAACGCGAAGACCGCGCCCACCCACGTGCGTTCCGCGGGGGTCAGGCGGCGCCACTCGATCGCGCCGCCGGCCCCGTCGACCAGATCCGAGGCCACCACGAGCCAGCCCCACTCGGCACTGCCCCGGCCGGCCGCGAGGGCGCGCAGTACGCCCGTGCCCAGCAGGACATCCCGCGCGCCGAGGCCGCGGCCCAGCAACGACGCCTCCCGGGCGGCGGTGGGTCGCAACCACACCCCACCGCGCGGAGCCACCATGGTCACCACCCCGGCGGCGACTCTCCCCGCCGCCAATATCGCCGCCATACGTCCGGCCGACCCGGATATCGCCCCCGAAACCGCCACCACTGCCCCTTATCGACAACAGCTCGCATCCCCCCGGCCCATCGACCGGCGGCCCACACCGTAGCGGTGCCCCGAATCACGGGCCTCGCACCCCCACCACGCACGCGACCCCCGTTCCGGTTTCCGTTCCGGGCGCCGGCCGACCTGCCGGGACAAGTCGACGGCGAGCCGGGCGAGTTCGGCCGCCGGGAAGCGGGCGGTGCGGGTGGGGCGGGCGGTGCGGGTGGGGCGTGCGGGTGGACCGGATGTGCGGCCGCCGGGTCGGGCGGTGCGGGTGGGGCGGGGTGCGCGGCGTGGTGGTGGCGTCGTGGGTGGGTCGGGTCAGTCGCGGACCGCGCCGTCCGGGCGGTAGACCATCAGGCGGCGGCCCTTGGCGATGCGCAGTTGCGAGGCACCGGGGCGGACCTCGCCGTCGACGGCGAGTTCGGCGCCCTCCTGGATCTCGGAGAGCCGGACCGTGCGGGCCGTGGACGCCTCGTACACGCGCGAGGTGCCCAGAGTGCCGGACAGCACGGCGGCCACCAGGCGGGTGCGGGCCAGCGGGCGGGAGGCGTCCACGATGCGCACGTCGAGCAGGCCGTCGGTGAGGTCGGGGCGGTAGGTGGGCGCGAAGCCCTCCGGGGCGTACTGGCCGTTGCCCAGGAACAGCAGCCACAACGAGCGCGGCCGACCGTTGACGCGCATCTTGACCGGACCCGCGTCCCGGAGCACCCGGACCAGACCCACCAGCATGGCCGGCCACTTGCCGATCTTGCCCTCCAACTCCTCGCGGAAGCGCACCAGATCGGGGTAGACGCCGAGCGAGAAGGTGTTCAGGAAGAGCTCGGGACCCAACTCCTCGCCGTCGTCGGAGAACGGGTGCGAGTGGTCGCGCTGCAACTCGGCGACGTCCACCAGCACCGCCTCGCCCGCCGAGAGCGCCAGCACGGTGTCTTCCAACCGGGTCAGGCCCAGGTCGCCGGCGAAGTGGTTGAGGGTGCCAGCGGGGAAGACCGCGAGCGGCATGCCCCGGTCGAGCGCGATCCGCGCCGCGCAGTTCACACTGCCGTCGCCGCCCGCGACGCCCAACACCCGCGCCTCCCGGGCCGCCTCGCACAGCAGCGCGACCAGGTCGCCGTTCTGGCCGCGCTCGACCACCTTGGCGCCGGGCAGGAGTTCGCGCAGGCGCTGGGCGGTGTCGCCCTCGGGGCCCGCCGAGCGGTTGACCACGACCACCAGGCCGTCGCCCTCGCCCAGCGCCGGCACCTTCCCGCGCGGCTGCGGCGCGGACGCGGCCTCCACCGGCCGGGTCGGCCACCAGCGCAGCGTCACCGCGGCCAGACCCGCGCCGAGCGCCGCGCCCGCGAGCACGTCACCCGGGTAGTGCACGCCCGTGTACACCCGGGAGAAGGCCACCGACCCGGCCAGCGCGCCGGCCGCCACGCCCAGCGGACGCGACTCCAACGCGACGCCGGTGGCGAAGGCCGCCGCGGACGCCGCGTGCCCCGAGGGGAACGAGGTCGTCCACGGCTGCCGGTGCAGCCGGCGGGCGAGCGGCACCGCGTCTATCACCGGCCGGGGCCGGCGTACCCAGCTCTTGAGGACCACGTTGGTCACGGTCGACGCCAGCGCCACCGAACCCAGCCCGCGCAATGCCGCCCGGCGCCCGCTGCGTCCACCGGAAAGCGCCATCCCCGCACCGGTCACCGCCCACAGGCGCGAATGGTTCGCCGCGCGCGACAAGGCGGGCAGCGCCTTGTTCGCCCACGGCACATGATGCGTTGCCACCCACGCGAAGGCCGCCCGGTCGGCGGCATGGATCTTTCCCATGGCGCCATCACTACCCGCAAGCCCTCCCGACCCGCAAGCGCTCCGCGTACCGCGACCCATGTCACATACGGAGGGCCTCGGACACCTCGGACAGTTCGGCCCGATACTCGATGCGGTCGAGCCACTCGGCGGGCCATCCGTCCAGGCCGTGCACGGCGCCGATCATCGCGCCCGCCAACGCGGCGATCGAGTCCGAGTCGCCGGAGGTGGCCGCGGCCCGGGCGAGCGCCGACCTCGGGTCGTCCGGGTACAGCGCGACACACAACACCGCCGTGGCCAACGACTCCTCCGCGATCCACCCGGCGCCGGTGACCTGGCACGGATCCGAACGTCGATCCCCCTCCAGCAGGGCCCGGTCCAATCGGGACAGCACGCCCAGGCACTCGTCCCAGCCGCGGGCGATGAAGCCCTCCGGGGTGTCCGCGAACGGGCCCCGCCACAGGTCCTCGCCGAGCCAGTCGGCCCGATAGACCTCGCGCTGCGCCTCGGCGTGCGCGCGCAGGTACGCGGGCAGGTCGCCGATCGACACACCGGTACGCGAGGCGTGCACGGCGGTCGCGGTCAGGTCCGAGGCGGCCAGCGCGGTGGGGTGGCCGTGGGTGACGGCCGCCTGGAGTTGCGCCGCGCCGCACCGGTCGGCCTCGCCGAGGGCGTCGACCAGGCCCAGCGGGGTGACCCGCATGTTCGCGCCGCAGCCCTTGGAGCCGCGTCGGGTCGCGTCGAGCCAGGTGCGGCCGGCGGCCAGCTCCGCGCACGCGGACATACACGTGTGCCCGGGCGCGCGGGTGTTGTCCGGGGAGTCCCACCAGGTCAGGAAGTGTTCGATCACCAGCGGCGCGAACCGCTCGGCGGTCAGCGCGCCGCCGTCCGCGCGCGCGTCGATCAGCGCGTGCGCCACCGCCAGGCCCATCTGGGTGTCGTCGGTGACCAGGGCCGGCGTGCCCTCCAGGTCCATCGGGCCGGGCAGTTCGTACCGCCGCACGATCTGCGCGTACGACAGGAACTCCGTCGGCGCGCCCAACGCGTCCCCGTACGCCAGGCCGAACATGCTCCCGCGCACGCGCTCCGCGTTTCCCACCATGCTCCCCACCATGTGGCACCACCCTTCGTCGACCTCCAGCCTGCCGGCCCGACGATCACCGCCCGGATCTTTTTCCGGGTCGGTTCGATCCGGCCGGCGCGGTGGTGTCGGGTGCGCCGGCGCCGGTGTTCGGGTGACGGGCCGACGTGGCGGGCCGAGGCGGTCCGCCGGGACGGTCGCCTCCAGGTGTTCCGCCGGGGTGACGTGCCCGCTCGGTGAGGGTTCGGAATCGGTGGCCCGGGGCGAAGCTGAGGGCATGGACGTACTCTCCGGCCGCATCCTGCTGCGCCCCACCGATCTCGAACGCTCGCTGGTCTTCTACCGCGACGTGCTCGGCCTCGCGATCGCCCGCGAGTTCGGGACCGGAATCCATCGCGGGACCGTGTTCTTCCTCGGCGGAGGCTTCCTGGAGGTCTCCGGCACCGCGTCCGCGGTCGGACCGGGGTCCGAGGATCTGCGACTGTGGCTCCAGGTACGGGATCTGGCCGCCACCCACAAGGAGCTCCTGGGCAAGGGCGCCGGCGTGCTGCGTGAGCCGCGCCGCGAGGCATGGGGGTTGGACGAGATGTGGATCGCCGATCCGGACGGTGTGCGGATCTGCGTGGTGCAGGTTCCGGACGAGCACCCGATGCGCTATCGACCCGGGATCTGACGGGTCGTCCGAAGCGATGGCGCCAGGCGTCGGAGATCGCCGCGCGAGGCGGTCACAAACCCCGATCGGCCGGTGTTCCCGGGCCTCTTGACGCTCTCGGGTGGCGACGACACACTCAAGCTACCAGCCGGTAACAATTTCGACGATGCCCGGGGGCCCGCCACCCATGACCGCCTTCAACCTCGCCCTGAACGAGGACCAGACCACCATCCGCGACTGGGTGCACACCTTCGCCGCCGACACCATGCGCCCGGCCGCCGCCGAGTGGGACGAGCGCGAGGAGACCCCCTGGCCGATCATCCAGGAAGCCGCCAAGGTCGGACTGTACTCCCTCGACTTCTTCACCACCCAGGCCTTCGACCCCACCGGGCTGAGCATGCCGCTGATCATGGAGGAACTCTTCTGGGGCGACGCCGGGTTGGGCCTGGCGCTGACCGGCACCGCGCTCGCCGCGGCCGGACTGGTGGCCAACGGCACCCAGGAGCAGATCATCACGTGGGCGCCGGAACTGTTCGGCACCGCGGACGACATCCGGGTCGCCGCGTTCTGCTCCTCCGAGCCCAACGCCGGCTCCGACGTCTCCTCGATGCGCACCCGCGCCACCCACGACGAGGCCACCGGCGACTGGATCCTCAACGGGGTCAAGACCTGGGCCACCAACGGCGGCATCGCGCATGTGCACGTCGTGGTCGCCACCACCGACCCCGCGCTGGGCTCGCGCGGTCAGGCGAGCTTCGTGATCCCGCCGAACACGCCGGGCCTGTCCCAGGGCCAGAAGTTCAAGAAGCACGGGATCCGCGCGTCGCACACCGCCGAGGTGGTGCTGGACAACGTCCGCGTCCCCGGCGACTGCCTGCTCGGCGGCAAGGAGAAGCTGGACGAGCGGATCGCGCGGGCCAGGGCCGGTACGTCCGGGCGCTCGAACGCGGCGATGGCCACCTTCGAGTCGTCCCGCCCGGCGGTGGCCGCCCAGGCGGTGGGCATCGCGCGCGCCGCCTACGAGGTGGCCCTGGAATACGCGCAGGTCCGCGAGCAGTTCGGCCGGCCGATCATCGACAACCAGGGCGTCGCGTTCACCATCGCCGACATGCGCACCCGGATCGACGCGGCCCGACTGCTCACCTGGCGGGCCTCGTGGATGGCGGCGACGAACCAGCCGTTCACCGCGGCCGAGGGCTCGATGTCCAAGCTGTACGCCGGTGAGACCGCCAAGTGGGTGACCTCCGCCGCGATGCAGATCCTCGGCGGCAACGGGTACACCCGCGAGTACCCGGTCGAGCGCATGCACCGGGACAGCGCGATCTACACGATCTTCGAGGGCACCAGCGAGATCCAGCGACTGGTCATCGCGCGGACGTTGGCGGACGTGCCGATTCGCTGACGCGGGGTCACCGGGCGCCGTGAGGCGTCGCGTCACTCGGCCCGCGGTGAGGGTCGGGTGTCGCGACGGTCGCCCGCGAATCGCCGGTTCGGCCGGTCCGTCAGCCGGTCCAGACCACGTTCATCACGGTGACCCGGACGCGGCTGTCCTCGATGACGAACGTGATGAAGCCGAAGGCGCCGAACGCGGCCTCGCGCATGGTCTTGAGGCCGCTGTGCATTCGGCTGCCGACCGCCCAGGGGGCGCGCTCCAGCGCACTTTCCAGGGCGTTGAGCGCGCCGATCGCGCCACTGGGCAGGGTTGCCTTCTGGCGCGCGGCGGGCGCGTCGTACACCACCAGGTAGCTCATGCGCGCCTGGTTTCGGCGGCGGGCACGGTTTCCAGCTCCTCGCCCGCGTGCAGTCGGGCGGACCGTTCGAGGACCCGTTCGTAGTCGCCGGTGCGCCGGAGGATGAGATGGCGCTGCCAACCGGCGAGGACATCGGCCAGGGCGGCGAGTTGTCCGGTGCCATGGGCGTGGTCGAGCGCGCCGGCGAACTCGCGCTCGAACTCGGCACGCGCGTCCTCGGGCAACTCGGCGCGGATCTCGGCGGGCGACGGCCAGCGGGCGCCGCCGACACGGATGACGAGATCGCCGGTGCGGGGTGCGGGAACGGGAAGCTGCTCGTCCATGTACTCAGCGTGCCGGCCCGGCCGGACCGCGCGGTAGTCGGCGTGTGCGCGTCGGGCCTACGCCCCGTGTCGTTCGGCGCGCGCCGCGCACGACCCCGGATGCGACGGCCCGACCGGGTCCGGCCCGGATCAGCGCATCGGTGCCGGTTGCGGTTCGGGTTCCGGCTCGTCCGGCGACGGTGGCCTGCCCGGGTCCGGCGGCAGCGGGTCGGGGCCGGGTTCCGGCAGCGGGTGTGGGCTGGGTGTCGGCGGAACCGGGGGCAACGGGTCCGGCCACGGATCGGTCACGGCAACCTCCTGGCGAGGTGGGGTCCGGACGAGTCCGGACACGTCGCGGCGGCGACGTCACTTCCCGAATACCCCGCCGGCGCCGGCCCATCGCCCGCAGGGGTCGTCCGGGCGGAGGCATGCGACGAAATCCGCCCACGACGCCCACGACAAACCGGATCGAACCCGGGTCGAAGCCGTATCGACACCCCAGGAAGAAGACCGACCATCCCCCGGTTGCACCTAATCTGAAGGCCCTCGTTCGAACAGGAGAACCTCATGGGCGGCCAGGTCCCGATCAGCGAAACCCCCCTCCCGGGCATCGGTACGCAGTACACCCTGTCCACCGTCGCGGGCCGGGCCATCTCCGTGGTCGCCGGCCGGGACGGCGTGCGTCGGATCGCCTTCTACAACGTCGACGACCCCGACGCGTGCGGCCCGGGCGTGCGGCTGACCCGCGCCGAGGCCGTCGCGCTCGCGGAACTGCTCGCCGAGGACTGACCCACCCGCCCGCGGACCCCCCTCAACCCGCGGTTCGAGCCGCAGACCGTCCTGCCCCTTCGAACACCGCGAGCACAGCCCACCCATGCACCCGGCAACACTGCTCATCGAACTCGGCGCCATCATCCTGGGCCTGTCCATCCTCGGCCGGGTCGCGACCCGGATGGGGATGTCGCCCATCCCCTTCTACCTGCTCGGCGGCCTCGCCTTCGGCCACGGCGGCGTGCTCGACCTCTCGCAGAGCGACGACTTCATCGAGATCGGCGCCGAGATCGGCGTCGTCCTGCTCCTGCTGCTGCTGGGCCTGGAATACACGGCCGGCGAACTGGTCACCAACCTGCGCGCCGCCGCGCCCGCCGGAGCGATCGACGCGCTGCTCAACGCGGTACCCGGCTTCGTGGCCGGCCTGCTGCTCGGCTGGGGGCCCACCGCCGCGCTCGCGCTGGCCGGCGTCACCTGGATCTCCTCGTCCGGGGTGATCGCGAAGGTACTCGGCGACCTGGGCCACCTGGGCAACCGGGAGACCCCGGTTGTGCTGTCCGTCCTGGTCATCGAGGACCTCGCGATGGCGCTCTACCTGCCCATCCTCACCGCGCTGCTGGCCGGCGTCGGACTGCTCGGCGGCTCGCTCACCGTGGCCATCGCGCTGGGCACGATCAGCATCGTGCTCTTCCTCGCGCTTCGGCACGGCGGCCGGATCTCCAAGGCGCTCTCCAGCGAGGAGCCGGAGTTCCTGCTGCTCGGCGTGCTCGGCCTGACCCTGTTGGTCGCCGGCATCGCGGACAAGCTGCAAGTGTCCGCCGCCGTCGGCGCCTTCCTGGTCGGCATCGCGATCTCCGGCGACGTCGCCGAACACGCGCAGACCCTGCTCGCGCCGCTGCGCGACCTGTTCGCGGCCGTCTTCTTCGTGTTCTTCGGCCTGTCCACCGACCCCGGCGCGCTGCCGGGCGTCCTGCTGCCCGCCGCCGCCCTGGCCCTGATCACCGCGCTGACCAAGATCGCCACCGGCTACTGGGCCGCCGCCCGGGCGGGCATCGCCAAACCCGGCCGATACCGGGCGGGCGGTGCGCTGGTCGCGCGCGGCGAGTTCTCCATCGTGATCGCCGGCCTGGCGGCCACCTCGGGCGTCGAGCCGCGGATGGGACCGTTCGCCGCCGCGTACGTCCTGATCCTGGTGGTCGCCGGCCCCTTCACGGCGCGCTACGCCGAGCCCGTGCTGCGCCGACTGTTCGGCCCCAAGGCGGTACCGGCCCCGATCGAGGAGGACGACGACCTGACGCCGCGGTAGCGGCGCGCGGTCGAGCGCCCGCCTCGTCCGGGCAGTGGTCGAACACCGCGAGTCGGCGTATCCCCAACGGGATGCGCCGACTTCGCGTTTCGAGAAGAACCCCTTATCACGGGCTTGTGGTTCCCACCCGGTTACCTCCGTATCGTCGTTGACGGTAACCGAAGGCATCGGTCCGACTCCGGCCCGCCGCGCCCCCGCCGCCGCCCCGCCCGCGGCCGTGCGCGTCGCGGTCGTCGACGCGCAGTCCCGACCGCAACGAGAGGACGCCCGCAGATGAGTCCCACCAGGTGGCTGCACTACTTCGAGACGCAGATCCCGCTCGCCGAGGAGCCGCTGCTCGTCGCGGCCCGACTGGCCGGCTCCGGCCTGCACGCGTCCTACGTGGTCTACGAGAACGGCGGCACGTGGTCGTACGCGGGCGGGGTACGGGCCGAACTCACGCTGGACCGGCACGGTGCCAGGCTGAGCCGCGAGCACGAGCCGGACACCGTGCTGCCCTGGGACGACCGGCCGCTGGACCTGGTGTCCCGACTCCTGGACACCGTGCCGGTGCCCGAGTGGCGCGCGTACGGCTGGGCGGCCTTCGAACTGTCCTACGCCAAGGACGGCGACCTCACGCACGTCGGCGACGAGCGGCTGCTGCACCTGGTGGTGCCGCGCGCCGAGGTCCGACTGGAGGAGGGGCACGCGCTGTTGCGCGCGGTCGACCAGCAGACACTGAGCGCCCTGATGACCACGATCGGCACACCGGTCGCGGGGTCCGCCGAGCCGGCCCGACCGCTGGACGTGCACGGCCGGGGCGAGTTCGAGTACCGCGAGGCGGTCAAGCTCGCGGTGGACGAGATCAACCACGGCGACCTGCACAAGGTGATCCTCTCCCGGGTGGTCGACGTGGACGAGGACATCGACCTGATCGCCACCTACGTGACCGGCCGGCGGAGCAACAACCCGGCCCGCTCGTTCCTGCTCGACCTCGGCGGCATCGAGGCGATCGGCTTCAGCCCGGAGATCGTGGTCAAGGTGTCCGCGGCGGGCACCGTGGTCAGCCAACCGCTGGCCGGTACCCGCGCGCTGACCCCCGACCTGCTCGTCAACGAGAGCCTGCGCGCGGACCTGCTGGCCTCCGCGAAGGAGGTCTACGAGCACGCGATCTCGGTCAAGACCGGGACCGACGAACTCGAGGACGTGTGTGTGGAGGGCAGCGTGTCGGTGCCCGAGTTCATGACCGTGCGCGAGCGCGGCAGCGTGCAGCACCTGGCGTCCCGGGTGTCCGGGCAACTGGCCCCGGGCGCCGGCATCTGGGACGCCTTCGCCGCCGTCTTCCCGGCGGTGACCGCGTCCGGCGTGCCCAAGGACGCCGCCTACACCTCGATCCGCCGCCACGAGCCCGGCGCGCGCGGTCTGTACAGCGGCGCGGTGCTCACGGTGGACCACACCGGCGAACTGGACGCGGCCCTGGTGCTGCGCAGCGCCTACCGCAAGGACGGGCACACCTGGCTGCGCGCGGGCGCCGGCATCGTCGGCCACTCGACGCCGGAACGGGAGTTCGAGGAGACCTGCGAGAAGTTGGAGAGCGTGGCGCGCTACCTGGTGCCCGCGCGGGAGGAGGACGCGTGATGAGGTTCCACGAGGACGTATTCGTCGCGGGCGTGGGCTCGTATCGACCCGACGCGGTGAGCACCGCGTTCGCGGTCGGCGCGTCCTGGTACGACCCGGCGGACCGCGAGGCGTCCGGCATGGAGTCGGTGATGGTCGCCGGGGACCTGCCCGGGCCGGACATGGCGGTGCGGGCGGCCGAGGTCGCGCTGCGCCGGTCGGGCCACGATCCGGACGACTTCGGCGCGCTGCTGCACACCGCCACCCACCACCAGGGCCCGGACGGCTGGTCGGCGCCGCACTACGTGCTGCGCAACACGCTGGACCGGCCGATCACCGCGGTCCAGGTGGGGCCGGGTTGTCTGGGTTCGCTGGCCGCGTTGGAGAGCGCCGCGTACCGGCTGCTCGGCAACCCGGACCACGACGCGGTGCTGCTGACCTGCGGAGACAACTTCGGTACCCCGATGGTGGATCGGTGGCGGGCGTCGAAGCTGTTCCTGCTCGCGGACGGCGGCGCGGCCGCGGTGGTGTCCCGGCGGGCCGGCTTCGCCCGAGTGCTGGCCTTCGGGGCGGTGTCGAATCCGTCGATGGAGGAACTGCACCGAGGCGGCGAGAAGCGCTTCCCGCCCGGCATCACCATCGGCCGCTCGCTCAACTTCGAGGAACGCAGCGCCTATTGGCGCGAGCAGTGGGCCAAGGGGGTGGCACCGCCGATGGGGCACTTCGGTGACGTGGTGGCCGACACGGTCGAGCGCACGCTGGCCGAGGCCGGCCTGGCGCTGGACAAGGTGGCCCGGATCTGCCACTCCGGCTACACCCGGGGCGCGTTGGAGAGCATCTACCTCGACCCGCTGGGCATCGACGACACGCGCGGCACCTGGGAGCTCACCCGCACGCTCGGGCACGCCGGTGCGGCGGACCCGTTCATCGGCCTCGAACACGTGTGGACCCGCGGCGAGGTGGTCCCCGGCGACCACGTGCTGCTGTTGTGCGCCGGGCCGGGCATGGAGACCGACTGCGCGGTGCTGGAGATCGTCGCCCCGTACGAGCCCGCGAAGGAGGGCTGACCGATGCCGGACGGATGTGTACCGTGGCCGGCGGAGGTCGCCGCCCGCTATCGGCGCGAAGGGCTGTGGCTCGGCGTCGACCTCGGCGGCCTGCCCCGGGCCTGGGCCCACGCGCACGGCGACCGCACCGCCCTGGTCGGCGGCGGACCCGGGCTCTCCTACCGCGACCTGGCCGACCGGATCGACCGGATGGCGGCCGGCTTCCACCGGCTGGGCCTGCGGCCCGGCGAGCGGGTCGTGCTCCAGTTGCCCAACGTCGCCGAATTCGTGATCGTCGCGTTCGCGCTGTTCCGGGTCGGCGTCAAGCCGGTGTTCTCGCTCGCGTCGCACCGGGCCAACGAGATCCGGCACCTGTGCGAGTCGTCCGGGGCGTCGGCGTACGTGGTGCCCGATCGTCACCGGGGCTTCGACCATGCCGGTCTCGCGCTCCGCATGCTCGACGAAATCCCGAGCCTGCGCGCGGTGTTCGTGCACGGCGACAAGCCGCCCGGAGCCGGTGCCTCGGTGTTCGAAGTGGCGAGCGTGGACGCGGATCCGCTCCCGCTGCCCGCGAACGACCCCGCGGACGTGGCATTCTTCCTGCTCTCCGGCGGAACCACCGCGCTGCCCAAGCTGATTCCGCGCACGCACGACGACTACGCCTACCAGATCCGGACGGCGGCCGAGGTGTGCGAGGTCGGCCCGGACGATGTGTACCTGGCCGCGCTGCCGGTGGAGTTCAACTTCACCTGGGGCTGCCCCGGTGTGCTCGGCACGCTCGCGGCCGGCGGCACGGTCGTGTTGGCCGAGGATCCCTCCGCCGACGATTGTTTCCGTGCGGTCGAGCGCGAGCGGGTCACCCTCACCTCGGTGGTGCCCACCGTGGCCCGGCTGTGGCTGGAGGCCCTGGAGTGGGGCGCGGCGGACCTGTCGAGCCTGCGGCTGATCCAGATCGGCGGCGCCAAGCTGCCGGTCGAACTGGCCGCCCGGATCGAACCGGGCTTCGGGTGCCGATTGCAGCAGGTGTTCGGGATGGCCGAGGGCCTGCTCGCGATGACCCGCGCCGACGACGCCGCCGAGGCGGTCCTGACCACGCAGGGCCGCCCGATCTCGCCGGCGGACGAGGTGCGCGTGGTGGACGAGCGGGACGCGGACGTTCCGCTCGGCACGGTCGGCGAACTGCTCACCCGCGGCCCGTACACGCTGCGCGGCTACTACCGCGCCGACGAGCACAACGGGCGCGCCTTCACCTCGGACGGCTTCTACCGCACCGGCGACCTGGCCCGACTGACCCCGGCCGGGCACCTGGTGATCGAGGGGCGGCTCAAGGACGTGGTGATCCGCGGCGGCGACAAGATCGCCGCCGGCGAGGTGGAGGGCCACCTGCTGAGCTGCGCCTCGGTCGACGCCGCCGCGGTGGTCCCGGTCGCGGACGAGTTCCTCGGCGAGCGCATCCACGCGTTCGTGATCTGTCGGGGCGAACCGCCGACCCTGGCCGACCTCAAGCGGGCCCTGCACGAGCGCGGGCTGGCCGAGTACAAGCTGCCCGACCGGATGGAACACGTCGACGCCTTCCCGCTGACCGCGCTCGGCAAGGTGGACAAGAAGGTCCTCACGGCCGCGGCGAACGACCCTGCACTGAGCCGGAAATGGGGACCGGCCGCAAGCGTCTCCGAACACCGGGAAGGGTGAACCGGACATGGACGGCACTACCGGCACCAGTACCACCGGCGCCAACGGTATGACCGGCACCGCAGGCACTAACGGCACTACGGGCACTACGGGCGCTACGGGCACCAGCGGTGCGACCGGGACCGCCGGCCCCGCTCCCGCCCCGCCGACCCCGGCCGATCTGCGCGCGAGCGTCTCGGCGATGATCGGCACCCCGCCCGGCGAGATCGCCGGGGATGCCAACCTCGTGCTGCTCGGCCTGGGTTCGCTGGAGATGATGCGCCTGGTCACCCGGTGGCGACGGCAGGGCCTGGCGGTCGAATTCCGCGACCTGGCCGCCGAACCGACCATCGATGCGTGGACCGAGCGGTTCGCCGAGGCCGGGGCGAAGCGGCAGCCGGGGGCGGAGCGATGAGCGCGCTGTTGATCCGCGGCGGCTGCGTGTATCCGGGAGACACCGGCGCGCGGGTGATCCCGGACGGTTCGGTCCTGGTCGAGGCCGGCCGGATCGCCGCGGTCGGGACCACCGCAGACGTGGAGGCCGGGTTGACACCGGCGCTGCGGGCGGACCTGCGCACGATCGACGCGCGCGGGAAGATGATCCTGCCCGGCTTCGTGAACGCGCACTGGCACGAGATGTTCGCGCTGCGGTTCCCGTTCAAGGGGGCCCTGCGGCCGCCCGCCGATCGGGACGACAAGCCCGCGTTCATGGCCCTGGGCGGCGACATCCGGCAGATCTCTACCGCCTTCGACGTCTTCCACGATCAGCTCGAACTGCTCACCCCGGACGAGGCGTCGGCCATCGCGCGCTACTCGATGTGGACCCAGTTGCGGTCGGGTACGACCACCCTCGGCGACGTCGGCTCGTTCAACCGGCCCCAGGCGCTGATCCGGGCCGCACGGGACCTGGGCATGCGCTGCGTGGTCAGCACGTGGGCGAGCGACGCGGTGTGCGCGGCGGGGGAGACACGGTTTCGTCGCACCCGGGACGCGGACGACGAACTGCGCCGGATCGAGGATGTGCTGCGCGAGGTCGCGGCCGATCCCGACGGGCTGGTCCGGGCCTGGCCGACCGCGGTCTACGGCACCAACATGAGCGACGAACTCGGCGCCGGGTTGGCCGAGTTGGTGGACCGCTACGACGTCCCGTTCGGCACGCACGTGGGTGCGCTGCGCAACGAGTCGGCGGTGATGCTGGCCTATCACGGCAACACCCCGGTCCGCCGGTTCGCCGAACTCGGGCTGCTGTCCGACCGGTTCATGGCGGTGCACTGCGCGTTCGCGGACGAGGACGAGAGCAAGCTGCTGATCGAGGCGAACGCGCACATCAGCCACTCGCCGGCGAAGTACGGTCCGGCGGGGGAGTCCGCGCTGACCGAGACCCGGGCGATGCCCCGGTTCCGGCGCGCGGGTCTGGACGTCTCGCTGTCCACGGACGGTGCCTCGCTGCCGATCGGCGGCATGGCCGAGGCCATGCGGGCCTGCTGGCAGATGTACAACGAGATGTACGCCGATCCCACCGAGGTGTTGCCCACCGACGCGCTGGCGATGGCCACCCGGCTGCCCGCCCGAGGTCTGGACTGGGCCGCGGAGATCGGCAGCATCGAGGCGGGCAAGCAGGCGGACCTGCAACTGATCCCGACCGACGACTGGCGCTACCTGCTCAACCCGCGCCCCCTGGAGGCCTTCCTCGCACTCGGCGGATCCACCGACGTGGACACCGTCGTGGTCGCGGGCCGGGTCCTGGTCGAGGGCGGCCGGGCCACCGGCGTCGACGAGGCCGACCTGGAGGCGCAGTACCTGGCGGCGCTCGGCTCGTTCTCGGTGCGCTGCCTGGGCATCGACCCGGACGTGGTGGCCGCGCTCACCGGAGGACCCCGGAAATCGCGACGACACGGGAAATGAGGTGTGCCCGATGCGGGACACGACGGCCCTGGTCACCGGGGCGGCAGGTGGCATCGGCGGCGCGGTGACGCGCGCGCTGGCCGCCGAGGGGATCGCGGTCGCGGCCCTCGACGCGAACGCCGAGGCGCTCGGCCCGCCGGTCAAGGAACTCGCCGAGGCCGGACACCGCGTGCGCGGATACACCGCCGACGTGCGATCGAGCGCGGACGTGGACGCGGTGGTGGCTCGAATCGAGGACGAACTGGGGCCGATCGGCTACCTGGTCAACGCGGCGGGAGTGCTGCGCACCGGTGCCGCGGTCGAACTGTCCGATCAGGACTGGGAGCAGACCTTCGCGGTCAACACGACCGGTGTCTTCCACGTGTGCCGCGCGGTGGCCCGCCGGATGATCCCGCGCGCGAGCGGCGCGATCGTCACGGTGGCCTCCAACGCGGCGGGCACCCCGCGCTGGGACATGGCGGCGTACGCGGCGTCCAAGGCGGCGGCGGCCGGCTTCACCAAGTCGCTCGGCCTGGAACTGGCCGGGCACGGCATCCGGTGCAACGTGGTGGCCCCGGGCTCCACCGACACTCCGATGCTCACCTCGTTGTGGGCGGACGGCGACGCGCGCGCGGCCTCCATCGAGGGCACCGCGGCCACCTTCCGGGTCGGCATTCCGCTCGGCCGACTGGCCAGACCGCAGGACGTCGCGGACGCCGTGCTGTTCCTGCTCTCCGACCGCGCCGCGCACATCACGCTCCACCAGCTCACGGTCGACGGCGGCGCGGCGCTGGGCAACTGAGCGCGCGCCCCGTCGAGCATCCCCCACCGCACGAGAACGGAGGCATCATGGCGATCCCGGCGATCGCGTCCTACCCCATGCCGACCGAGGACGAGCTGCCGCGCAACGTCGCCTCCTGGACGATCGATCCCGCGCGCGCGGTGTTGCTGATCCACGATCTGCAGCACTACTTCATGCGGCCCTTCGACGCGGACCGGGCGCCGATGGCCGACCTGATGGACAACGTCGCGGCATTGCGGGCCCGGTTCGCCGAATCCGGCGCGCCGGTCGCGTACACCGCGCAACCCGGCGGGATGAGCGACGAACAGCGCGGCCTGCTCAAGGACTTCTGGGGCCCGGGGATGACCGCCGAGCCCGGGCAACGGATGATCCCGGACCGGATCGCGCCGAACGCGGCGGACACCGTGTTCACCAAATGGCGGCCCAGCGCGTTCTTCCGCACCGGCCTGCTCGACCTGCTGCGCGCGCACGGCCGGGATCAACTGGTGATCTGCGGCGTCTACGCGCACGTGGGCATCCTGATGACCGCGCACGAGGCCTTCTCGCACGACATCGAGACCTTCGTGGTGGCCGACGCGGTGGCCGACTTCTCGCCGGAGTACCACCGGTTGGCGCTGGACTACCTGGCGTCCCGGTGCTCGGTGACGGTGTCCACCCGGGTCGCGTTGACGATGTCGACGACGTCGGGCGGAGCGAAGCGATGACCGGGCCGCCGCGCGGCCCGTCCGTCCTGGATCGGGTCCTGGCCCCGGACCCGCCGCCGTTCGCGCTGTTGCACCGGCCGGGCGCGGCCGGGCCCGAGCGGATCGACGTACTGCTCGGGCGGATCACCGAGCCGGGCCGGATCGCGGACATCCCGCTGCCGCCGGCCGGCGGCAGCGGGCGGCACGAGACGCTGGCCGTGCTGCCGTATCGGCAGATCGGGGAGCGGGGCTACGACTTTCCCGACGACGGCGCACCGCTGCTGGCGATGACCGTCCTGGACCAGGACGCGGTGCCCGTCGCAGAGATCCTGGATCGGCTGCCGGACGGGCCGATCGAGCTGGGCCGGGGCGGCTTCGACGCCGACGACGAGCAATACGCGGACACGGTGCGCACGGTGCTCGCGGAGGAGATCGGGCGCGGCACCGGCGCCAACTTCGTGATCAAGCGCTCGTTCCGGGCCGAGATCGGCAACTGGTCACCGCATACCGCGTTGGCCTTCTTCCGTCGGTTGCTGGGACGCGACCCGGGCTCGTACTGGACGTTCGTGATCCACACCTCGGGCCGTACGTTCGTCGGCGCCTCGCCGGAGCGGCACATCAGTCTGGACGCGGGCACGGTGGTGATGAATCCGATCAGTGGCACGTATCGCTATCCGGACGGCGGACCGGATCTGGGCGAGGTGCTGGACTTCCTCGCCGACGAGAAGGAGGCCGGCGAGCTGTACATGGTGCTCGACGAGGAACTCAAGATGATGGGCCGGGTGTGCGACCTCGGTGGTCGTGTGGTGGGACCGCGGTTGAAACGGATGGCGCGGCTGGCCCATACCGAATACCTGATCGAGGGCCGCAGTTCGCTGGACGTGCGGGACATGTTGCGCGAGACGATGTTCGCGCCGACGGTCACCGGCGGCCCGTTGGAGAGCGCGTGCCGGGTGATCGCGCGACACGAACCGGCCGGGCGCGGCTACTACGCGGGCGTGGTCGCGCTGATCGGGCGGGACGCGCACGGGGGTCGGGCGATGGACTCGGCGATCCTGATCCGTACGGCGGATGTCGATCCGGCGGGCCGGTTGCGGATCGCGGTCGGCGCGACGCTGGTGCGTGATTCGGATCCGGTCTCGGAGGCGGCGGAGACCCGGGCCAAGGCGGCCGGCCTGCTGGAGGCGTTGCGCGGCCCGGTGGGCGGCGCGGTCGGCCGGCCGGCTGGGACCGGCGCCGATCTGAGCGAACACCCTGACGTACGACGGGCGTTGGCGGCGCGGAACCTGCCGCTGGCGGGCTTCTGGTTCGCCGGGCCGGGGGAACGCACCCGGCCCGAGCCGAGGTTGGCGGGTCGTACCGTGCTGGTGATCGACGCCGAGGACACCTTCACCTCGATGGGGCGACACCTGCTGGCCGCGCAAGGGCTGGTGGTGACCGTGCGGCGGTTCGACGAGGACTATCGGCTGGACGAGTACGACCTGGTCATCGTGGGCCCGGGCCCCGGGGATCCGCGGGATCACGCGCATCCCAAGATCGCCCGGATCCGGGAGGTGACCCGCACGCTGCTGGCGGCGGACACGCCATTCCTGTCGGTGTGTCTGGCCCACCAGGTGCTGAGCACGATGCTCGGGCTGGACATCGTGCGCAATCCGCTGCCGAATCAGGGCACCCAACGGACCGTGGACTGCTTCGGGCGGGCCGAACGGGTCGGGTTCTACAACACGTTCGCGGCGTTGAGCCCGAGCGATTCGATCCGGTGCGCGGCGCGGGACGGCGCGGTCGAGGTGTTTCGCGACCCGGGCAGTGGCGAGGTGCATGGGCTGCGCGGGCCCGGGTTCGCCTCGGTGCAGTTCCATCCGGCTTCGGTGCTGACCGATCACGGGGCCGAGATTCTGGGTGAGTTGTTGGGTGATCTGGCGGAGGGAAAGGTGCGCACATGACCGGCAACGAGGGTGAGGAGACCCTGTACTTCGCCTCGGCCGAGGAATTCGACGCCTGGATGGAGGCGAACCACGCCGACTCGGACGGGGTGTGGGTGGCGTTGGCGAAGAAGGGCACGGAGACGCCGTCGGTGACCCGAGGACAGGCGTTGGACGTGGCGCTGTGTTACGGGTGGATCGACGGCAAGGCGTTCTCCGGCGGTACGCCGGAGGGGTGGTGGGCGCAGCGGTACACCCCGCGCCGGGCGCGGAGCGGGTGGTCGAGGATCAATTGCCTGCGGGCGGAGAAGTTGATCGAGCGCGGGCGGATGCGGTCTGCGGGGTTGGCGCGGATCGCGGTCGCGAAGGCGGAGGGGCGGTGGTGCGGTTCGGGGGCGGAGCCCCGGTAGGTGGGGTGGCCTCATGTGCCGGCCGGGCTGGTTGTGCTCAGGCGCCGCACGGGCTGGGTGGCCTCAAGCGCCGGCCGGGCTGGGTGTGCTCAGGCGCCGCACGGGCTGGGTGGCCTCAAGCGCCGGCCGGACTGAGTGGCCTCAAGCGCCGGCCGGGCTGCTTGGCTTGTTGGTTCGCGGGGTGAGAACGAAGTCTTATCGCGGGTGCGTTGTTCCGGGTGTGTTACCTGCGTAGCGTTTTTGCTGGTATCCACATCCTTCGCTCGAAAGGGAGAATCGTGACCATCAGGGTCTATCCCGCCTACATCGGCGGCCGGGACATGGGCGGCGAAGGCGGGGAGTATGTGCACACCGTCACCGCTCGCGCCGTTATCGAGGACACCTTTCCCAGTCTGCGGTTGAAGCGTGATCTCGACCTCGGCGAGGTCGATCGGGAGAGCGCGGGTGATCGGCTCGCGGGAGCGTGTGCGGTCGCCGACGAAGGCATGATCGCTGCGGCACTCGAGGCGGCCGCCGGTGCCGCGCCGGAGTGGGGGCGTACGCCGCTCGCCACCCGGATGGAGATCGGGCGGGCGATCGCGCGGCGGCTGGGCGAGCACCGGGAACCACTGGTGGAGATCCTGGTCGCCGAGGGGCAGCCCCGTTCGGGGGCCGAGGCGATGATCGACGGGATCCCGCTCACCGGGTGGAGCCCCGAGACGCTCGAATGGTGCGCCGAGCAGTTGGAGTTCCGTCGTCACGACGGCGAGCGCGAGATGATCCTGCGACGCGTGGCCGACGGTGTGGTGTGCGTCAACCCGCCGCAGAACGCGGCGACGGTGAACGCGTTGTCCGCGATCACCGCGCTGCTGGCGGGCAACACCGTCGTGGTCCGCGCACCGCGCGGCGTCGCGCTCAGTTGCATGTACGCCATGCGTGAGGTGGTGGCGCCGGTGCTGGAGGCGGTCGGAGCGCCCGCCGGCACGCTGAACGCCTACTGCGGCCCGCCGGCCGTCGACACCTGGCTGGCCAGCGAACACGTGAACGACATCGTCTACTACGGCGGCAGCAAGCAGGGCCTGGCCTTCGAGCGGGACTGCATCGCCGCGGGCAAGAAGCCGATCCTCGAACTCGCGGGCAACGACTGCTGCGTGGTGTGGTCCGACGCCGACCTGGACGCCGCGGTGGAGACCATGACCCAGTTCTTCCTGAACTCCGGTCAGATCTGCAACGTGCCCAACCAGGTGATCGCGCACCCCGCGATCGCGGACGAGTTGATCGCGCGACTGATCGTGGCGACCGGCAAGATCCACCCGGGCTATCCCGACGAGCCCGGCGTGGTGCTCACCCCCGTGCTCGGTGCCGACTGGTTCTTCGGTTGCCTGACCGAGGCCCTCATGGGCGGCGCGACCCTGGTGCACGGCGGCCGTCGCCTGGAGGTGGACGGCACTCCGTCGGACACCGGCTTCTTCATCGAACCGACGATCGTGCGGGTGGCCGGACTCGGCGACGCCCGCTCCTTGTCGGTGGTCCGGGACGAGACGTTCTTCCCGCTGCTGCCGATCATCGTGCCCGAGCCCGGCGACTCGGACGAGCGACTGTTCGAGGAGATCCTGGCATTCGTCAACAGCAACGCCTACGGCCTGCGGAACTCGTTCTGGTCGACCGGCCCGGAGCACATCGAGCGGTTCCTGTCCGGTGTCACCAACGGCGGCAACCTGAAGATCAACGACTCGCACGGCAACTTCCTCCCGTTCCTGCCCAACTCGGGCGGCACCGGCCTCACCGGCGGCGCCTTCGGCGAGGCCAGCCATCCCATGTTGCGCACCACGCATCTGCAGGGCGTCAGCATCGTTCGCCCGACGCCCCGACTCGGAGGAACCCGATGACTTCCCGCACCCTCAAGGCCGCACTGCCGTGCTCGGCGGCGACCGCGATCGAACGACTCCGCGACGACCGGGCCTTCCCGGACTGGGCCGCCGAGATCGTCTCGGTCCAGGACGCCGGCGACGACCTGCGGCACTGGACGCTCGCCTTCCGCGGCGGTACCGCCCGGTGGGCGCAGCGCACCCGGGACGCGAGTGGTGAGCGGCAGCCGTACCGGATCGAGTTCGAGCAGGTGGACGGCGACTTCCAACAGTTCGGCGGCGCGTGGACGTGCACCGACACCGAAGACGGCTGCGAGGCCGTGTTCGAGGTCGGCTACCGCACCAGCGTGCCGCACCTCGCGGGCGCGATCGACTCGGCCGTCGGCCGGGTCCTGGTCCGCGCCGCACACCACATCCTGATCGGCGTCGGTGGCACCGCGCGGATCACCTCCGGTGGGCACCACCTGCGCGACCTGCCGGTCGCCCTGATCCCGGAAGGGAGTCCGAGCCATGCGCTTCGATGACATCTGGATCACCGGCACCGGCGGCACCCTCGGTGAGCGGACCCCCGTTTCGGACGCCGTCGCGGCCGGCCACTACGAGGCCGAGGCCGCCGAGAGCACCGGCATGGTCAGCGTCGCCCAGGCCCGGCTCGCGCCGCCGGAGATGGCCGTGATCGCGGGGCGTCAGGCGATCAAGGACGCCCGGGAGTACGGCACCGTGGTCGATCCGGGCAGCCTGTACCTGCACAGCCACGGGCACTTCCAGGGCATCGACATGTGGCCCGCCGCGTGCTGGATCGCCAAGGAACTGCTGGGTCCGCGCGTCGACGGGATACCCACGACCGTCTCCGCGTGGTCCAACGGCTCGCTGGCCAGCATCGACATCGCGGCGGCGATGCTCGCGTCGCGCCCCGCGCTGCCGTCCGCGCTGATCACACTGGGGGACCGGTTCGCGCCGCCGACCGATCGCTGGCACACCTCCCCGGGCATCGTGTTCGGCGACGGCGCCGCGGCGGCCGTGCTCGCCCGAGGCGGCGGTCGGCTGCGGCTGGTCTCGCTCGTCTCGGAGACCGACACGGTCCTGGAGGGGCTCTCGCGCGGTGACGAGCCGTTTCGTACCGCGCCTTCCGGACACGGCGACATCCGGCACCGCACTCGGCAATTCCTGGCCCGGGGCGAGATTTCCATCCGGGACGTGCAGACGCGGTCGGCGGATCGCACCCGCAGCGTGGTGGCCCGTGCGCTGGCCGACGCGGAACTGGACCAGGACCGGATCGACTGGTTCGTCACCCCGTTCGTCGGCAGCACGCTTCACCGGGAGAGCTTCGTCCGGCCGCTCGGTATCACCCCGCGCCACGACCTGCACGAACTCGGGCTGACCATCGGCCATCTCGGCGCGGCCGACCAGATCTACGCGCTCGACCACCTGCTCAGGGAAGACCTGTTGGCACCCGGCGCACGGGTGCTCGTGATCGGAACCGGCATGGGCTTCACCTTCTCCGCCGCCGTGTTCGCGGCGGACCGGTCCTGACCCCACGATCGGAAGGAAGGAACTTTGCCATGAGCCTCAGCCGCAACCCCGACTCCCGCGTGACCGCGGTCGACAGACTCATGTCGCCGACCGCCCTGCGGAAGGAGATACCGATCCCGCCCGAGACCCGCAAGGCCGTGCTGGCGGCCCGCCGGGACGTCAAGCGCATCCTGAACGGCAAGGACGATCGCCTGGTCCTGGTCACCGGTCCGTGCTCGATCCACGACACCGAGGCCGCGCTGGTGTACGCCGAGCGCCTGGCGGAAGTGTCCCGGCGGGTGGCGGACCGACTGCTGATCGTCATGCGCGTGTACGTGGAGAAGCCGCGCACCCGGATGGGCTGGAAGGGACTGGTCAGCGATCCCGGCCTGGACGGGTCGTTCGACCTGAACACCGGGCTGCGGATGGCGCGCGGGCTGATGGCGCGGATCCTGGGGACCGGGCTGCCGATCGGCTGCGAGTTCCTCGACCCGATGATCGCCCGGTACTTCGCCGACGCGGTCTCGTGGGCCTCGATCGGTGCGCGCACCGTGCAGAGCCAGGTGCACCGCCAGCTCACCAGCGGGTTGGACATGCCGGTCGGGATCAAGAACACCACCGCCGGCGGCACGGGCGACGCGATCGACGCGATCGTCACCGCCTCGAACAGCCACGTGTTCCCGAGCATCACCGACGACGGGCAGGCGGCGGTGGTGACCACCAGCGGCAACCCCGACTGCCACGTGGTGCTGCGCGGCGGCACCGAAGGCCCCAACTACAGCGCGCCCGACGTGGCCGAGACGCTCGATCGGTTGCAGGCGGCGGGACTGCCCGGGCGGCTGGTCATCGACGCGAGTCACGGCAACAGCGGCAAGGACCACGAGGAGCAGAGCAACGTGGTCGAGGACGTCGCCGAACGCATCGCCGACGGTGAGTCCGGCGTCGCCGGGATGATGATCGAGAGCTTCCTGGCCTGCGGCCGACAGGACCTGATCCTGGGCCGGACCGACGGCCTCGCCTACGGCCAGAGCGTCACCGACGCGTGCGCGGGCTGGGAGCAGACCATGCAGATGATCGAACGCCTGGCGGAGGCGGTGACGGCCCGGCGCGCGGCGGATCCGTCGGTGATGGTGGCCTGAGCCCCCGGACCGGACCGACTTCCGGCTTTCCGACACCTTTGCACCCGGCGTCCCGGCATCCCACCATCCCGGCGGGCACCCCGACATCCCGACATCCGAGAATTCGAGAGGACGATTCCGGTGGCCACGACCACGAGTTCGGCACTTCCGCTCGCCCGGCACATCGACGGTGATCGCACCGGAGCGGTGCATCGGATCGCCATCGCCGCCCCCGACCGGGCGAAGTCGGATCCGGAGCGGTACGCGTCGGCGGCGCTCGCGGCGCTGATCCACCGATACACCGGCGAGACCGATCTGCTGATCGCTCGCCGGACCGGTCGGGGGCCGACCGAGACCATCGAGCCGCGGGTGTCCGGCGACGGGACGGCGGCGGAACTGCTCGCCGCCGTCGCCGCCGCGCCGCCCGCACAACCGGCGGCAGGTCGCCCCTGCCACGGCATGGTGGCCGACGCGGCCGCGCGGGACTTCGCCTCCCGCGCCGCGCTGACCCTGTCCGTCGACCGGGGCTCGTACGAACTGCTGCTCTCCCAGGACGAGTTCGACGAGGAGGCAGCAGCCCAGTACGGCCGGCATCTGGCCCGCGTGCTCTGCGCGCTGAGCACCGACGACGGCGTGCTCGTCCGTGACCTGCCACTGCTGGGCGAGGAGGAGCGACAGCGCATCCTGGTCGAGTGGAACCGGACCGAACAGGACGTACCCGAGCCGTTCTTCCACGAGATCGTCGCGGACTTCGCGCGCCGAACCCCCGAGGCGATCGCGATCGCGCTGCCCGACGCCGCGCTGACCTATCGGGAACTGGACGACCGGGCCAATCGACTCGCGCACCGCCTGGCCGCGACCGGTGTTCGCCGGCGGGACCGGGTGGGGGTCTGCTTCCCGCGCGGCGCGGAGAGTCTGATCGCGCAACTCGCGTGCTTCAAGCTCGCGGCGGCGGCGATCCTGCTCGACCCGGACTTTCCCGCCGATCGGGTGCGCTTCATGGTCGAGGACGCCTCGGCCGCCGCGGTCGTGACGCTGTCCGCGCACGAGGACAAGGTCTCCGGACACTGCCCGGTGCTCTCGCTCGACGTCGCCGACCCGCACGCCGACCCGCATGCCGAGCCGAGCACCGAGGTGAGCGCGCCGGTGGACGTCGACGACCTGATCCACATCTGCTACACCTCCGGCTCCACCGGCGCGCCGAAGGCGGTTCTGGTCCGGTTCGGGGCGGCGCGCAATCAGATCCACAGCATGTGCGAGATGACCGGGATGAACGCCGACACCCAGGGCACCTGGCTGGCCGCGCCCGGCTACGGCATGGTCGAGGTCGAGTGTTTCCCGGTGCTCGCGGCCGGCGGCACGGTGCACATTCCCGATGTATCGGTGGTGGCCTCCCCGCAGTTGCTCCAGGACTGGTACCTGGACAAGCGGATCACCACGACGCTGCTGATGAAGCCGATGGCCGAGCGGCTGTGGAGCCTGGACTGGCCCGCCGATACCCCGTTGGAGAACATCAGGGTCTGCGGTGAGCGGATCCAGTCCTGGCCGCCCGCCGGGCTGCCGTTCCGCCTGATCAACCTGTACGGCTCCGCCGAGGCGACCACCGTAGCCGGCTGCGATATCACCGCACTGGGCCGCGAGTTGGGGGCGGAGGGACGGGCCCGCCGGCTGCCGCCGATCGGCCGGCCGATCCCGAACGTCAAGATCTACGTGCTGGACGAGAACCTCGCCCCGGTGCCGCCGGGCGTGGTGGGCGAACTGTGCATCGCGGGCCACAGCCTGTCGGCCGGCTACCTGAACCGGCCCGAGGCGACCGCGCGGAAGTGGGTGCCCAACCCGATCGATCCGGACCGGAACCCGGTGCTCTACCGCACCGGCGACATGGCGCGGTACTGGCGGGACGGCGGCATCGAGATCATCGGCCGGGTGGACAACCAGCTCAAGGTGCAGGGCAACACCGTGCAACTCGGCGAGATCGAGGTGGTCGCCGCGCGGCAGCCGGGTGTCGCCCAGGTCGCGGTCCTGGCGCATCGGGACACGGACGGGGACGTGCGCCTGACCGCGTACATCGAGCCGAAGGGCGAACCGGCGCCGGCGGTGCGGGACATCCGTCGGGCGCTGCGGGAGAAGCTGCCCGCGTTCATGGTGCCGTCCGCGTATGTCGTGGGCGGCCTGCCGACATCGGTCAACGGCAAGATCGACCGCGCCGCGCTGCCCGAACCGCCGCGCTCGCGGCCGGACCTGGACAGCCCGTACCGGGAGCCGAGCACCGACACCGAGCACTCGCTCGTGCAGATGTGGACGAAGGTGCTCGAACTCGATGGGATCGGCGTACGGGACAACTTCTTCGAACTCGGCGGCGATTCGCTGCGCGGGGCTCGGCTGACCGAGCAGGTACGCGAACTGTTCGCCGTCGACGTCGAGTTGGGTGATCTGCTGCACGAGCCCACGATCGACCGGATGGCCGCGGTGATCGAGGCGGCCCGCGCGCGTTGACCCGTCGTGCGAGCGGCCGTCGTCCCCGGTGGTGCACGGGGACGACGAGCCGTGTCGCGCCGGTCTCAGGCCTTGCCGGTCTCGGCCAGGACGTCCAGGTAGTTCGGGTTGTGCATGACGCCGAGCACGTTCCCGAACGGGTCGATCACCGAGGCGCCGACGAATCCCTCGCCGAAGTCGCGCGCCGGCTCGTGCTCCTTCGCGCCCATGGCGAGCAACCGGTCCAGGGCGGCGGGCAGATCCTCGACATGCCAACTGACGACGGCACCGCCGGTCTCGGCCGTGCCGTGCGCGCCCAGGTCCGAGACGTAGCGGGCGTCCACCAGACCCAGTTCCTGTCGGAAGTCGCCGACCCGGAACTCGACATACCCGGGGCGTTCGAAGTAGGGCTCGATGCCCAGCAATTCGGTGTACCAGCGGCGGGCCGCAACCAAGTCGGCCGCCTGATACCTGACATGGGCCAAACCTCGCAACATCCGTGCTCCCTCGGTGTTCGGCGAAACCGGTCCGACACGGTGATAACGCCGCGGATCGTGCGGGGTCACTCCCGGGCGGGACCGGCGGGACCGATCGGCGGGCCGGGGGAACCGGCCGGGCCCGGGAAACCGGCCGGGGCGTGGGAACCGGCGGGACCGGGCGAATCGGGTCGGGGCGCGTCGTCGGTGCGCAGTACCACCCTTGTGCCGTGCAGCTCGTGCCGTTCCATTCGACGATGCACGTCGGCGGCGGCGGACAACGGCAGGATCTCCATCGCGCGCGGGCGCAGCCGGCCGGTGCCCAGCAGGCGGTTGATCGTGCCCGCGGCGGCGGCGAGTTCGTCGACGCCGGCGTACGAGATCACGAAACCGCGGATCGAGCCGTCCTTCATGTAGAGCTCGCTCGCGGGCAGCACCGGTGCGGCGCCCGGCCCCGCGCCCGCGAGCAGGACGATCCGGCCGCGTCGGGCGAGAAGGTGGACCGCCGCCGCCAGGTCGTTGCGGCCGGAGGTGTCCAGATACAGGTCCACGCCGTTGGGGGCGGCCTCGGCGAGGTGTCGGGTCAGCTCGGGGTCGCGGTAGTCGCAGACGGTCTCGGCGCCCAGTTCGCGGCAGTATCGGGCGTCCCGAGCCGAGGCGGTGGCCAGGATCCGGGCGCCCGCCTCGGCGGCCAGTGTGACCAGTGCGCTGCCGACGTTTCCGGCGGCGCCCGCGATCAGCACGGTGTCGCCGGGGCGCAGACCGCCGTGCGCGAACAGCGCCAGGTGGGCGGTGGCGGCGGGGTGCAGCACCGCCACCGCCGCGTACGGATCCACGCCCGGCGGGAGTCGGTAGAGCCGGTCGGCGGCGACCACCGCCCGTTCGGCCGCCGCGCCCTGCCGGCCGCCGTGGCCCAGGCTGTTGCTCCAGACCGGGTCGCCGACGGCGAAGCCGGGCGCACCCGGGCCGGCCCGGGCGACCCGGCCGACCAGATCGCGGCCGATCACGAACGGGAACGCCACGGGAGTGGCGAACCGCCCGGAGCGCACGAAGGTGTCGACCGGATTGACCGTGCCCGCCCATACGTCGACGAGCACGTCGCAGGGGCCGGGGGAGGGGTCGGGCAGCTCTCCGAAACGGATCTCCGACGGCGGGCCGAGCCGTTCGAGGTAGGCAGCGCGCATGTATCGGAGTCTGGCATCGGCGCGGTGAATCCCCCTGCGCGACCCGCCCGTTGGCGGACGCGCGTGGCTTCGCGATTCGAGAAGGACGTCTTATCGCCAGGGCGTGGTCGGCGCGCTGTTACCACCATAACGTGATGAGTGGTAGCAGTGCTCTCGTCCATACCAGCGACACCGAAAGGGGCACCGGGAGATGACCAACGCACCCAGCTTCGCGGCCTTCGAGGCCGGCGAGCCTGCGCCGCTGTTCCTGCTGTCCGCGCATACGCACATCGCGGCCGACCCGGCCGAGGTCTACGCGGTCGTCAGCGATCTGCCGCGCAGCGCGGAGTGGAGTCCCGAGTGTGTCGGCGGCACCTGGATCCACGGCGAACCGGGCACGGTGGGCGCGGTGTTTCGCGGCGAGAACCTGCGGGCCGAGGACGTGGTCGGCTGGGCCCCGGTGGTCCGGGGCACCTGGTTCACCGAATCCGAAGTGGTGACCGCCGAGCCCGGGCGCGGCTTCGGCTGGGCGATGCGGGACTCGGCCGGGGTCCGGCAGGACAGCGTGTGGGGCTACCACATCGAGCCAACCGCCGGCGGTTGTGTGCTGACCCACCGGTTCCGGATGGGCCGTGCCACCGAGGGGATCCGCGGCATCACCGCGGCGATGGACGAGCCGGAGAAGCGGCGCTTCCTGGCCGAGTGGGGCGCCAAACTCGCCGCGGATCTGCCGGTCACCCTCGAACGCGTCAAGCGGGTCGTCGAGCGCTCCGCCGCCCTCCGGCACTGAACCGCCGCCGGCGCCCGCCCTCCCCGACCCCCGGCCGACCGGGTCCACCGCCCGCCATCTCGCACCCCGCGCGGTCGTCGGCCCGTCCGAACCCCCCCTGACGAAGGTCTGACCTCATGCTTTTGCAACGCATCGGAAATCGTGGCATCCGACTGGGCACGCTGTTCGAACGCGCGGCGGCCCGACACCCGGCCAACGTCCTGATCCTCGACCACGACCTCGACATCGCCCCCGACCTGGGCCGGCGCGCGACCATCCCGGAGGTCGCCGACCTGATCGACGACTTCGCGGCCCGGCTGGCCGCGGCCGGGATCCGACCCGGCGACCGGGTCGTGGTGCACAAGTGCGACGGCTTCGACATCACCCTCCTGGCCTGCGCGATCGCCCGCATCGGCGGGGTGCCGGTGCTGCTGTCGCCGATGCTCGACGGCGCGACCGTCGCCGAGTTGGTACGGCGCACCGACCGGCCGTTCCTGGTCACCGACCGGGCCAAGCTCGACGGGCTGCCCCGCGCGGTCTTCGCGGAGACCGCGCGGGTGCTGCTGGCCACCGGCACACACCCGGACGCCACCGCCCTCGACGCGTTCGCCGGGGCGGCCCGGGTGCCCGCGGTGACCCGGCCCGCCGAGGAGCCGACGCTGATCACCCATACCTCGGGCACCACCGGAGTACCCAAGCTCGCCGTACACACCGGCCGCAGCCTCCAGGCCCGCTACCGGCCGCAGGCCGCGATCGTCGCGCCGATCCTGCGGCGCCGGGAGACCATCGCGCTGCACGTGTCGTTCGTGCACTCCCGGCTGATCACCGCGCTGGCCATCTCGCTGCTGCGCGGCTTCCCGATCGCCGTGCTGGCCGACTCCGATCCCCGACGCGCCGCCGATCTGTTCGCGCGGCTGCGGCCGGGGGTCCTGGAGGCGCACCCCAACACCTTCATGGAGTGGGAGGAGTTGGCCGACGACCCGCGCGAACCGCTGGCCGGAGTCAAGCTGTTCAGCTCCACCTTCGACGCGATCCACCCGCGCACCGTGCACCGACTGCTGGCCGCCACCCGGCGCCGCGCGCCGCTGTTCGGCCAGTTGTACGGCCAGAGCGAGGTCGGACCGGCCGTGGTGCGCGCCTTCACCCGGGGCCGGGCCCCGGACGCCGACGGTCGCTGCGTGGGTCGACCCTTCCCCGGGATGACCGCCGCCCGGGTGGTCGGTCGGGCCGGCCGTCCGCCGTCCGCCGAACACCCCGGCTTCATCGAGGTCAAGAGCGACGGACGAGTCCTCACCTATCTCGGCGAACAGGACCGCTACGACGCGCAGGTGTCCGCCGACGGCTGGTGGCGGATGGGCGACGTCGGATACCGCACCAGGTGGGGCTGCATTCACCTGCTGGATCGGGAGGTCGACCTGATCGAGGGCTTCGGTTCGACGCTGGCCGCCGAGGACGCGCTGTTCGACAAGCTGGACGAGCTCGCCGAGGTGGTCATCGTGCCCGGCGCCGACGGCACCGCCGTCCCGGTGGTGTGCACCAGGGACGACCGTCCCATCGACCGGGACGCCTGGCGCGCGGCCACCGCCGAACTGCCGGAGATGGCCGATCCGGTCCAGCGCCGGATCGAGGACCTACCGCAGACCGCGACCACCAAGATCAAACGCCTCGAGTTGGCGCGCCGGCTCCAGGACGAGGATCGGGGTGCGTGATGGCCGAGGTCATCGTCGCGGGCGGCGGGATCGGCGGGCTGGCCACCGCGCTCGCGGTGGCCGCCCGCGGACACCACGCGGTCGTGCTCGAACGCGCGGACGAGTTCGCCGAGATCGGCGCCGGCATCCAACTGGCCCCCAACGGACTGCACGCCCTGGACGTCCTGGGCGTGGGCGCGGCGGTGCGCGCGGCGGCGGTGCGGATGGCCGAACTGCGCTTCATGGACGGCGTCACCGGCGCGCACGTGGCGAGCCTGCCGCTGACCGAGCGGTACCGGCGCCGCTTCGCCGGACCCTACGTCGTCGTGCATCGCGCGGAACTGCACCGGGCGCTGCTCGACGCGTGCCTGGCCGCCGACGCCGTGTCGCTGTACGCCGGCGCGCGGGTCGTCGACTACGCCCGGGACGCCACGAGCGCGACGGCCCTGCTCGCGGACGGCACCGGGATCACCGGCGACGTACTGATCGGCGCGGACGGGATCCACTCCGCGATCAGGGCCCGGCTGGTCGGCGACGGCGAGCCGCGGATCTCCGGGATCAGCGTGTACCGGGCGGTGATCCCGATGGAGCGGGTGCCCGACGCGCTGCGCTTCGACCGGTCGGTGGTGTGGTGGGCCGGACCCGGCTGCCACTTCGTGCACTACCCGATCGCCGGCGGTCGTTTCCTCAACCTCGCGGCCAGCCGCGCGGACGGCGGCACCGAGGCGGTCGCCGGCGAGGGCGTGCACCGGGACCGGGTGCTGGGCGAACTCGCCACCCTGGGCGGCACCGCACAAAAACTGCTCGAACTCGGCGCGGACTGGAAGACCTGGATGCTGGTCGACCGCGACCCGGTGTCCCGGTGGACCGACGGCCGGGTCGCGCTGCTGGGCGACGCGGCCCACCCGATGCTGCACTACGCGGCGCAGGGCGCGTGTCAGGCCCTGGAGGACGCCGTCGTGCTCGGCGCGCGACTGGCCGGTGCGCGTGCCGAGGAACTGCCGCGGCGCCTGGTCGGGTACCGCGACGCGCGGCACGAGCGGACCACCCGGATCACGCTCGCCGCGCGGGACAGCATCCGCCTGTGGCATCCCGCGGGCGCCGCCGCCGAGACCCGGAACGCGCTGCTCGGCGCGATGTCGGCCGATCGACTGCACGACCACGTGGCCTGGATGCACGGCTTCCGGGTCGGCGGGCCGGGCGCCGAGGAGGCGGCGGCATGAGCGCCCCCGGCCCGATCCGGGTCTGCGTCGTGGGCGCGGGGCCGCGCGGGCTCTCCGTCCTGGAGCGCCTGTGCGCCAACGAACGCGCCGCGCCCACGCATCCGCGGGTCACGATCCACGTGGTCGACCCCGCCTCGCCGGGGGCCGGCGCGGTCTGGCGTTCGGAGCAGTCCCGGCACCTGCTGATGAACACCGTCGCGGCGCAGATCACCGTGTACACCGACGCGAGTTCGCGGATCGAGGGGCCGATCGTGCCCGGGCCGAGCCTGTACGCGTGGGCGCGGTCGGTGGCGACCGCGGGCGAAGCGGGCGACCACAGTGCGGAGATCCTCGCCGAGGCCCGCGCGCTGGGCCCCGACGACTACCCCACACGGGCGTTCTACGGCCGCTACCTGCACGACGCGTTCGAGCGGGTGGTGGCCCGCGCGCCGGCGCGTGTCGCGGTGCGGGTGCACCGCTCGCGCGCGGTGGCGCTGGCGGACACGCACGGCATACCCGGCGGCCCGCAAGGGGTGCGGCTGGCGGACGGCACCCGACTGCACGAGTTGGACGCGGTGGTGCTGGCCCTGGGCCACCTGCCGGCCCGGCTGTCCGCGCGCGAGGCGCGCACCGCGAGCCTGGCCCGGATCCACCACCTGACCTACATCACCCCGGCCAACCCGGCGGACCTGGACCTGGATCGGGTCCGGCCCGGCGAGAACGTGTTGTTGCGCGGCCTGGGGCTCAACTTCTTCGACCACATGGCCCTGTTCACCAGCGGCAGGGGAGGCCGCTTCGGCCGTGCCGAGGACGGGCGGACGGTGTATCACCCGTCGGGCAACGAGCCGGCGTTGTACGCGAGTTCCAGGCGCGGCGTGCCCTACCACGCGCGTGGCGAGAACCAGAAGGGCGCGCACGGGCGGCACGTTCCGCGGCTGCTGACGCCCGAGTACGTCGAGGGCCTGCGGCGGCGCGCCCGGGAGGGGCGGCCGGTCGACTTCACCGACGACCTGTGGCCGTTGATCGTCCGAGAGGTGGAAAGCGTTTACTACGCGGCGCTGTTGCGCCGGCGAGGCCGCCGGGAGGCCGAATGCGCGGCGTTCACCCGGGCGTACCTGGCGGCGCGTTCGGACGACGAGTGTGCCGACCTGGCCCTCGCGTACGGCATCGAGCGGGCCGCGCACTGGGACTGGTCGGCGATCTCCCGGCCCTACGGTGAGCGGGAGTTCGCGAGCCGGGCGGAGTTCAGCCGGTGGCTGGTGGAGTACCTGGAACGGGACGTCGCGGCGGCCCGCGAGGGGAACGTGGACGGCCCGCTCAAGGCCGCGCTGGACGTCCTGCGGGACCTGCGCAACGAGATCCGGCTCGCGGTGGATCACGGCGGCCTGACCGGCGACTCGCACCGGGACGACCTGGAGGGGTGGTACACGCCACTCAACGGCTTCCTGTCGATCGGCCCGCCGGCCGTGCGGATCGAGCAGATGATCGCGCTGATCGAGGCCGGCGTGCTGACCCTGACCGGGCCCGGCACCCGGATCTGCCTGGACGTGGCCGAACCGGCGTTCGTGGCCGCCTCCACCGTGGTGCCGGGCCCGCCGGTACGCGCCGCGGTGTTGATCGAGGCCCGGCTGCCCGAGCCGGACCTGCGCCGGACCGAGGACCCGCTGCTGCGCCACCTGCTGAACACCGACCAGGCCGCGCCGTACCGGATCCGCGGCGTCGGCGGCGAGGACTACGAGACCGGCGGGCTGGCGGTGACCGAGCGGCCGTACCGGCTGATCGACGGGCGGGACCGGCCGCATCCGCGCCGATTCGCCTACGGTGTGCCGACCGAATCGGTGCACTGGGTCACCGCTGCGGGGATCCGCCCCGGCGTGGACTCGGTCACGCTCGCCGACTCGGACGCGATCGCCCGCGCGGTCCTCGCGCTGCCCGCCGCCTCCCGAACGCCGGCGAACGTGCGTCCGGTGTTGTCGACCGACCCGGAAATCACCCCGAACGGAGTGATCGTGTGACCGCGATCCCGCACGCACGCGACCAACGGGCGGGCGATCGCCCGGACCTCGACCAACGGGCGGGCGATCGCCCGGACCTCGACCAACGGGTGGGCGATCGCCCGGGCATCGAGCAGGACGCGGGGCTGCTGTCCCCGGTCCGGGTCGGAACGCCGGTGGAGGCGGCCGTGTGCGATCGGGCCTGGCTCCAGGCCATGCTCGACGCGGAGGCCGCGCTCGCCCGGGCCCAGGCGCGGCTGGGCACCCTGCCGCGAGCCGCCGCCGAGACCATCACCGCGACGGCCCGGGCCGAGCGCTTCGATCTGCGCGAGGTGGCCCTGGCCGCCCGGGAGAGTGCCAATCCGGTGGTCGCGCTGGTCGCCGCGCTCACCCGGGCGGTGGCCGAACGGGACCCGGCGGCGGCCGAGTTCGTGCACCGCGGCTCGACCAGCCAGGACATCCTGGACACCGGCGCGATGTTGATCGCCGCGCGGGCCCTGGGCATCGTACGGGCCGACCTGACCCGGATCGCCGACGCGCTCGGGGCACTCGCCGAGCGGCACAGGGACACCGTGTTGGCCGGGCGCACCCTGACCCTGCACGCGGTGCCCACCACCTTCGGCCTCAAGGCGGCGGGTTGGCGACAGTCGGTTCTGGACGCCCGACGACGCATCGACGCGGTGCTCGCGGACGGCCTGCCGGTGTCGATCGGCGGCGCGGCCGGCACGCTGGCGGGCTATCTCGAATACGCGGGGCTCGCGTACGCGACCCTCGACGGCTCGGTCCTCGACGATTCGGTCCACGACGATTCGGTCCACGACGACTCCACCCTCGACGACTCGCTCCTCGACGACTCGGCCGAAGGGCTCGACCCGGGCGCCTACATCGAGGTGCTGGTCGACGCGTTCGCCGCCGAAACCGGCCTGGCCCGAACGCCGTTGCCGTGGCACGCGCTGCGCACCCCGATGGCCGACCTGGCCGCCGTGCTGGCGGGTACCACCGGCGTGCTGGGCAAGATCGCGGTGGATGTGCAGGTGTTGGCGCGGACCGAGGTGGGCGAGGTCGCCGAACCCGACGTGGCAGGCCGCGGCGGATCGTCGGCGATGCCGCACAAGCACAATCCGGTGTTGTCCACGCTGATTCGCAGCGCGGCGCTTCAGGTGCCGGCGATCGCGGCGGCGTTGTCCGGGTGTTCGGTCGCCGAGGACGAGCGCTCGGCGGGCGCGTGGCACGCCGAATGGCTGTTGCTGCGGGAAGGCCTGCGGCTGGCGGGTGGCGCCGCGCACACGGCCGTCGAGCTCGCCGAGGGCCTGGTCGTCCATCCCGAACGCATGCGCGCCAACCTGGAGTCGACCGGCGGCCACATGGTCACCGAGCGGCTCGCGGCGATCCTGACCCCCGCGCTCGGGCGGGACCGGGCCAAGGCGCTGACGGCCGCGGCGTCCGCGAGCGCGGTGCGGACCGGGCGGTCGTTGGCCGAAGTGCTGGCCGGCGAGCCGGAGGTCACGGCGCGGATCTCCGCCGAGCGCCTGGCGGAACTCCTGGACCCGGCGGGGTACACCGGGGGCGCGGGGGTGATGGTCGATCGTGCGCTCGGTTCGCCCGGCCGCGAGCACGGGCGAGCGGGGAACTACCAGTGAAATGGAGACACCGGTAGCATGGACGGCATGCAGTCGCAACGCGACATCCGACAGCCGGGAGACCGGGCCGTCGCACCGGGCGGACTCGCGCTGGTGCAGGCATTCGTGAACAGCGTCAACGTCGAGTTCGGTCCGGACGAGTTCGCCTCGGTCGAGGGCCTGAACCGCTGGCTGGCGCGCAACGGCTTCGCCGCACCGGCGACCGCGCCGGACGACCTCGACCTCGACCTCGCGCGCACGATCACGCTGCGCGAGGCGCTGCGGGGGCTCCTGCGCGAGAACAACGGCGCGCCGACCGACGAGCGGGCCCGGCGGGCCCTGGAACAGGTCGCGCGGGAATGCCCGCTGGTCGTCGGATTCGACGGCGGCGGGCCGGATCCGCTGCTCCGTCCGACGCGGACGGAATTGCCCGGCGTATGGGCCACGGTGCTGGCGGCCACCGTGGAGGCACGGCTCGACGGCACCTGGCCGCGGCTGAAGTCGTGCAGCGAACACCGCTGTGAATGGGCCTTCTACGATCGCTCGCGCAACCGGGGCAGCCGTTGGTGCTCGATGGCGGTATGCGGCACGCGGGCCAAGATGGCCACCTACCGGGGGACGCGGGCGGCCTCGAACGCCGGTTCGTCCGGGGAGTGAGCCCGGAGTGCGACCCCCGAAGGTGACCCGGCCGCGTGTTCGGCCTTCGAGGGCCGGGTCTCAGGCGTCCCCGTGTCTCGCGGCTGCGTCCCCCGGTTGTCGCCGGCCGTCGCCGGCCGTCGCCGGCCGTCGCATGGCGGCCTCTTGTCGCCTCACGGCGCGGCGGTGCGGCCCAGGAGTTTGCGGGCCACCACGAGTTTGGTGGCGGCGGCGGTGCCGTCGGCGAGTTGCAGGCCGATCACGTCGCGGAGCCTGCGGGCGATCGGGCCGTCCTCGGTCCAGCCGAGTTGGCCGAAGGTCAGCAGCGCCTGGTGCACGGCGTCCATCGCGGCCTTGGGGGCCCACCACTTGGCCATGTTCGCCGGGATCCGCGGATCCTCGCCGGCGTCCGCCAGCGCCAGCGCCTCGTAGGCGACCAGGCGCGCGGCACGCACCATCGTCGCGTGCTCGACCAGGGCGAAGGCCACCGACTGGAACCGGCCGATCGGCTGCCCGAACGCCTCGCGTCGCCCGGCGTGCCCGATCGCCTCGTCGAGTGCGGCCTGCCCGACCGCGATCGCCATCAGCGAGATCAGCGCCCGGGAGACGCCGAAGCCGCGCATCACCTCGACGAAGCCGCGGCCCGGTGTGCCGACCACGTCTCGCGCACCCACCGGCAACCGGTCCAGGAGCAGCCGACCGCGGCCACCGGCCCGGCAGCCCAGGTCGTCGAGCTGTTCGCGGGTCACGTGCGCTTCGTCGAGCCGCACGTAGAAGGCGGTGACGCCGTGCGCGCCCGCCCCGCCGGTGCGCGCGAAGACCAGCGCGTGGGTGGCGTACATCGCGGCCATGATCGAGGTCTTCTCGCCGGAGAGCACCCAGCCGTCGCCGGTGGCTTCCGCGCACATCCCGATGTTCGCCGCGTCGGTGCCGTGCGCGGGCTCGGTCAGGGCGAGGGCCACGATCGTGTCGCCGGCGGCGATCGGCGGCAACCACTCGGCGAGCTGCCCGGGCGTACCGTTCGCGGCCAGGACACCGCCCACCAGCGCCGCGTTGAGCACCGGGAAGCACACCGACAGGTCGGCCGCGGCCAGTTCGGCCAGTGCGATGCCCGCGCTCGTCGCGTCCAGCTCTCTTCCGCCGTACTCCCTCGGGATGCGCAGGCCGAACAGGCCCTCGGCGCCCATCTCGGCGAGCAGGCCGGGCCGATAGTCGCCCCGCGCGTCGCTCTGCCGGGCGTGCGGGGCGATCCGGGAGTCGGCGAACTTTCGCACATGCTCCGCGAGTTCGTTCTGTTCGGCGGTGAAGGTGAAATCCATGGCCCCTCCTCAGGCTTCCTGGAACCGGTCGCGCAGGGCGAACTTCCGCACCTTCCCGGACGGCGTCCGGGGCAGGGCGGTCACGATCTCCACCCGCTCGGGCCAGTAGCGCTTGGCCATGTCCAGGCCGGCGAGGTGGGTCTGCAGGTCGGCGAGCGTGGGCGCGGGCCCCGCCGGGACCACGACCGCGCACGCGCGCTCGCCCAGCCGGGCGTCCGGGTAGCCGACGATCGCCACGTCCTTGATCGCGTGATGGCGCAGCAGCGCGGCCTCCACCTCGACCACCGGGATGTTCTCCGCGCCGCGCATGATCAGGTCCTTGACCCGCCCGGTGATCCGGATGCCGCCGTGTCCGTCGGAACGGGCCAGGTCGCCGGTGTCGAACCAGCCGTCCTCGGTGACCGACGCCGCGTACACCTCGGGGCGGCGGAAGTAGCCCAGACACTGCGCGGCACCGCGTACCTGGAGCAGCCCGGACTCCCCGGCGGCCACGGGCCCGCCGTGGTCGCGGTCGACGACGCGCACCCGCATCCCCGGCACCGCCGTGCCGTCGCTCTCGGCGGCGCGCAGGGCGGGCTGCTCGGGACGGGTGATGGTGACACAGCCGTTCTCGGTCATGCCCCACAGCGCGTACAACCGGCAGCCCAGGATCTCGCGCGCGTCCTCGACCAGCATCGGCGCGATCGGCGCGCTGCCGGTGGCGAACGTGGTGAGCGCGGACAGGTCCCGGGGAGAGCCGCGCTGCGCGTCGATCAGGTCGGAGAGGAAGGTGGGCGCGCCCATGAAGAAGGTGACCCGCCGCTCCTCCAGCACGCGCAACATCAGCGCCGGATCCCACGCGTCCACCTGGACGGCGGTCGCTCCCAGCAGCAGGGGCATCACGAAGTTCCAGGTGTAGCCCGCCTGGTGGGAGGTCGGCGAGCCCATCGCGGTGACCTCGTCGGGGGAGAGCCCGAGCACGTCGGCCTGCGCCTTGTTCATCGCGTAGAGCGTGTTGTGACTGTGTACGACGCCCTTGGGCTCGCCGGTGGTGCCCGAGGTGAACATCACCTGTGCGGCGTCGTCGGGGCCCGCCTCCAGTTGGTCCAAGGCGGCCAGTTCGGCCGTCGTGGGCTCGCGCTCCACCAGTTCGCGGTCGAAGTCCAGGGCCCCGTCGGCGGTTTCGTCGCCGTCCCCGCCGAGCAGCACGCGCCGGCGCAGGGTGGGCACGTTCCGCGCCACCTCCGCGCTCATCCGGGCGTAGGAGAAGCCGCGGAACTCGGCCGCCGCGATGTAGAGCGGGCTCTCGGTCAGGCCGGTCATGAACTCCACCTCGCGCCGGCGCATGACCGGGACGACCGGGCCGGCCACCGCGCCCATCCGCGCGCAGGCCAGGCACAGTGCCACCAACTGCCACGAGTTGGGCAGGTGCAGGGTGACCACATCGCCCGGACACACGCCCAGACGGATCAGGTTGGCGGCGAACCGGTCGACCCGGTGCGAGAGTTCGGCGTAGGTGAGGGTCACGACGGTGTCGTCCTGATAGCAGACGAGGGCGTCCTTGTCGGGATGGCGGGCCACCGCGCGCCGCAGGTCGGCCAGGAGGGTCTCCTCGCGCCACCATCCGTTCGCTCGGTACGAGCCGGTCATCACAGGTCCTTTCGGGTCGGGTCGACGGCCGAGCGGGCGTACGCGGCGATGGCGCGGGCGGTGACGCCGCCGCGCTCGACCAGATAGCGCTGGCCGCCCGCGACCGACACGAACGCGTCCGGCATCGCCACCCGACGCACCCGCACCGGCACGAGTTCGGTCAGCGCCTCGGCGACGGCGGAGCCGAAGCCGGCGGTGCGCCAGTGCTCCTCGACCGTGATCACCGTGCCGCCGGGGCCGACCGCCGCGGCGAGGGCGGCGGTGTCCAGCGGTTTGACCGTGTGCACGTGCAGGACGCCGGCCGAGATGCCCTCGCCGGCCAACTCGTCGGCCGCGGCCAGGGCGGCGAGCACCGGGTACGGGCCGCACGCGGCGATGGTGATGTCGGTGCCCGGGCGCAGCCGCTGCGCCCGGCCCAGTTCCAGGGGCGGCCCGGCGGGCAGGTCGGGCGTGGCGTTGCGGCCCATCCGGAAGTAGACCGGTCCGGGTAGCGCGAGTGCCTGGCGAAAGAGTGTGTCGGTGCCGGCCGCGTCGGCGGGCACCACGACGGTCATGTTCGGCAGGGTGCGCATCACGGCCAGGTCCTCCAGACCGTGATGGGTGGGGCCCAGGTGGCCCGCCGACACGCCGGAGTGGGTCGCGGCGATGCGTACCGGCAGGTTGTTCAGGGCGATGTCGATCTTGACGGCCTCCAGCGCCCGGGACGCGGCGAACGCCGCCATCGTGTTCACCAACGGCATCCGGCCCTCGCGGGCCAGCCCCGCGGCGGCGCCCATCAGGGTGTGTTCGGCGATGCCCAGATTCAGGTAGCGGTCTCCTCCGGTGCCGAAGTCGACGCCGGTGAACAGACCGGTGTCGGTGTCCAGGCAGACCAGGCGCTCGTCGCCGGGCAGCAGTTCGGCCACGATGTCGCGGTAGACCTCACGCGAGGATCGGGGCTCGGCCGCCGCGGTCGGGTTCGGCGTCGGTTCGGCGGTGGTGGCGGTGCTCATCGGCTCTCCCCGGGGTTCTGCGCGCGCAACGCCGCGTGGGCGCGCCGCTGTTGCCGCTCGCCCAGCCGGGCGTAGTGGCTGCGGGTCCGGCCCTCGACGAACGGGATGCCCTTGCCCTTGACCGTGTGCGCGAGCACGAGGGTGGGTCGGTGCGGAACCGGCGGCGCGGTGAGCACGCGGGTGAGCGCGTCCATGTCGTGGCCGTCCACCTCGTGTACGTGCCAGCCGAACGCGCGCCAGCGGTCCGCCAGCGGTTCCAGACCGCCGACCGACTCGGTCCCGCCGGTGATCTGCAGGCCGTTGCGGTCGATGATCGCGGTCAGCCGGTCCAGGCCGTGGTTGCCCGCCACGGCGGCGGCCTCCCACACCGAGCCCTCCTCCAACTCGCCGTCGCCCATCACCACGAAGCAGCGGCGCCCGCCCCCGTCGAGCCGGTGCGCGAGCGCGAAGCCGACGCCCAGGGCCAGGCCGTGCCCCAGCGAACCCGACGGCATCTCCACGCCGGGGATCCCCGGATGCGGGTGGGCCATGAACGGGCTGCCGGGCCGCGCGTACTCGGCGAGCCGTTCCTCGGGGAAGAAGCCGGCCTCGCACAACGTCGCGTACAGGCCGATGCCGCCGTGGCCCTTGCTCAGCAGCAGGATGTCGCGGTCCGGCGCCTGCGGGAAACGGGGGTCGATCCGCAGCACCCGCAGGTACAACGTGGCGAGCACCTCGACCAGCGACATCGAGCCGCCCAGGTGGCCGCCCTCGGGGCCGGCGCACATGTCCACGATGTGTTCGCGGATCCGGCCGGTGGCCCCGGTCGGGTCGGCTTTCGGGCCCGGTTCGCCGGCCGGGTGCGGCCGATCGCGCCGGCCCGGCGGGACGGGACCGGGCAGGATCGTGGGACTGCTGCTCATCGCTGGCTCCTTTCGCCTGGGTCGGTGTGGCTGGTGCGCGATATCGCTGATTCCGGATCAGTTCGGGTGCAGCCCGGTGAACTCCAGACCCAGCCGCTCGGGCATGTCGAACCGGACGTTCAGGCACTGGACCGCGTTGCCCGCGCCGCCCTTGACCAGGTTGTCCAGGGCGGCGATCACGGTGAGATGGCTCGAACCGCGATCGAGCGCGAAACCGACGTCGCAGAAGTTCGAGCCGGCCAGGATCTTGGCCTCGGGAAAGCGGTGCATGCCGCGCCGGTGGGCGACCACGCGCACGAAGGGTTCGGCGGCGTAGCGGGAGCGGTAGGCGGCGCGGACCCGGCGCTCGTCCGCGCCCGGCACCAGGTGGGCCCGGCCCACGAGTTGCACGCCGCGAATCGCCTCGATCCCGGTCGCGGTCATCCGTACCGAGAGCCCGGCGGCCTGCGCGATCTCCGCTTCGTGCCGATGCCGGGTGGGAGCGAAGACCCGTAGTGCGCCGCTGCGTTCGGCGTGCAGGTTCTCCGGACCGGCCTTGGCGCCGGAGCCGCTGGAGCCGGTCCGGGCGTCGATGGTGACCTCGCCGCGGATCAGTCCGGCCTCGGCGAGCGGGACCAGCGAGAGGATCCCGGCGGTGGCCATGCAGCCCGGCACGCTGATCCGCCGCGCGGTGCGCAGTCGCCTGCGGTGGAACTCGGGCAGTCCCGGCACGAACGTCTCCAGCAGGTCCGGCGCCGTGTGCGAGACGCCGTAGTAGTCGGCGTACACGTCCTTGTCGTGCAGGCGGAAGTCCCCGGACAGATCGATCACGGTGTCCGCGAGCTCCAGGAACTCCGGCATCCGGCGCATCGTCTCGCGGTGCGGTGTGGCCAGGAACAAGGCGTCGTAGAAGTCCAGTTGCTCCTCGGAGCAGAAGTCGAGCTCGGTCCGCCCGCGCAGGTTGGGGTGCACGCCGTCGATCCGCCGGCCGCGCAGGGTGCGCGAGGTGGCGGCGGCGAGTTCGACCCCGGGGTGCACGGTGAGCAGCCGCAGCAGCTCGCCGCCGATGTAGCCGGCCGCCCCGACGACCCCGACCCGGATCACGCCCGCACCCCGGCGGCGAGCAGGTCCGCGATGGCGCCGGCCACGTCGATGTCGCGGCCGTGGGCGCCCTGTAGTCCGGTGAACTCCACCCGGTCGTTGACTTCGAGCACGGTGAGCCGTCCCTCCAGGTCCTCGATCAGATCGACACCGGCCAGTTCCGTGCCGACGGCGGCCGCGGCGGCGACCGCGAGTTCGGCGTGTTCGGCGCTCGGCGGCAGGGGTACGCTCACCGCGCCGCGCGCCACGTTGGTGCGCCACTCGGTGCTCCGGCGATACGTGCCGCCGAGCGCTCGGCCGGCCACGACCAGGACGCGGATGTCGCGATCGGCCTTGGCGACCTGCTCCTGCACGTAGACCACGTGCGACTGCGGGGAGGGGAGCGCGGCGATGTGCTCGAGTACGGCGCCGGCCATCGCCGGATCGGTGACCCGGGTGACCAGTCGGCCCCAGGAGCCGACGAGCGGTTTGAGCACGGCCGGATAGCCGATCTCCTCGAGCGCGGCCAGGGCCGCGTCGGGCGTGATCGCCAGCGCGGTCCTGGGTGTGGGCAGCCCGTTCCGGAGCAGGGCCGCCGAGGTGTGCCACTTGTCGCCGGCGACGTGGGTGGCGGCGGCGCTGTTGACCACCGTCACGCCCGCCGACTCGAGCGCGCTCGCCGCGTACAGGGCCCGGAAGTGCCCGACCTCGCGGTTGAGGACCAGCCGGGGACCGGTGTACGGCGTGCCGCTCGCGACGAACAGCGCGCGGGGATCCAGGTGTTCGAACGCGATCCCGCGTCGGTCGAGGGCGGTCATGATGCTCTTCTCCTCGAACCGCACCCGGGACGCGAGCACGGCGAGGCGCGGGGACGCGGGCGGCGCAGCCACCGCCGACCGGTCCGTCGCTGATCGGATCGAAGTCATCGACCGAATCCCCTCTCCCGATTCCCGCTATTCGCCCCAGTCCTCTTCGACCTCGGGCGCGAGTTCGACCTTCGGCGGCTTCACGGACGCGATCTCCAACTCGCTCCGACAGTCCACGCACTCGATGATCTCGCTCACCCTGGCGTCCTCGTCGAGCGTCACCGTCGTCGCGCATTCGGGACACTCGGGGGCCTGCACGGCCTGCTGCATGAGTTCAACCTCCGGCTGTGGTGATGATATCCGGGCGATCTCGACCCGTCGGCTGGTTGCCACTGAAAACCGTAACGCGATTTCCCCGATAATTGCCAATGAGGAAATCTGATCGGACCGAGAGCGAACCCTTATGGTCGGCCGGTCATAACCGGGAAGGATTTCCGCATAAGCAGCCCTGCTCGTCGACGCCGGTACAACCGGTCGTTTCACGATTAATATTTCCCGGATGGAATCGCCCTCGGGAAGATTCGTCGCCGCAAGAATGACATCGAAAGGCCCGATCATGAATGTTCGACCGCGAGATCGCGTCGCCATGGTCGTGGCGTCGAGTGCCGGTGTGGGCCTGGCCGCGGCCAAGGGCCTCGCCGTGCGGGGCGCGCACGTGTCGTTGTGCGACCGGGACCCGCGCCGGCTGGCCCGCGCGCATGTCGAGGTCAACGCGCTGGGGCCGGGCGACGTATTGAGCATGCCCGTGGACCCCTACGATCCGTGCGCGGTGGCCGAGTGGGTGCGCCGTACCGCCGACAACTTCGGCGGCCTGGACATCGTGGTGACCAACTCCGGCCCGATCACGCCCGGTCCGGTGGACGGCTTCCGGTTGGCCGACTATCGCGCGGCGATCGACGCCAACCTGCTGCCGCACGTGAGCGCGACGCTGGCCGCGCTGCCCATCGTCAAGCGCGGCGGCTGGGGTCGGCTGTTGTTGATCGCGCCGGCGAAGGCACGTCGCCCGCACGGGCGCGAGGGGTTGTCCGGCATCGCCCGGATGGGCCTGATCGGCTATCTGCGCGGGCTGGTGGACACCCTGGACGGCACCGGCGTGACGGCCAACGTGCTGGTTCCGGGAGCGGGTCCCGGTGCCGGGCCCCGGCTGTGGGGCGACCCCGGGGCGGGCGCCGAGATCGCTCGGGTGGCCGAGCGGATCCGCGGCGAAGGCGCCCGGGACGGCGCCGAGTTCGGGGCGCTGGCCGCGTATCTGGCGAGCGAGCGGGCCGCGCCCGTGACCGGTCTGGTCTTCGACACGCACGGCGGGGACGTCGGCGCGATGGCCGCCTGCCGCGGTTAGCGGTCGGTGGTTGGTGATTGGCGGTCGGCCGGCGGTCGGGGAACCCCGGCGGGCCGCGCCCGACCCGGGTTCCCGCGCCGGTCGCGGCGCGGGCCGGCCGGTTACCGGTGCGCGAGCACCCGGCGGGGCTCGCGGCGGTCCGCGCGGCCCGGGTCCGGGACGGGCGGGGCATCCACGAACGGATAGCCGAGCAGCGCCCGACGAAAGGCCTTCTCCGCGATGGCCGGCAGGTTCGAGGGGGCCAGACCGGAGGGATAGGCCATCGTCACCGGCAACGGTCCGGGCGGGGCGGGCAGTCCGGGGCGGACCGCCTTGGGCAGGTCCCACAACTCGTCCCCGTTGGCCACCAGGCACGCGACCCCGATGCCGGCCTTCGCCGCCGCGCGCAGCCCGACCAACTCGGGGCCCTCGTAGGAGATCCGCCACGGCAGGTCGCAGGCGTCCAGCGCGTCCACGATCCGGCCGCGCATCGTGCACGGCTCGGTGAACAGGGTCAGCGGCAGCGCGGCGTTCTCGCCGTGCGCGGGCTGGCCGAACCAGTCCATCCGCAGGTGGCCGAGTCCGCGACTGGTGGCGGCCGGTTCGTCCGAGCGGGTCTGCAGGAGCAGCGCCAGGTCGAGTTGGCCGGTGCCCACCTGGGTCTCCAACGCCTCGCTCAGGCCGGTGCGCACGCTCACCTGCGCCTGCGGCAGCCTGCGGGTGACCAGCCGAAGGAACTCCGGTAACGCCTCCGCGAGTTGATTGACGATCCCGATGGAGAGCCGTTCGTGTCCGGCGGCCGGCACGAATCGGTCCACCGCCTCGTCGTTGAGCGCGACGATCCGCCGGGCGTAGCCGAGGAGTTCCTCGCCCTGCGGGCTGAGCCGCAGGTTGCGCCCGGTCGAGGTGAAGATCGGACCCTTGATCAGGCCGTTGAGCTGTCGGATCTGCTGGCTGACGGCGGGCTGGGTGATGTGCAGAGCCTCAGCGGCCCGGCGGAAACCGCCGAGGTCGACCACGGTCAACAGGGCCCTCAGTCGATTGACTTGCAGGTCGTGATGCATTCTCCACTCACATCCATGAAGGGTCTTGCCACACACCTGACGCTCGGGTGGCGACGGGGCCGAGATGATGCTGTGCGGCAACAAGATCAATAAACCTGAGCAATTCCTCCGGGCCGGCTCCGACGCCCGGCGCCTTCGGCGTCGTATCGTCGGCCGAAACCAGCGTACGGGGCGCCGACCCGCCGTTCCACGGTACGGTTCACGACTTCGGCATGAGATTCTCACGGCCAATGCGAATATGAGATCCGGTGGCATGATCCGGCGCCGAGCGGGCAGACGGCGGGCGTCGTGCGCGACGCGCATACGGGCAAACGGGCATTCGGTGGCACGGGCGACGCCGAACCGGGTGTCTGCCGGCTCGGTGCCCACGACCATGATGTCGACGATTCCTCCGCCCGAATGTCCGGAGAAATCACGCGCACTTATCCGGGTCATAAAAACACGCGTTCGACGGCGGCCCCCGGCGGTGGAGATCACGCCTAACGTCGATTACTCGGGAAACCTTCCGAGTTCGGATCCAGCCGAGGAGTCGCCATGCAGGGAGCCGCCGCCGGGCCCGCCGTCGAGCAGGGAGTCCGGGTCACGCTCGCCGACCCCGGGCTGCGCACGCGCAGTCCCGGCGAGGAATTCGCCTGGGCGATGGGCGGCGTGCCCGCCGGCGAGGATCGGGTGGTCCCGTTCCGGGCCCATCTGCCCGCGGTCTTCCCGCTGTTCGCGACCCGGCCGCGCTACGCGGTGCGGCACCTGCTGAAGACCGCGTCGGTGCCCGACCGTCGGGTGCCGTACGTGCACGAGCCGCCCGCCGAGGCCTCGGCCCCGGCCGGCACCTCCTATCGCAGCACCCCCGAAGGCGCCTTCGTGCCCCGCCTGGAGCAGGCCGAACTCACCGATCTGACGGTGTCCGTGCCGCTCCCGCGCGGACTGCTCGACGAGCCCGCGCTGCTCGCGTCCTTCGTGGACTATCGCGTGCTGGTCCGGCTGTCCGTGGTGGAGAACGAGGCGCTGCTGCACGGCAGCGCGGACAAGGCGATCCCCGGCCTGCTCACCCTGCCCGAGAGCCGGCACGGCCGGCTCGGCGCGGACCTGGCCGAGGGCCTGACCACCGCCGCCGCCGAGGTCGAGGAGACCGGTGGCTCGTGCGACGGGATCGTCGTACATCCCTTCACCTACTGGGAGTTGGTCAAGACCGGCACGCTCGACCTGCTGGCCCGAGCGGGCGTCACCGTCTCCCGGACCCGGATGATCCCGCGCGACCGGGTGCTGCTCGGCGACTTCCGCGCCGCCGCGACCCTGCTCGTCCCGGACGTGGCCGCGCTCGCGCTGTGTCGCGGCGCCGGACCCGACGGCGCTGACGCGGTGCGGGCAACCACCCGCGTGGGACTGGCCGTTCACCTTCCGCAGCACTTCCTGCTGCTGACCCGCGACTGAGAAGGGAGGGCGCTCGCGATGGCCGACCGGTCCCCACGCGTGTTGTACATCACCGGCTGGATGCGCAGCGGCAGCACGCTCCTGGGCAACATCCTCAACGAACTGCCCGAAGTGCGGCACGTGGGCGAACTGCACTACCTGTGGCGCAACGGCGTCCTGGGCCGGGGCAGCAACTCGACCTGCGGCTGCGGCACGAGCCTGCGCGCGTGCCCGCTGTGGTCGGGGGTGCTGGAGGACACCGACGGCACCGGGCTGGAGGCGACCGCGCTGCGGACAGCCATGCGACAACACGCGCTGCTGCGCACCCGGCATGTCCGCGCCCGACTCGCCGAGGCCCGCGGACAGGTGTCCGCGGCCCCCGGAGTGGACGAACTCCTGGACCGCACCGCGCGGATCCATCACCGGCTCGTCGACGAAGGCGCGGGGAGGCTGATCGTGGACGGCTCGAAGTACCCGGCGGAGGCCGCCGCGCTGCTCGGCCGCCGCGACCTGGACGTGCGCATCCTGCACATCGTGCGCGACCCGCGGGCCACCGCGCTGTCCTACCGGCGGGCCAAGCAGTACATCGACCCGATGAGCCCGGCCCGCAGCAGCGGCTACTGGAACGCCTTCAACCTGGCGTCCGAACTCGTCGGCGCCACCGCCGTGGGCCGCTACCTGCGGGTGCGCCACGAGGACCTGTGCGCGCGGCCCGCGGACGTGCTCGCCGACGTGCTGCGCTTCGCCGGACTCGACGACGAGCCGCCGGTCGACGCGCACGGCCGGGTGCACCTGGGCGGCAACCACACCGTCACCGGCAACCCGGACCGGTTGCGTCAGGGCAGCACCGAGATCCGCCCCGACGAGCGCTGGCGGACCGAACTGGCCCCGCGCGACCTGGCCGGCGTCACCGCACTGACCGCGCCGCTGCTGCGCCGCTACGGCTATCCACTGCTGCCCGGGCACGGCGACCGGACGCATCCGACGAAGGCATGGACGGAGCCGACCCCGGCGACCGCCGCCGCGCGACGATAGGAGCCGACCGTGGATCTCGGACTCGACGGCCGCGCCGCGCTCGTCGCCGCGGCCGGCAGCGGTATCGGCCTCGCCGTCGCGCGTGCGCTGGCATCGGAGGGCGCGGACGTGTCGATCTGTGGACGCGACCCGGACAAACTGGCCCGCGCCCGGGAGGAGATCGACGCGTGCGGCAAGGGCCGAGTGCTGGCCACCCCGGTCGATCTGCGCGACGAGGAGGCCGCCGCGGGCTGGGTCCGGCGCACCGCCGAGGAGTTCGGTGCCCTGCACATCGTGGTGAGCAACTCCGGCGGCGTTCCGTTCGGCCCGGTGGAGAGCTTCACGGTCGCGCAGTACCGGGAGGCGGTCGACGCCAACCTGCTCCCGCACGTGTCGCTCGCGCTCGCCGCGGCGCCGTACCTGACCGCGGCGGGCTGGGGCCGGATCGTGATGATCACCTCGGAGTCGGTGCGCCAACCGCACCCCGCCAGCGGGCTCTCCTCGGTGGCCCGGCTCGGCGTACTCGGCTTCGCCAAGGGCCTGGTGCACACGTTCGGCGCGGCCGGGGTGACCGTGAACGTGCTGGCCCCCGGATTCCACCGGACACCGATTCTGGACGTGCAGTACGGCGCCCGGGTCGAGGAGCGGCTCGCCGAGGTGGCCCGGGACATCCCGCTGGGCCGGATCGGCCGGGCCGAGGATCTCGGCGCGCTGGTCTGCTTCCTGGCCGCCGAGCAGGCCGGGTACATGACCGGCGCGGTCGTGGTGGTGGACGGCGGCAACTCGCGGGGAATCGGCTGATGGCGGCGCCCGCGCACCGGCCCGGGGCGGATACCGCCGGCACCCGCGCTCGCCCGCCGCAGCCCTGGGCGCGCACCTTCGCCGGCGTCCTGGTCGTCCTGTTCACCACGTTCGTCGCGGTCGGCCTGGCGATCACGGTCATCCCCCGACTGGTCACCCGGGAACTGCACGGCTCGCCCTTCCAGGTCGGCGTCGCGTTCACGGTGTCCGGCGTGGTGGCCCTGCTGGTGCGGCCGTACGCCGGGCGGCTGGCCCAACAGCGCGGCTGCCGCCCGGTGATGATGCTCGGCGCCGCGCTGATCGTGCTGGTCGGCGGGCTGTACGCGCTGCCGCCGAGCCTGTTCGGGTTGTGGGCGGCGCGGTTCGTGCTCGGCGTGGGGGAGGCCCTGCTGTTCACCGCCGGATCGGTGTGGACGGTGGCTCTGACCCCGGTCGACCGGCGCGGCCAGGTGGTCGGGTTCTACGGACTGGCGATGTGGGCGGGCCTGGCGGTGGGGCCGGCGCTGGGCGAAGTGTTGTACCGGACCGGCTCGTACGGCGCGGTGTGGACGGCCGCCGCCGTGTTCCCCGCGATCGCCGTCGCGTTGCTGACCCGGCTGCCCGACAGTGCCCGCCAGGGCGTCGCGGTGTCCGGCCGGTTGTTGCCGCGCGCCGCGATCCTGCCCGGACTCTCGCTCGGCTTCGGCGCGTTCGGCTACGCGGCGGTGGCGGGCTTCGGGGCGCTGGCGCTGACGTCACGCGGGATCGGCAACGGTTCGCTGCTGATCAGCGTGTTCAGCGCGGCGTACGTGGGCGTGCGGGTGGTGGCCGGACGGGTGCCCGATCGAGTCGGCGCGCTGCCGGTGATCGTGGTGTCCGCGTGCGTCGAGTCGGTCGGCCTGGTGCTGATCGCGTTCGCCACGACCCTGTGGGTCGCGGCGGCCGGCGCGCTGATCGCCGGCGGCGGCTTCACCCTGCTGTATCCGGCGCTGGCGATGATCGCGATCGACACCCCGCCGGAATCCGAACGCGGCGCGGTACTGGGCGCCATCTCCTCGTTCTTCGACGTCGCGGTCGGTCTCGCCGGGCTGCTCGGCGGGCTGCTCGCCGAGGTCGGCTACACCGCGACCTTCCTGCTGGCCGCGGTCGCCGCGCTGGGCTCGCTGTACACCGGCACCGCCGCGGCCCGGCGCCGGGACCGGGCCCGGGCCTGCTGACCCGATCGATCTCCCGCGCGTGGCCCCACGCGCGCCGACCCACCGAAGGAGTCCTCGCATGTCCGCCGCACCGAGCGAGACCGCCCGCGCGCGCGACGCCGCCCTGTACGTGCTCAAGCTGGGCAGTGCGACGCTCGCGCACGAATCGCTCTTCGACGAGATCCTCGCGCTGCGCCGGCGCGGGGCCCGGCTGCTGGTGATCGCCGGCGGCGCGGCCGGCATCACCGAGCACTACGCCCGGATCGCACGCGAGGTGCGGATGTTGACCCTGCGCTCCGGCGACACCGTGCGCTACTGTCCGCCCGCCGAACTGCCGCACCTGCTGGCCGCCTACGAACAGCTCACGCTGCCGCGCGTGGACGACGCGCTGACCCGGCGCGGCCTGTCGGTGTTCGCCGCCCCGGCCCGCACCGCCGGCCTCGTGCGCGCCACCCCAGTCGGGCCCCTGCGGGTGGTCGAGGACGGCCGCACCCGGGTGGTCCGCGACCAGCGCGCGGGACGCGTGAGCGGGGTCGACGCGGCGCGCCTGAGGGACCTGTTGGCCACCTTCGACGTGGTGTGTTTGTCCCCGCCGGTCGCCGACGCCGACGGCGGCGTGGCGCTGAACGTGGACGCGGACGTGCTGGCCGCCGAGGCGGCCAAGGCCCTGGACGCCGACCACCTGCGCCTGGTCACCGGCACGGCCGGACTGCTGGCCGACCCCGAGGCGGACGGCGGCACGCTGCGCGACATGGCGCCCGGACAGGGACAGCGCTACGCCCGTGGCCGGATGCGGCACAAGGTCCGGGCCGCGGAGATCGCCCTGGGCGGCACCTGCGACGTGGCGATCACCGGCCCGCACACCCTCGACACCACCCGCGCGACCCGGTTCTGGCGTGCCCCCGCACCCAGCCCCGACCTCGAACTCCTGTCCCGGACAGTGGAGTTGTCGTCGGTATCGCACGACGAACGCGAACTCGCCGAGTATCTCGCCGACTGGTGCGCGGCCCATGAGCTCGATGCCCGAATCGACGCGGCCGGCAACCTGGTGGCCACCCGCGGCACCGGCCCGCGCCGGCTGCTGCTGCTCGGCCACCTGGACACCGTGCCGCACCGCTGGCCGGTCCGCTGGGACGGCGACGTGCTCACCGGACGCGGCTGCGTGGACGCGAAGGCGAGCCTGGTGACCTACCTGCGCACGCTGGCCGACCTGCAGGTGCCGGACGACGCGCAGGTACGCGTGATCGGCGCCGTACAGGAGGAGACCACCGGCGCCGGCGCCTTCCACATCCGCGATCACTACCCCGCCGACGCGGTCGTGATCGGCGAACCCAGCGGCGCGGGCGCGCTCACCATCGGCTACTACGGCCTGGTCAAGCTGCGGCTGACCATGTCCGAACACACCGAACACACCGCCGGAAAGGGCGTGCGCACGGCCGGTGATCGCATGGTCGAGGGGCTGCGGGCGGTCCGCGCCGAGGTGGAACGACTGAACCCGGACGCGCTCACCGCGGTGCTGGGCATCCGCGCGCTCAACCGCGGCGACGTACAGGTCGGCGAGGCGACGGTGGACGTGCGCGTGCCGCCGGGACTGGCCGTGGACGACCTGCTCGCGGCGCTGCGCGCACTGCCCCTGGCGCCGATCGCGCCGGCCGTGGTCCGGGCCACCCCAGGGGTGTCCACCGCGCGCTCCAGCCCGCTGGTGAAGGTCTTCCAACGCGCGTTCCGTGCCGCCGGGACCACACCGCGTTTCCTGCTCAAGAAGGGCAGCAGCGACATGAACACGCTTGCCACCACCTGGCACGACGTCCCCATGGTCGCCTACGGGCCGGGCGACTCCAAGCTGGACCACACCCCGCACGAGAGGCTGAGCGCGGCGGAGTTCCGCGCGGCCGGCACGATCCTGACCGCCGCGGTCCGCGGGTGGTGTGCCTCGTGACCGCGCCCGTGTACTGCACCTGCCGGCCCGGCGCGACCGTGTGGCTCACCGGCCCGCCCGGCGCGGACCGGGACCGGCTCGCCCGGGCCGCGGCCCGATCGTTGCGGCGCGCGCACCGCCGGGTGGAGATCCTCACCGGCGCCGCACTGCGCCGCGTCGTCGGCGCCGACCCGCCGTCCTCCCGCGCCGATCGCCGCGGGCACGTGCTGCGGATCGGCCGGGCCGCGCACGTACTGGCCCGCAACGGCGCCACCGTGCTGGTGACGGTGCCCGCCCCCGACGCGGCGACCCGGGCCCGGGTGAGGGCCTGGCACCGAGACAGCGGGACCCGCTACCTGGAGGTGTGCGTGGGCGCCGCCGCGGACTCGACCGGGCCGCCGACCGCGGCGGACCCGGCGCACGGATCCGAGGCCGCGACGGCGCTGCGCGCGCTGCTCATCGAGGAGGGATCGGCATGACCATCGCGACGGACCGCGCCGACGGCACCGACAACGGGTATCCGTTCGCACACCTGGACGCGATGGAGTCCGAGGCGGTGCACATCCTGCGCGAGGTGGCCGGGGAGTTCGAGCGGCCGGTGATCCTGTTCTCCGGCGGCAAGGACTCCATCGTGATGTTGCACCTCGCGCTCAAGGCCTTCGCGCCCGCGGTGCCCCCGTTCGCGCTGCTGCACGTGGACACCGGCCACAACTTCCCCGAGGTGCTGGACTACCGCGACCGCACCGCGGCCCGACACGGACTGCGCCTGCACGTGGTGTCCGTCCAGGAGTTCATCGACACCGGCGCGCTGCGCGAGCGGCCGGACGGCACCCGCAATCCGCTGCAGACCGTGCCGCTGCTCGACGCGATCGAACGGCACGGCTTCGACGCGGTGTTCGGAGGCGGCCGCCGGGACGAGGAGAAGGCCCGGGCCAAGGAGCGGGTGTTCTCGTTGCGCGACGAGTTCGGTGGCTGGGATCCGCGCCGGCAGCGACCGGAGTTGTGGCAGCTGTACAACGGGCGGCACGCGCCGGGCGAGCACGTGCGGGTCTTCCCGCTCTCCAACTGGACCGAGTTGGACATCTGGCAGTACATCGCCCGCGAGCGGATCGAACTCCCGGCCATCTACTACGCGCACGAGCGGGAGGTCTTCCACCGAGCCGGCATGTGGCTGACCCGGGGCGACTGGGGCGGCCCGGGCGAGGACGAGCCGACCGAGCGCCGGCGGGTGCGCTACCGCACGGTCGGCGACATGTCCTGTACCGGCGCGGTGGACTCCGACGCCGACACCGTCGAGAAGGTCATCGACGAGATCACCGCGTCCCGCCTGACCGAGCGAGGCGCCACCCGGGCCGACGACAGGATGTCCGAGGCCGCGATGGAGGACCGCAAGCGAGAGGGATACTTCTGATGATCGTCGACACACTGCGCTTCGCCACCGCCGGCTCCGTGGACGACGGCAAGTCCACCCTGGTGGGCCGACTCCTGCACGACTGCAAATCGATCCTGGCCGATCAACTGGAGGCGGTCGAGCGGGCCTCCTTCGACCGGGGGCAGCACACACCCGACCTGGCCCTGCTCACCGACGGCCTGCGGGCCGAGCGTGAGCAGGGCATCACGATAGACGTGGCCTACCGCTACTTCGCCACGCCCCGCCGCCGGTTCATCCTCGCCGACACCCCCGGGCACGTGCAGTACACCCGCAACATGGTCACCGGGGCGTCCACCGCCGAACTGGCCGTGGTGCTGATCGACGCGCGCAACGGCGTGGTCGAACAGACCAGGCGGCACGCCGCGGTGGCCGCGCTGCTGCGGATCCGGCACGTGGTGCTCGCGGTCAACAAGATGGACCTGGTGGACTGGTCGGAGCGCGTCTTCGCGGGCATCGCCGACGAGTTCACCGCCTACTGCGCAGCGCTCGGGGTGGCCGAGGTCACCGCGATCCCGGTCTCCGCGCTGACCGGGGACAACGTGGTGGAGCCGACCGGGACGATGCGCTGGTACACCGGGCCGACCCTGCTCGAACACCTGGAGACGGTGCCGGTCACCCGAGACCCCGACGGCGACCCGACGCGCTTCCCGGTGCAGTACGTGATCCGCCCGCAGACCGCCGAACTCCCGGACTACCGGGGCTACGCGGGCCAGATCGCGTCCGGCGTGCTGCGGGTGGGGGACCGGGTCAGCACGCTGCCGTCCGGAGGCACCAGCACCGTCGAGGGCATCGACGCCCTCGGCGAACCGGTGGACACCGCGTGGGCGCCGCAATCGGTGACCGTACGGCTGGCCGACGACCTGGACATCTCCCGCGGCGATCTGCTCGCCCCCGAGGACACCGCGCCCGACCCCACCCGGGACGTCCGCGGGACCGTCTGCCACCTGCACGACCGGCCGCTGGTGCCGGGGCAACGGGTGCTGCTGCGGCACACCACGAGGACGGTGCGGGCGATCGTCGCGGAGATCCCCTCGCGGCTGGACCTCGACGACCTCTCGCACCGGCCCGCCCCCGGCGAACTCGTCGCCAACGACATCGGCACGGTCGTGCTGCGCACCGCCGAGCCGATCGCCCTCGACCCGTACGCGCACTCCCGGCGCACGGGCTCGTTCCTGCTGATCGACCCGATCGACGGAACGACGCTGTCGGCGGGGATGGCCGAGACCCCGGTCTGACCCGAGACCCCGGCCCGACCGGGGAAGACACCCGTGCCCACGCTCGGCCGTCCTGGGACGGCGGTGCGTGGGCACGGGTGTCCCGCGACCGCGTCGACCCGGCGCCGAGTGGTCAGCGGGGCGCGCCGATCGCGCCGTTCCGGGACTCCCACTCGGCGGGCGCGTCCCCGGTGGGGCCGTCCGCCGGAGCCGCCTCGGCCTCCGCCTCGAGCGTCGGGTCGACCTCGGGACGCGCCGGCAGCGCGAACATCAACCCGAAGATCGCGAGCAGCACGATCGCGGCCCACAGCAGCGAGTTCTCGAAGGCGTTCACGAACGCCGGCCCCACCTTCTCGGGCGCGAGACCGTCGTCGATCAGCCGGAAGAAGACCACCGACGTCAGCCCCAGACCCAGCGCGTTGCCCATCTGCAGCGTCGTGTTGATCAGTCCGGACGCCGACCCGGCATGCTCGCGCGGAACATCGGAGAGCACCGCGTTGGTCAGCGGCGCCACGATCAGCCCCATGCCGACGCCGATCACCACGAGCGGCAGCGCCATCTGCCAGGCCGCGATCCCGGTGCCGTACCGGTCCGCCTCCCACAGGTGGATCAGCATGCCCGCGGCCATCACCAGCGCACCGGCCTGGAGCACCTTGCGCCCGAATCGCGGCACCAGCTTCTGCACCGAGACGCCCGCGGCGGCGGCGACCGCCACCGAGAACGGCAGGCTGGTCAGACCGGCGCGCATCACACTCCAACCCAGTCCGATCTGCATGTACAGCGTCCAGACCAGGAAGAACATGCCGCACACGACACCGAAGCCGAACTCCACCGCGATCCCGGCGCTGAAGCTCTTCACCCGGAACAGCGACAGCTCCACCAGCGGCGAACCGTCCCGACCGGTCTTGGCCCGCTCGTACAGTGCCAGCGCGGCGAACACGAGCACCGAGCCGGCCATGGAGAGGTAGCCCCACAGCGGCCAGCCCAACTCGCGGCCCTGGGTGAGCGGGTACAGCAACATCAGCAGGCCCAGCGTGACCAGGCCGACGCCGACCAGGTCCAGACGCAGGGCGCGGGCGGCCTTGGACTCGGTGATGTACTTGCGGCCCAGGATCAGCCCGGCGATGCCCACCGGCACATTGATCAGGAAGATGGTCCGCCATTCCAGGCCGAACACGTTCCACTCGGTGAGCAGCGCGCCCAGCAGCGGTCCGCAGACCCCGCCCATGCCGACGATGGCGCCGAACAGGCCGAAGACCTTGCCGCGTTCGTGCGCGGGGAAGGTGGCGTGCACGATCGACAGGACCTGCGGGACCATGATCGCGGCCCCGGCGCCCTGCAGGATCCTGGACGCGACCAGCATGTCCGCGTTCACCGCGCAGCCGCTGAGCGCGGAGGCGACGGTGAAGGTGGTGACGCCGATCAGGAAGATCCGCCGGCGCCCGTGGATGTCGCCGAGCCGGCCGCCGGTGATCAGGCCGGCCGCGAACGCGAGCACATAGCCCGCGGTGATCCATTGGATCTGGCTCGTGGAGGCGTCCAGGTCGCGCTGGATGGAGGGCAGCGCGACGTTGACGATCGTGACGTCGAGCAGATCCATGAACGCCGCGGTCATGACGATGGCCAGTGCGATCCAGCGCCGCGAATCCGGCGGGGCCGCTTCCGGGTGAGCGATGGGTGAAGTCATGCTTCCAGGCTAGAAATCGAAGGGGGTGGACAGGGGGTCGCGCGTTAAGGGCTTGCGTTCGTTTCGATCAGCACGGTTTATGGCCGAGCCGCGGGATTTCCGGTGAAAGCGCGACGACGGCAATCCGCCCGCCGCGAATCGAATACGTGTTCCATCGGTGGGGCCGCGTATTTGTGATATCCGTTGGGTACGTGAGGAGTTCACACCCGATCGGGAAAAACCCACGGCACGCCGCCGGCGTACTCACGGCGAGCGGAGGAAGACTCCCCCTCGTCATCGACTCGTTCATCGACCCGTCATCGACGAAGTGCCCGGTCCGGCCCACCGGCTTCGGACGCAACCGGCCCGGCACGCCGCCCGCGCACACCCCCGAGGAGCGCCATGAACGCCATCGCCCATCCGCCCGCCCGAGTCCACGCGTCCGCCGTCCCGGCGCTTTCCCCCGACGGTTGCGAGAAACTGGTCGTCGAGAATCTCACCGCGCCGCCGGCGGATCGAAACCGGCCGGCCACGTGTATCTGCTGGTCGGACGCGCAGCCCGACGACTGACCGGGAAATCCCGACCCGATCGGCGGACTTCGCCAAGGACCGAAGGGAAATCGTGAACGGCGCGCGACACAATGCCCCCGGTCTCGCCTTCAAACCCCATCTGAAGGTCGAAGTAGTGCCCGCCGAAGGCGTGTTCCTGGTGTCCGAGCACGAGGTGACCGCACTGCGCGGAACCGGCCTGGTCACCCTCGCACCGCTCCTGGACGGCACCCGCACCCTGGACGCGCTCATCGCGGAGACCGCACCGGCCCTGCCCGCCGCGCAGACCCGACACCTGGTCGGCGGCCTGCTCGACGCGGGCCTGCTCACCCACCGGCGACCGGCCGAGGACACCCCCGACGCCGACCGGGCCTACTGGGAACTCGCGGGCCTGGACGGTGATCTCGCGGCGGACCGGGTACGCACCGGCCCGGTCCGCGTGGTCGGCGTCGGCGCGACCGGCACCGCGACCGCGACCGCGCTGACCGAGGCCCTGGTCGCCGCCGGGCTGCACGTGCCCGACACCTCGGACCGGCCCCCGGCGCTGACCGTCGCCGGCTGCGACGACTACCTCGACCCCGCGCTGGCCGACCTGGACGCCGCGCACCGCGCCTGCGGGGTGCCCTGGCTCCTGGTCCGCTGTGGCGGCGAACAGCCCTGGATCGGACCGCTGTTCCGCCCCGGCGACGCGGACGCCCCGTGCTGGCACTGCCTGGCCGAACCGCGTCGCCGCAATCGCCCCGCGCACCGCTACCTCGAACAGGCGTTGGGCCGACCGGTCGGCCCACCCGCGTCCGCCCACCCGGCCGGCCGGCTGCTCGCGCTGCACCTGGCCGGCCTGGAAGCCGCCAAGTGGCTGGCCGGCCGGCCTCGACCCGGCCGGGACACGATCTGGACACTGGACACCCTCACCCTCACCGGCCGGCACCACCCGGTGCGCCGCCGTCCGCAATGCGCCGGCTGCGGCGACCCCGAACTCGTCGCCCGGCGGGTGCGGGCCCCGGTCCGCCCCGGCACCCGGATCAAGGCCGACACCGCGTACGGCGACCGGGCCTCGACCCCCGAGGAGATCCTCGACCGGCACGGCCACCTGGTGGATCCGCTCACCGGAGTCCTGGGCGAGATCACCCGGGACACCCGGGGCCCCGACTTCCTCAACTGCTTCCACGCCGGCCACAACCCGGCCGCCGCGCCCGCCGGCCGAACCGCGCCGCACGCGGGGCTGCGCACCCACAGCTCCGGCAAGGGCCCGACCGCGCGCGACGCCCGGGTCGGCGCGCTGTGCGAGGCCGTGGAACGGTTCAGCGGCGACCACCACGGCGACGAACCCGCCGTCCTGGCGGCCTACGCCGATCTCGGCGATTCCGCCGTACACCCCGACCTGGTCCAGCTCTTCCACCCCCGCCAGTTCGCGGACCGCGAGCGCTGGAACGCCGAACACGCCCCCGCCCACCACGTCTGCGCGCCGTTCGACGACCACGCGCCGGTGCACTGGACCCCGACCTGGTCGCTCACCGACGACCGCCCGCGGCTGCTGCCCACCTCGCTGCTCTACTACAACGCCCCGCGCGACCCGGGCGGGCGCCGCTGCGTCGCCGGCTCCAACGGCTGCGCCGCGGGCGGCTCGCTCGAGGACGCCATCCTCCAGGGCTTCCTGGAACTGGTCGAACGCGACGCCGTCGCGCTGTGGTGGTACAACCGCACCCGACAGCGCGGGGTCGACCTGGACACGTTCGAGGACCCCTGGATCGCCCGGGTGCGCGGCGGCCACGCCGAACTGCACCGGCAGGTGTGGGCCCTCGACCTCACCAGCGACCTGGGCGTGCCGGTGTTCGCCGCCCTGTCGCGGCGGGTGGACAAGGCGGCGGAGGACATCTCGCTCGGCTTCGGCGCGCACTTGGACCCGCGCACCGCGCTGCGCCGCGCGTTGGCCGAGGTCAACCAGATGTTGCCGCCCGTCGCCCGGGTCGCCGCGGACGGGTCCGGCTACGGGTGCGACGACCCCGTCGCGCTGCACTGGTGGCGCACCACGACCATCGCCGAACATCCCTACGTCACCCCCGATCCCGGCCTGCCCGCGAGTGCTCCGGGCGACTTCCCGTACCGGCGGCACCGGGATCTGCGCGAGGACGTGCGGACCATCGAGAACCTGGTCCGCGCGCACGATCTGGAACTGCTCGTGCTCGACCAGACCCGCCCCGACATCGAACTGCCCGTGGTGCGGGTGATCGTCCCGGGACTTCGCCCGATCTCGGCCCGGTTCGCCCCGGGGCGGCTGTACGACACGCCGGTGCGGCTGGGTCGGCTCACCGCCCCGACCCGGTACGCCGACCTCAACGCGATCCCCCTGTTCCTGTAGCCCGTCCCGCTCCTACGCTGCGTTGCACAGCGACCTCGAGCGAGGAGCCTTCATGCACGCAACGCCCGCGCGCGGACCCGAGATCGGCCCGGGACACAGACTCGCGCCGCACACCGAACTCGCTCCGCGCACGGCGGTGACGATCACCGCGATCGTGATCCTCGGCTTCTTCCTGGTCGCGCTCACCTACCTGTTCCGCGACGAACACGGCGCCGGTGCACTGGTGTTGTGCCTGGCACTGATGCTGATGCTGCTCGCGCTGCAACTGGGCCACTCGTTCCCGTCCCGGGTGCCGGTCCTGGCGGGCCGGCGCGAACGCACACTGGCCGTGCAGGCCCTGCTGACCTACCTGCCGTTCACCCTCTTCGGCGCGGCCTGGCTGGGCATGCCCGGATTCCTGGCCGCGTCGTGTCTGCTCGTGCTCAAGTCCGTCCTCGCGTGGGTGTGCTTCGGCGCCGTCGTGGTGTCCACCGGAGTGATCCAATACGCGGTCGGCTTCGGCGGCGCGGAACTGGCCTACAACGTCACGGCCACCGCGCTCACCGCCCTGGTCGTCTACGGGCTCAGTCGACTCGCCGAGCTGATGCGCGAAGTCCAGGAGGCCCGTGAGGAGTTGGCCCGCTTCGCGATCACCCGGGAGCGGCTGCGCTTCGCTCGCGACCTGCACGATCTGCTCGGCTCCAGCCTGTCCACCATCACGCTCAAGTGCGAACTCGCCTACCGTCTGGTGCGCCTGCACCCCGCACGGGCCGAGGCCGAGATCGTGGAGATCCTGCACACGTCCCGGCAGGCGCTGACCGACGTGCGCTCGGTCGCCAGCAGCTACCTGCACATGAGCCTGATTCGCGAGATCACCGCCGCCGAGTCGCTGCTGAGCGCGGTGGGCATCGACACCCGGGTGCGGGCCGCCGCGGACCTGCCCGGGGGCGGCGCGGACGCGGTGCTGGCCACCGTGCTGCGTGAGGGCATCACCAACGTGCTGCGGCACAGCAAGGCCCGGCACTGCGTGATCGAGACGGTCCTCGACCACGACCGGGTGCGGCTGACCCTGACCAACGACGGCATCGACGCGAGCGAGACGCCGCGGGCCGCCGCGGGCGCGACCGAAGGCGTGACCGAGGGCGGCAGCGGCCTGCGCAACATGGCCACCCGGGTGCTGGCCCTGGGCGGGACGCTGACCGCGGCCGCCCGCGAGGACGGCTGGTTCGTCCTGACCGCGGAACTGCCGGTCGACGCGCGGGCCGATCCCGATCGGAACGCGGGGTGGGACACCGCGGTCGGCGGCTCCCCGGGCCGGTGACGCCCGCACGGCTCGTCGACGCGCGTCACAACCAGCCGGAGTCGCGCGCGATCCGCACCGCGTCCATCCGATTGCGGGCGTTGAGCTTGGTCACCGTCGTGGTCAGGTAGTTGCGCACCGTCCCGGCGGAGAGGAACAGGCCGCGCGCGATCTCCGGCACGTCCACCCCCTCGGCGGCCAACCGCAGCACCTCGGTCTCCCGCGCGCTCAGCGGATTCTCCGCCGCCTGCAGGGTGGCCACCGCCAACTGCGGATCGATCACCTGCTCGCCGGCGGCCACCGCGCGGATGGCGGCGGCGAGTTGGTCCGGATCGGCGTCCTTGAGCAGGAACCCCGAGGCGTGCGCGGCCAGCGCCCGCCGCAGATTGCCCGGCCGGCCCAGGCTGGTCAGGATCACCGTGCGGCACTCGGGCAAGCGCTCGTGCAACAGCCGGGCCGCCCCGATGCCGTCCAGACCCGGCAGATCGATGTCCAACACCGCGACCTCCGGCCGCACCTCGAGCGCCACCGGCAGGATCAGGTCCCCGCAATCGACCTCGGCGACCACCTCGATGTCGGGCTCGAGTTCCAACAACGACACCAGCGCCCGACGCAGCATGAGCATGTCCTCGGCGAGAAGAACCCTGACCATCGTGTCCCCCCACGGCATCCCAACGGGATGGTCACTGTCATCGACCGTTCCTCGGGAACACCGGCGGCAGCGCCCCGCCCGCGACGCCGACGACCCCACGCCCTCTCACCTGCCCCGACGTGCTCCGATCACGCCGGTCCGGCCCCAGGGCGTGTCCTCAGATCGAGAACGTGTCCCCGCTCACCCGTACCGAGCGGCCGACCCACGGGTCGGCGCGCATCGAGGCCAGCACGTCGGCGTCCGTCGAGGAGGCCACCGACCGCACGCCGCCCGTGCCTTCGACCACCGCGATCGCCACCGCCGGCTCGCCCTGCTCGAACGCCACCGTGCAGCCCACCACGTCCGCCGGGCCCGCGTAGTCCGCGTCCACCGGCCGGGCCGGCAACTCGGCACTCACGTCCACCGCCCGGAACCCGCCGGCGGCGGGGCGGTCCGCCCACAGCGCGCCGGCCTGCTTGGTCACCATCCCCGACACGGCGGTCACCAGCCCGTCCCCGCCCGCGAGCACGTTCGCCGCGACCGCGACGGTGGCCTGGAGCACGTAGTTGTTCAGCGGCCCACCGGCGAAGGCCATCCCGCCCGTGCCGGTCAACGCCCGGCCGGCACGCTCGGTCAGCCCCAGCTCGCGCTGCTGGACGCGCACCGCCGCCGGGAAGCAGCTGTACAGGTCCACGTGGGTCGTGTCCCGCACCCCGGGCCCCAGCGCCGCGCCGACCGCCGCGAACCCGGGGGAGCGGTCCAGGTCCGGTCGGGCCACCAGCGGCACCATCGTGTTCGCCTCGGCCGCCATGGTCGGGAACACCCACCGCCCGCGCTCGATCCCGAACCGCCGCGCGGCTTCCGCCGAACACAGCAGCAACGCGGCGGCCTGGTCGACGTTCATCTGCGAGCAGTGCCACTTGGTGTACGGGTCGGCCAGCCACGCGTTGCGCCCCTCGGGGGACAACAACTCGTCTTCGCGCAGCGCGCGACCGCGCACCGAGTGCCCGCCGTCGGCCGCGACGGCCGAGAAGCCCTGCCACAGCGCGGCGATCTCGCGCGCGTTCTCCGCCGGCGACAAGCCGCGCGCCGCGCCGATCGCGGACTCCATCACCGCGTACTGCCGGGCCGGCACGGCCAGATGGCGATCGATCTCGACCCGGGCCAGGATGTCCGCGCCCGGCGCCCAGACCGTGTCGGGCACCCCGTCCGCGACCGGATCCACGAGCTCGACACCGGCGATCCTCGCCCGCAGCCTCCGGTGGGCCGCCTCGCCGCCCACCACCAGGACCACGTCCGCCCGCCCGGCCGCGATGTCGGCGCAGGCCCGGGTGATCAACGACTGCTGCAACACCCCGAGTTCGGCCAGCGTGCTGTGCGCGTCGACGATCTTGAACCGGTTCGCCAGCCACCGTCCCGGATCGCCGTGCCGCCATGTCCCGCGCGGAACCAGCACATGCCGCACGGCACGCAACAGGCCGCCCAGGCCGTCGGCGGCGTCCTCGACCGCCCGGGCCATCAACTCCAGCTCGCCGACCCCGGCGCCCGCCTCGGCCAGGCGCTGATCGGCCACCCCGGCGCCCACCAGCACCGGTGTCCGCGGATCGATTGTCTCCAGCGCCATCGACGCCCCCTCGCAACGCTGCTCCTCGGCACCGGACCACCCGGCGGGCCGACCGTAACGGCGGATCCCGACGATCACCAGGGCCGACGATCACCTTTGCCGCGGCTTCGCGGCCGGGCAGACCCGACCGAGCCTCGGTCGCCTCGGCCGGGCAGACCCGACCGAGCCTCGGTCGCCTCGGCCGAGCAGACCCGACCGAGGCGGCCGGCTCGGTTGCGGAGCGCCCGCCGGCGGGCATACGACAACCTTCGGCCCGGCACCCCGAGGAGCAGCGCGATGACCGAACACGACCCCTATGTGCGGGTACGCGGCGCGCGTGAGCACAACCTGCGGGACGTGGACGTGGACATCCCACGCGACACGTTCGTCGTGTTCACCGGGGTCTCCGGCTCCGGGAAGTCCTCGCTCGCGTTCGGCACGCTGTACGCCGAGGCGCAACGACGCTATTTCGAGTCGATCGCGCCGTACGCCCGGCGGCTGATCCAGCAGGTCGGCGCGCCGCACGTGGACGAGATCAGCGGGCTGCCACCGGCCATCGCGCTGCGCCAACAGCGCTCGGCGCCGACCTCGCGCTCGACGGTGGGCACACTGACCACGCTGTCCAACTCGCTGCGGATGTTGTTCTCCCGGGCCGGGGACTACCCGCCCGGCGCGCGGCGGGTGGACTCGGACGCGTTCTCGCCGAACACCGTCGCCGGCGCCTGTCCGAACTGCCACGGCCTGGGCCGGGTGCACGAGGTGAGCGAGGAGTCGCTGGTCCCGGACCCGGGCAGATCGATCCGGGACGGGGCGATCGCCGCGTGGCCGGGCGCCTGGTACGGGAAGAACCTGCGGGACATCCTGGCCACCCTCGGCTACGACGTGGACCGGCCGTGGCGCGAGCTGCCGAAGGTCGAGCGGGAGTGGATCCTGTTCACCGACGACCAGCCCGTGGTCACCGTGCGTCCGGTGCGCGACGCGAACCGGATCCAACGCGACTACCAGGGCACGTACAGCAGCGCGCGGCGGATCGTGCTGAAGACGTTCGCGACCTCCAAGAGCGCGACGCAGCGCAAGCGGGTCGAGCGTTTCCTGCGCAGTGGACCGTGCCCGGTGTGCCACGGCCGTCGGCTGCGACCGGAATCCCTGGCGGTGACCTTCGCGGGGTACGACATCGCCGCGCTGGTCGCGCTGCCGCTGGTCGAGGCGGCGAAGGTGCTGGCCGGCGCGCAGGCCGACGGCGAGCCGGCCGCGACGATCTGTACGGACCTGGTGGCGCGGATCGCGGTGCTGGTCGAACTGGGTCTGGGCTATCTGAGCATGGATCGGGAGACGCCGACGTTGTCCTCGGGCGAACTCCAGCGGTTGCGGCTGGCCACCCAGCTCCGGTCGGGCCTGTTCGGGGTGGTGTACGTGCTGGACGAGCCGTCCGCGGGATTGCACGCGGCGGATACCGAGGCGCTGCTCGTGGTGCTCGACCGGCTGCGCGCGGCGGGCAATTCGTTGTTCGTGGTGGAACACCGGATGACGGTGGCGCGTCGGGCGGGCTGGCTCGTGGACGTCGGGCCCGGCGCGGGCGAGGGCGGCGGCCGGATCCTGTACAGCGGCCCGCCGGCCGGGCTGCGCGAGGTGGCCGACTCGGCGACCCGCCGATTCCTGTTCCGGACCGAGCTGGCGGCGGTCCGGGAGCCGCGGTCGCCCACCGGGTGGGTGACGCTGACCGGGGTGAGCCTGCACAACCTGCGCGATGTGGACGTGCGCTTTCCGTTGGGCGTGTTCACCGTGGTCACCGGGGTGTCCGGCTCGGGCAAGTCCAGCCTGGTCGGCGGGGTGTTGGCGGAGGTGACGGCGGATCACCTGGGCACCCGGCCGGAGGAGGACGAGGGCCGGCGGCAGGAGTCGGGCGAGATTCGCGCGGTCGAGGGCCTGGACGTGGTCGATCGGCTGGTGCGGGTGGACCAGAAGCCGATCGGGCGCACACCGCGCTCGAATCTGGCCACCTACACCGGTTTGTTCGACACGGTGCGCAGGCTCTTCGCGGACACCGACGCGGCGCGCGAGCGCGGGTGGACCGCGAGTCGGTTCTCGTTCAATGTGGACGGCGGCCGATGCGAGACGTGTTCGGGCGAGGGCTTCGTCGCGGTCGAGCTGCTGTTCCTGCCGGGGACGTACGCGCCGTGTCCGACCTGCCGCGGCGCGCGCTACAACCCGCCGACGCTGGAGGTGACGTATCGGGGGCTGAGCGTCGCGGACGTGCTCGGGCTGACGGTGGACGCCGCCGCCGACTTCCTCGCCGAGGTGCCGGCCGCCGCGCGCAGTCTGACCACGCTGCGCGAGGTGGGCCTGGGCTATCTGCGCCTGGGGCAGCCCGCGACCGAGCTCTCCGGCGGCGAGGCGCAGCGGATCAAGCTGGCCAGTGAGCTGCAACGGGCCCGGCGCGGGCACACGCTGTATGTGCTGGACGAGCCGACGGCCGGGCTGCATCCGGCCGATGTCGAGCTGTTGATGCGGCAGTTGCACGGTCTGGTCGCGGCGGGCAACACGGTCGTGGTGGTCGAACACGACCCGGACGTGATCGCCGGCGCGGACTGGATGATCGACCTCGGTCCCGGCGGTGGCGCCGGCGGCGGCCGGATCGTGGCGAGCGGGGTGCCGGCGGATGTGGCGGCGAAGGGTGTGGGGGTGACCGCGCGGTTCCTGGCCGGGCACTGACGGGCGGGGCGGCGCCGGGCGGGTGGGGCGCGCCGGGCTCCGCCGGGTCGTCGCCGCGCGGGTCGTCGCCGCGCGGGTCGTCGCCGCGCTGATCGGCGTCGGGCGGATCGGCGTGGCGCGGGTCGGCCCGGGTGGTTCAGTCGGCGTCCGGACCGGCCAGGAACGCGAGGAGGGCGGCCGGATCGTCGCCCGCGCACGCCGCGCGCACGGCCGCCTCGTGTGCCTGGGCCAGCGCGTCCAGCCGGGCGAGGCGATGGCGCCCGCGCCGGGACAGGTGCGCGGCGATCCGGCGGCGGTCCACGCCGGACTGGCGTCGGTAGATCCAGCCGTCGTCCACCAGCGCGTCCACGATCCGGGTCAGGCTGGCGTGCGGGATCAGCAGGCTCTGCGCCAGGTCGCCCATCAGCCGGCCGTCGCCTTCGCCCAGGGCGCGCAGCACGAGCCACTGGTCGAGGGTGCAGTCCTCCTCGGCCAACACGAGGGTCAGGGTGCGGGTGAGGCGGCGCTGCGCGATGGTCAGCAGCTCGGCCAGGGGCGGTCGGGCGACGGCTCGTTCGGCGAGTTCGCCGGCGGACATGCGCATCACCCCTTCACCGGGCCGGTTCCAGGAGCATACTTACTCGCCTGATGAGCGTCGATACAGTCTTGATCGAGCCGCTCGACGCGCTGCATTCCGACCGGAATCCCCGAGTGCTTCGAGTGGGCCTGGTGGTGCCCCAGTCCGGGCCGCTCGGGATCATCGGGCCCTCGGCGGTGGACGCGGCGCTGCTCGCGGCGCACGAGATCAACACCGCGTGCGGGGTGCGCGACCGCCCGGTGGAACTGGTCCTGGTGGACGCCGGCGGGCCGCCCGAGAAGGTCGCGGCGCAGGTCGAACTGCTCGGCTCGGCGGGTGCGGTGGACGTACTGGTCGGCTTCCACACCAGCGACGTGCACCGCGCGATCGAGTCGGTGGTGAGCGGCCGGACCCCGTACGTCTTCACCCCGCCGCACGAGGGCGGCGGCCGGCTGCCCGGGGTGGTGTGCACGGGAGTCGACCCGATGCGCCAACTGCGCGAGTCGATCGGGTGGCTGACCGAGCACCATCGGCTGCGCCGGTGGGCGCTGATCGGCAACGACTACATCTGGCCGCAGGCCATCCACACGGCCGCCGCACGGTTGATCACGCACGCGCACAGCAGCGTGGTGTACGAGCGACGGGTGGGCTTCGGGGCGGTACGCGCGGGTCTGGACGAGTTGTTGGCCGGGCTGCGGGTCACCCGCGCCGACGCGCTGCTGCTCAGCCTGATCGGCCGCGACCTGGTCGACTTCAACCGGGCGCTGCGGCACGCCGGGCTGGATCGCATCCTGGTCCGGCTGTCCGGGGCGCTGGAGGAGAACGGGCTGTTGGCCTACGGCGGCGACGACACCGGCGCGATGTACGCGGTGATGCAGTCGTTCGCGTCGCAGACCGACGATCGCCGGCTGGGCCTGGCCGAGCGGCACCGATCCCTGTTCGGCGCACAGGCGCCGGTGTTGGACGCCTACGCCGAGGGCCTGTACGACGGGCTGCACCTGGTCGCGGCGTTGGCCGCGCGGGACGAACTGGCGCCGGACGGGTTGGCGGCGGCGGTGCGCCGGTTGTTCGACGCCGATCCGGCCGCCGCGGGTGGGGCGTGGGCGCGGTCGTCGTTGGGGCCGCCGCGCAGGCAGGTGTACCTGGCCCGGGCGGAAGGGCTGGATTTCGTTGTGCTGCCGCGACGAGAAAGTACTTCCATTTGGAAATAACTGGTTCTAGGGTCTCTCCGTGACCCCTCGGGGTCGTCCCGAGGAGAGACCACCATGAGCGAAGTCCCCACGCGCGGATCGACCAGGAGACCCGAGTCCCCCGGCAGACCCGACCCGACCGGAAGCCCCGCGTCGATCGAGAAGTACGGCTACAAGCAAGAGCTCCGCCGTTCCCTGAGCTTCCGCGACCTGCTCGTCTACGGCCTGGTCTTCATGGTCCCGATCGCGCCGTTCGGCATCTTCGGCGGCGTGTTCCAGGGCTCCGGCGGCATGGTCGCGCTCGCCTACGTCATCGGCATGGTCGCGATGATGTTCACCGCGCTGTCCTACGCGCAGATGTCCCAGGCCTTCCCGATGGCCGGATCGGTGTACTCCTACGCCGGCCGAGGCATCGCCGCCCCGGTGGGCTTCCTGGCCGGCTGGATGATCCTGCTCGACTACATTCTGGTGCCCGGCCTGCTCTACCTGATCGCCGCCGTCGCGATGAACTCGCTGGTCACCTCCATCCCGGTATGGATGTGGGTGGTCGGGTTCGTGCTGCTGAACACGGCGGTGAACTACCTCGGCGTCGAGATGACCGCCAAGGTCAACAAGATCATGCTGATCGGCGAGCTGATCATCCTGGTCCTGTTCATCGTGATCGGCGTGGTCGCGCTGATGGACGGCAAGGGCCGCGGCTTCGACTTCACCCCGATCTACAACAGCGACACCTTCTCCTGGAGCCTGGTCTTCGGCGCCGTCTCGATCGCGGCGCTGAGCTTCCTGGGCTTCGACGGCATCTCCATGTTGTCCGAGGAGAACAAGGACTCGGCCAAGGCCATCGGCCGGTCGATGGTCGCCGCGCTGCTGCTGGCCGGGACGCTGTTCATCGCGCAGACCTGGATCGCCTCGCTGCTGGTGCCCGACCCCGGGACGCTGATCGACAAGGGAGACCCGGACGGCACCGCGTTCTACGACGCGGCCCGGGTCGCGGCGGGCGGCTGGCTGGCCAAGCTCACCGCCGTGGCCACCGCGATCGCGTGGGGCTTCGCCAACTCGCTGGTCGCCCAGGCCGCGACCTCACGCCTGCTGTACGCGATGGCCCGGGACCGGCAACTGCCGTCCTTCCTGGCCAAGGTGCACCCCAAGCACCGGGTCCCGGTCAACGCCACGCTGCTCACCGCCGCGATCTCGCTCGCCCTGGGCCTGTACACCAGCACCCGCGACGACGGCATCACCACGCTGAGCAGCCTGGTCAACATCGGCGCGCTCACCACGTTCCTGGTGCTGCACGTGTCGGTGGTCGTGCACTATCTCGTCCGGCACAAGAGCCGGGACTACTGGCGGCACCTGATCGCGCCCTCACTGGGCTTCGCGATCCTGGCGTACGTCGTCTACAACGCCGACGGCGAGGCGAAGCGACTGGGCACGATCTGGTTCGCGATCGGTCTCGCCCTGCTGTCCGGTCTGGTCCTGGCGGGCCGCCGACCCAAGATCTCCGCCATCGACAAGGTCGAGGAACCCGTATGACCCTGCTCGAAGTCGTCTCCCTGAAGCCGACCTACCACCAGTACGCCTACACCTTCGGCGGGCGCCGCCCGCTGGTGACGGTCCGTCCCGGCACCATCGTGGAACTGTCCACCGAGGACTGCTTCGGCGGGAACGTCAAGGGCATCGACGACCTGCCCAGCGCGGTGTGCACCTTCCCCTATCTCAACCCGGTCACCGGACCGATCGCGGTCGAGGGCGCGGAACCCGGGGACACCCTCGCGGTGCACTTCGTGGACATCGCACCCGCGCGCGACTGGGGCATCTCCACCACATTCCCGCACTTCGGCGCGCTCACCGCCACGCCCACCACGGCGATGCTGCACGAGGCGCTGGAGGAACGGGTCTGGGTCTACGACCTGGACGCCGACGCGGGCATCTGCCGATTCCGGGCCCGGGAGAGCGACTTCGTCGTGGACCTCCCGCTGGATCCGATGCACGGCACGGTCGGCGTCGCGCCCGCCGCGGGCGAGACGCTGATGTCGATCACCCCGGGCGCGCACGGCGGCAACATGGACACCCCCGAGATGCGGGCCGGCACCACCGCGTACTTCGGGGTCAACGTCGCGGGCGGCATGCTCTCGATCGGTGACGGCCACGCCCGCCAGGGCGAGGGCGAACTGTGCGGGACGGCGGTCGAGGCCGCGATGCGCACGGTGATCGTGGTCGACCTGATCAAGGGCGGCGCGCCGGTGTCGCCGCGCCTGGAGAACGACGACCACCTGCTCACCACCGGGTCGGCCCGCCCGCTCGAGGACGCCTTCCGGATCAGCCAACGCGATCTCGTGGGCTGGACGGCGGAGCTGCTCGACCTGGAACTGCTGGACGCCTACCAGCTCGTCAGCCAGGCCGGCCTGGCCCCGGCCGCCAACGTGTGCGACACCAACTACACGATGGTCGGCAAGCTGCCCAAGGCCGTGCTCGGACGCCACCGGGCCTACGAGGGCCGGCACGACCACCTGCGGGCGGTGGCGGCGGCCTACCTGGCCGAACGCTGAGGCCGCGCGCGCGGCCGTGACGACTCCGGTACCGGAGGGGCCACCGGTGTCCGGTGCCCGGCGGGCGGACCATCCGCGGGCCGGGCGAGAGGGGGACATCCCCGGGAAGGACGCGTCCGCCGACGCGCATCCCGCAGGGGAGAACTCGGGGATGTCCCGGCGGGTGCTCGGGTGCTCGGGTGCTCGGGTGCTCGGGTGCTCGGTGCTCGGTGCTCGGTGCTCGGTGCTCGGTGCTCGGGTGCAAGCGGGCTCGCGGGCTCGCGTGTGGGTGCGCTCGCGTGATCGCGGCGGTACGACCCGAGTGCGATCGACTCGGTGCCACTCGCATCCGGCGCTGTTGCCCCGGGACGCCGCCCGGGTGCCGCCCGCGTCCGGCGCGGGTTGTGCCGGACGTCGCCCGGGTGACCCGGCGCGGCGGGAATTCCCGGCCCGTGTGCGTGTTGGGACTCGTGTGAACGTGTTGCCGCCGGGTGTCCGGTTCTCCGTGCTCGACAGGTCGCTCACCCTGGAAGGGGAGCACCCCGCGTCGGCGCTGCGCCACGCCGTGGCCTTCGCCCAAGAGGTGGAGCGGCTGGGGTACCACCGCTTCTGGGTCGCGGAGCACCACAGCGTGCCGGGTGTGGCCGGGTCGGCACCCACCGTGCTGGCCGCCGCGGTGGCCGCGGTCACCGAGCGGATCCGGGTCGGGACCGGCGGGGTGATGTTGCCCAACCACCAACCACTGGTGGTGGCCGAGCAGTTCGGCGTGCTGGAGTCGCTGTACCCGGGCCGGATCGACCTGGGCGTGGGCCGCTCGGTGGGCTTCACCGACGGGATCCGCGCAGCGCTGGGCCGGGGCAAGGACGCCGCGGAGGACTTCCCGGAGCGACTGGCCGAACTGCTCGGCTACTTCCTGGGCACCCAGGACGCGCACCCCGGGGTGCACGCGCGCCCCGCCGAGGGACTGAGGCCCGCCCCGTTCGTGCTGGCCACCGGGGCGGGCGCGGACCACGCGGCCGCCGCCGGGGTGCCGCTCGTGGTCGCCGCGGCGATCGGCGAGGAGCGCGTGCTCGCCGCGATCGAGCGCTACCGGGCCGCCTTCCGGCCGTCCGCGTGGTCGACCCGGCCCTACGTCGTGGTGGCCGGCACGATCGCGATCGCGGACACCGAGGAGGAGGCGTACGACCTGCTGCTGCCCGAGGCGTGGGCGGCCGCGTACTCGCGCACCAGGGGCACCTTCCCGCCGCTGCTCCCGGCCGAGCGCATCCGGGCGACGGCGATGACCCCGCGCGAGCGGGAACACCTGGACGCCGCGCTCCGGGACCAGATCCACGGCACCGCCGAGACCGTCGCCGGCGAGTTGGCCGGCCTGTTCGCCCGCACGGACGCGGACGAGTTCCTGGTCACCACCAGCTCGTACGACCGGGCCGGCCGGTTGCGGTCGGCCCGGCGACTGGCCGAACTGGCGGGCATCGCGCCGCGGATCGGCACGGCCGCCGCCGGCTGAGCCCGCCGCGCGGACCGACCCCCGCCGGCAGCCGGCGCGCGTTGCTAACGTGGTGCGGCCCGAGCCGGTCGTTCTGCGGGGAGGTTCCGACCGATGGCCCATGCCGGCCACCAAGCACACACGCTTCCACACCCATACCCACCCGGGCACACTCCCGCGCACGCGGCGACCGAGACACCCGCGCAGATCGAGCGGCGCTGGATCGCCAACGTCGCCTCCGTGGTCGTCCCGGGTGTCCTGGCGCACCGGATGTTGCGCCCGGCGCACCGGATCGGCAAGCCGGACGGGCTGATGGGCAACCTCAACCGGGTGCGCGCGTGGCTCGGCCTGATGATCGTGCTGGCCGTGTTCCTGCGCGGGCTGTACCAGGAGCGCACGCACTCCTCGGGCGCGGCCGCCGGCACCACCACCAAGGTGCAGGGGGCGCAGGTGGTCGCGGAACTGGCGTCCGCGATGGTCCGCCGGATGGTGCTGCTGCCGCTGTACGGCATCGTCGGCATCGTGCTGATCGGCTGCCTCCTGGTGCTCTGCGCCCGGCCGCACCTGCGCTCGCTGACCATGCGCCAACTGATCCACCCGGTCCGCACGGTCGGGTTGTTCCTGGTGGTTCCGGGGCTGGGCCTCGCGCTGGCCTGGGGATGCCGCAAGGCCGCGGGGCTGGGGGCGAACACCAATACACTGCGCACCGACGGCACGATGGCCCAACTGGTGTTGTCCTGGGTGTCCATGGTCGCCGGGATCTGGGTCTTCGGATTCGCCCTGGTGGCCATCTGGCAGGTGGCGCAGCACCTGTTCTCGGCGGCGGACGGCCACCCGATGTTGCCCGCGCTGATGGCGATGTGGCTGGCGTGGACGTTCACCCTGACCGACCTGCTGGTCAAGACCGACAACCCGCTGTTCGCGGGATCCGACATCGTGCCGGACAACCTCAAGGCCGTGGTCGGCGTGGGCGGTTCGGTGATCATCACCGCGTTGAGCGTCTGGGAGATCCGCCGCCTCGGCCGCTGGAACGGGATCACCTGGCGCAGCGGCCCGTGGGGATCGCGATCGCCGCAGACGCGCGGGACGGTCCAGGGAGTGGCCTGAGGTCGGGTCGGGGTCCCGTCGTCCGGGGGACCGGCCGGATCCGCCGAGGCCCCGAGCGCGGGCGCCCGATGGACGGGCATCCGGGCTCGGGGCCTCGGCGCGTTCTCGTGCAGGTCAGGACTTGGCGCGGGCGCCGGTGATCAGCCGGTAGCCGAAACCGGCGGTGCTCTCGTCGACCAGGAAGAGCCGGCCGTCGTGTTCGAACGGCTTGGGCATGGCCTCGGCGAGGGAGACGCCCAGCCGCAGCGGGTACTCGGCGAGCACCCGGATGTGGCCGTCCTGCGGGTCGAAACGGACCAGGCGCGGCGGCTTGCTGCCGCGCGCGTTGACCCACACCCGCAGGGCGCCGTCCGGGTCGACCGCGATCGGCGCGGCCTTGCTGTCCACGCTCACACCCACCACCTTGACGGCGGCCGGCAGCGCGGAGATCCAGCGCACCCGACCGGTCTGCCGGTCGACGGCCACGATCTGGTTCGCTCCGGGCTTGCTCGACGCGTGCACGGACCGGCCGTTGTTGCCGGGCACATAGATCGTGCGCGCGTCGGCGAGCACGCGTGGCGAGCTGTCGCGCTTGTCCTCGCGCGCGTCGCCGCGGGTGTCGTCGACCAGTGGGCCGCCCGCGTCGATCGTGTAGGCGGGCGCGCCGCGTTCGGTCAACACGGTCAGCCGGGGCGGCCCGCCCGGCGCGGTCGGCTCGTCGACGATCACGGGGGAGGTGGCGACCACCGGCGAGGTGCCCGCGCGCACCGTGCCGTCCTTGGGCAGCTTGTGCACCCAGGCCGGCTTGCCGGTGAGCGGATCGACCGCCCACACCGCGTCGGTGCTCCCGCACAGACCGTTGGCCACCAGCGCGGCCCCGCCGCGGAAGCCGGTGACCTGACAACCGGCCGCGAAGGTGCGGTCGGCGACCCACAACTGGGCGCCGTCCTTGATCCGGAACGCGGTGTCGCCGCTGACCGCCACGCCGCGCGAGACGGCCAGGCGTTCCAGGGCCGCGGGGCCCTTGGCGGTGCGCGGTTTGGCCCACACCTCGGTGCCCGAGGTGATGTCGATGCCCGCGATCCGGTCGCAGGCGGTGCCGACTCCGTAGACGACGACGGCGATCGGCCCGTCGGTCTCGGCGCCGGCCGCGCACATCGCGGCGCCGTTCGGGAGCGGCTTCTCCCAGACGGTGGCCCCGCTGTCCACGCGGTACGCGACCACGCGGGTGCGTTCGGAACGCACCACGGTGTCGCCCTGGAACCAGGTGCCCTCCAGCGTGCGTACGTCCGAGCCCGCGGTCGACACCGGCTTGGGGCCGTCCCGACCCTCCTTCAACGCCCAGGCGACCGCGATGTGTTCGCCGGTGTTGGCGTACTCGTCGCCGTGCAGCACGGCCTGCCGGACCGCGCCGACGCCGGCGAGGGCGAACACCAACAGGGCCAGGATCGCGGTGCGCAGCAGGACCGGCCGATCGCGCGCGGGCCGGATCCGGTCCGGGGCGAGCGGCGGGCCGAAGACGAAGTGGTGGTCCGAGGGCGCGGGTTGCAGCGGCATCGGCGCGGGGGCCGGCGGGTGGTCCGGGCCGGGTCCGGCCGGGCCGACATATCCGGGGGCGTGCGGGTAGGGCTGGGGATGCGGGTCGTGCAGGGGCAGGTTGGGGTTGGCCACGAAGCCGCCGGCCGAGGCGTTCGGGAACGGCGCGGGGCGGGACTGCGGTGGGGCCGCCGGGCGCGCGTGCGACGGGGGCTGCGCCTGGGCCGGGATGTGCGGCTGCGGCGACGATTGCGGCTGCGGCTGCGGCTGCGCGGGGCCGGGGCCGGGGCCGGACGGCTGCGGTCGGGCCGGTGACGAGGACGCGGGCGGTGCGAAGGGCGGCGGCACCCGGTCCGACGGCGACGGCGGCGCGAACGGCGGTGGTGCCTGGGTCCGGCCCGGTGGCGCGAACGGCGGCGGCACGGACTGCCGGGCGTGCGAGCGTCGTTGCTCGTCCCACGGATTGTGTGCGTCGTCCGGGTTGTCCGGACCGTTCGGGCCGGGCGGGTGCTGCGGGGTGCTCACGCGGCGCCTCCCGACGTGCCGGGGGTCAGCGGGGCGCCGAGGCCGACGTCGCGCGGGCCCGGCAGGTCCTTGAAGTCGCTCCGGTCCACGTGGCCCACCGACTGGCCCACGTTGTGCAGCCACAACACCAGGAACGTGATCGCGGCGGCCGACGCCGCGACGATCAGCACGCTCACCACGATGACCAGACCCTTGCGCGGCGCGGCCGGCCCGCGGGCCGGCCGAGGCTCCGCCGGCGCGCCCCACGGTTGCGGTTCCGGCCCCGGGCCGGCGCCCCGCGCCGACCCCTGCGGTGGCAATGAGTGCGTCATGACGATCGCGCCCCCCGTGTTCCTGTCCCGAATTCACCCCGTACCGCGACCATCGCCCGGCACCCCCGACGCAAACGCCGCGTCGATCACCGTACCGACCCCGCCCCCCTGCCGCCGACAATCGCCCCCTCCCCGCCCCCGACACACCACGAAATCCCGCGCCCCGGGCCCGGACCGCACGACCCCGAAGCGCCGCGCGTCCGGGTCGAGCGACCTCGGGGCGCCCGGTTCTCGCAGGCCGGCTCGTCGGCCGGACCGGGGGGACTCCGGGGTGCCCGGGTCCCGGATGGGTGGACCACCTGGTGGGAGCGTCATGGTGGTGGGGCAGGATGTCGGGGCGTCGATCGGCGTCGTGGTTCGAAACGGGGAAGTGGATCGTGTCGTTTCAGCAGCCGGCGGGAGGCGAGCAGCCGCCGCCCGGTGGTGGGCCCTACGGGCCGCCGCCCGGATCGTACGGGGCACAGCCCCAGGGCCGGCCGTACGGTGGGCCCTATGGCCCGCCGCCCGGGGCGCTGCAGCCGGGTGCCCACCCCTATGGCGCTCCGCCGCCTCCGGGGCAGCCGATGTACGGACCGCCCGGATACGGCGTTCCGCAGCCGCCGGGGCGCCGGGGCCCGAAGGTCGGGGTGATCGTCGCGGCCGTGGTGGGCGTGGTGGCGGTGGGGACCGTCGCCGTGCTCGGTGCCACCGGGGCGTTCTCCTCCGACGACAAGGACCCGGTGGCGAAGCCGACGTCGTCGGTCTCGGCGAGCGATCGGCCGACCACGTCGCCCACGTCGCGGGTGCCGGGGCCGCCGGAGTTGCCGACCCGGCCGCCGGCCACGTCCTCCACGTCGTCCACGACCAAGCGCACCGTGGACACCCCGGCCCGGGCGGGTGGCCTGGACCGGATGGGCGACGACGCGTATCCGCTCCAGACCTCGATCCGGCGGCAGGCGGTGCCCGGTTCCAAGGTCGCCGCCTACGGTGCCGCCGGGGACACCACGCCGACCGCGCTGGTGATGGTGATGGCCAACCCGTCGCCGTTCGCGTCGCCGACGACGGTGATGGATCAGCTCATCGAGGGGATGCAGGAAGGGGCCCAGGAGAAGTCCTCGGACCTCGGCGGTGTCCGCGAGATGGACCCCGGCAGCATGGGCGGTGTGCTGCGCTGCACCGAGATCCGATCGGGAGGCAAGGCGCTGCCCACGTGCGTGTGGGTCGACCAGGACACCGTGGGCGTCGTCTACGGGATCGGCGAGAAATCGTTGGACAGCGCCGCGGCACTGGCCCTGCGGTTGCGTCCCGACCTGGAGAAGTGACCAACGGGTAATTCGTCCGTCGTATCACGGGCCGGCTCGACTCCGAGCCGGCCCGTTTTCGCGCCCGCACCGCACCATCCACCTGGATCACACGGATTATGCGGGCGCAAGCACTACGCCCGTGCTGGTGTGCAATTGCACGGGTTGGCGCCCGAGTGCGTATGTCGTGGGCTGCTGTCCGCGATATCCGCCCGGTGATTCCCGCCGCGAATTGTCGATACCGCACCGGCTGCCGTCGATCGGTCGGCCCGGCGTGTCGGCGAGCGCCGATCGGTCGAATGTCGGGTGATTCGCCACACTTCCTCGGGGTGGATATCCGTACGGATTTCCTATCGCCGTCCGGACGGCTCGCTGCGGTACTCGTCAAGCGGAATTCCGCTGCGCGGAATATCCGGTCGGTTGGCGGATCGGCCGCCGGTGGTGGTGCGCGTTCGGTCGTCGGCGCGGTCTCGGAAACGGTCCTGGCCTGCCGCTGACCAGCGCGATGGCATCGGGTTCGGCGCTGCGCAGGCGCCCGTTCGGGCCGGCGGGTCGTCGGGCGCGGCGCGCCGGCCGGGTGGATGCCCTCGGTGCCGCGTCCGAATAAGGCCGGGGATTGGCCGTAAATCGATGCAAGCCAACCCTGCGGTGGCCGGAATATCCGTGCACAGGATCGGTTTCCATGGCGAGTCCGGCGGGTTAACCGTTTGCTACGAACGCGCTCAGGAATACTCGTGGGATCGATCGGATCCCTGCAAAAGCGGGTCTTTCGGTCATCGAACGCAGATGGCCTTCTTTGGCCATGGATCACCTGTAATCACCTCAATTTCGGGCAGCCCTCCGGTTCCCGCGTGCGGGCGCGTAGAATGAATCCTCACGAACTACTCGGTTCAAGCGACGGCGCGGCACGGGGATGTTTCGCGCGTCCGGAAGTGCGACGAGATTGGTTCTCAGGGGGTCACAGTGAAATTGGTGGAACGAGAAAAGGATTTCTCCCGGCTCAATAACTTAATGATCGGATGCCGTCAGGGGAAAGGAGGCGTTGCAGTAGTCACCGGACCACCCGGTATCGGCAAAACGGCCTTACTCTCGCAATTCACCGGTCGGGTGACGGGATCGGACGTACTGCTCCTGGTGGCCACCGGGTCACCGGTGGAGGCGGACCTTCCCTTCGGACTGCTCAGTCAGCTCTTCCACAGCGCCAAGGTCCCGGACACGATCGGCGAGCAGGTGCCCCGGTTGATCGAGGAGGCGACGGCTGCCGGGCCGGAGACGCCGATCAGCCTCGGTCACCCCGCCTACGAACTCTTCGAGTTGTTCCTGCGGCTGGCCGAGCTGCAGCCGCTCGTGGTCATGGTCGACGACTTCCAGCACGCCGACCTCGCCTCCCGCAAGCTGCTGTTCTACCTGGCGAATCGGCTCCGGGTGGCCCGGATCCTGATGATCTGCAGCGACCTGAACCTGGGCAAGCGGCTCGACCCCACCTCGTGGGCGGGATTCGTCGACCGCCCCTTCGGCCACCACGTCCGGCTGCGGGCGCTGTCCCCGGTGGGCGTCGCCAACATCCTGGAGCAGCGGCTGGGCGCGGTCGGCGCACAGGGCCTGGGCGTGCGCTGCCACGCGCTCAGCGGCGGCAATCCGCGTCTGGTGCACGCGCTGGTCGACGACCTGCCCGCGACCCTCCCCGGGGCCGTCCGCCAGGCGGACGGCGTGGTGATGGGCGAATCGTTCCGCGAGGCGGTGCTGGCCTGTCTGCACCACGGCGCGCCGCTGGACGGCGAGGTGGCCCGCGCGATCGCGGTGCTGGGATCGCCGGCCGCTCCCGCGCTGGTGGGCGAACTGATCCAGATCGGCTCCGAGGACGCCGCGGGCGCGATGAAGACGCTGCGCGGCGCGGGGCTGCTGGACGGCGAACGGTTCCGGCATCCGGCGATCGAGGCGATCGTGCTGGCCGACCACGACTTCACCCACCGGGCGGACCTGTCCGGGCAGGCCGCGAACCTGCTGCACGAGACCGGGGCCTCGGCACGCCGGATCGCCGAACGGCTGATCGCGGCCGAACCGATCGGGCAGGGCTGGGCGGTGGCCGCGCTGCGCGAGGCGGCCGAACAGGCGGCCCTGGGCGACGAGATCGACTTCGCCATCGAATGCCTCAACCACGCCCGCCGATGCAGCGTCGACGAGGGCATCCGCGCGACGGTCACCGCGGAGCTGGCGCAGATGGAGTGGCGGGTGGACCCGTCGGCCGCGGCCCGCCATCTGACCGCGCTCACCCAGGCGTTGCGGGACGGGCACCTGGGGCGGCGGGACGGACTCGCGCTGGCCAGGCACCTGTTGTGGCACGGCCGCTCGGAGGAGGCCGCCGAGGTGATCGGCCTGATGTTCGAGCTGTTCCGGGCCACCGACGAGGCCGACCGGCACGCCGCCGCCGGCTATCACGTCGCCCACCAGTCGCTGTTCGTGCTCCATCCGCCCGCGGTGGTCTACACCGCGGACGCCGGTCTGGGACCGCCGTTGGATCCCGGCCACCCCACCGTGATGAACCCGCAGGTGCAGGCGGTCGAAGTGTTCTCCGCGGTGCTCACCGGGCGCTCGGACGAGAGCACCGTGTACGCCGCCGAGCAGGTGCTGCAGAACTGTCATCTCGGCGATCGCACCGAGGACGCGATGGCCTCCGCGCTGCTCGCGCTGCTGTACTCGGACGAGTTGCCCAAGGCGCGGGTGTGGACCGACCGGCTGATCGAGCAGGCCGACCGGCGCACGGCACCCAACCGGCAGGCGCTGCTGCGGGCGATCAAGGCGAGCGTGGACTTTCGGCTCGGCGACCTGGGGGCCAGCGCCGACACCGCGCTGACCGCGCTGGCCTGCCTGTCCCCGCAGAGCTGGGGGATCGGCATCGGCGGACCGCTGGCCTGGCTGGTCCTGGCCGAGACGATGCGCGGCGACCTGGACACGGCCGCCCGCTACCTGGCCCATCCGATCCCGGAGGCGATGTACGAGACCAGAGCCGGGCTGCACTACCTGCACGCCAGAGGCCGACATCACCTGGCCGGCGACCGGCCCTCGGCGGCGCTGCGCGATTTCACCGCGTGCGGCGAACTGATGCGGAGCTGGCAGATGGACCTGCCGGCGCTGGTGCCCTGGCGCAGCGAGGCGGCGCTGGCCCACCTGCGGTTGGGACGGCGCCGCCGAGCCCGGGAGCTGGCCGAGGAACAAGTCGCGCTGACCGACACCCGGGGCGGCCGTACGCACGGCATCTCGCTGCGGGTGCTGGCGGCCACGCTGTCGCCGGCGGAGCGCCCGAAGGTGTTGACCCGGGCGGGCGATCTGCTCCTGGAATCCGGTGACCAGCTCGAACTGGCGTACTGCCTGGCCGATCTGGGTGACGCCCACCAGGCGCTGGGCGATCCCACCCGGGCCCGGATGGCCCGGCGCCAGGCGACCGGTCTGGCGATGATCTGCGGCGCGGAGCCACTGCTGCGGAGCGCGGGCGGGAGTGACCCGATCCGGCCGCCGGCCTTGTCCGGGCCGGTCCGTACCTTCGCCGAGCCGGCGGACACCGGGTCGTTGAGCACCGCCGAGTGCCGGGTGGGCCGGCTGGCGGTACGCGGCTACACCAATCGGCAGATCGCCGACGAACTGCACATCACCACCGGCACCGTCGAGCAGCACCTGACCCGGATCTACCGCAAGCTCAACGTCAAGGGCCGGTCCTTCCTGCCGGTGGCCCTGGAGACCTGCCGAGCCGGCTAGGGCCTGTCTTCCATCCCCCGTCGGGCTCCACGACGCCCGGCACCGCATCCGCCCTGCGGGCTCCCTCGCTGCGCTCGCCGCCCCGGAGAAACGCCCGAATAGAACCACTATGCGGGCGCTTCTCCGGCACGCCGATGCACGGCATCCGCCCTTCGGGCTCCTCGCTTCGCTCACGCCGCGGAGCCCGACGGGGGATGGAAGACACGCCCTGGTGTCCTGGGCCGTGCCGGGTCGCGGGCCGGGCGACCCGGCACGGAGCGGGCGGGGCGAGCGGGTCAGGTCGCCGGGTCGCCGGTGTGTGCGGGCAGGACCAGGCGGAAGGTGGCTCCGGTGCCGGGCACGGTGTGCAGTTCCAGGCGTCCGCCGTGGGCCTGGGTCAGCGACTGGGCGATGGCCAGGCCCAGACCCGCGCCCGCGCCGGTGCTGCGGCTGCGCGAGCCGTCCACGCGGTAGAAGCGCTCGAACACCCGGTGCGCCTGCTCGTCGGTCAACCCCGGTCCGGTGTCCGCCACTTCGATCAGCACCCCGTCCGCGATCGCGCCCACCCCGATCCGCACCGGGCTGCCCGCCGGGGTGTGGGTGACGGCGTTGCCGATCAGATTGGTGACCACCTGGCGCAGTCGGCGCTCGTCGCCCATCGTCGGTGCCGGGCTCACCGGGCCGCCGTCCGGGCCGGTCAGCCTGACCGCGCGGGAGGGGTCCAGGGCGCGCAGGTCGTGCAGCGCGTCGGCGGCCAGCGAGCGCAGGTCCATCGGCTCCGGACGCAACTGCAACGCGCCGGGATCGGCGGCGGCGCGCTCGTCGAGCCGGGCGAGCAGCAGCAGGTCCTCGACCAACCGGCCCAGCCGGGTCGACTCGCGCTCGATCCGGTCCATCGTGCGGTCCACGTCCGTGCGTTCGGGCAGCGCGCCCATGCGATACAGCTCGGTCAGACCCTTGATCCCGGTCAGCGGGGTGCGCAGCTCGTGACTGGCGTCGGCGACGAACCGGCGCAGTCGGGCCTCCGAGGCGGCGCGCGCGGCCACCGCGGTCTCGATCTGGGCGAGCATGCCGTTGAGCGCCGTGCTGAGCCGGCCGATCTCGGTGTTCGGCGCGGCGGTGTCCGGAACCCGGCGGGCCAGATCGCCGCCGGCGATGGCCGCCGAGGTCTCCTCGATCCGGCGCAGCGGGCGCAGTCCGGCCTTGACCGCGAAGAAGCCGAGCACGGTGAGCAGGGCCAGCGTGGCCGCGGTGATCACCAGGCAGACCAGGCGGACCCGGTCCACGGTGGCCTCGACCTCGTCGAGCGACGCGGCCACCAGCACCCCGGAGCCGGGCGGGCCGGTGGTGCGCGGCAGGACCAGCACCCGCCACGTGGTGTCGCCGCGGCCCGCCAGGTCGAACGGGCGCCCGGCCCGGCGCGTGACGGCCGCGGTGTCCAGGGTGGGCGGCTCGGGGTCCGGGTTCTCGCGGTGGGCGCCGGCCCGACCGGTCTGCTCGACGCGGCCGTCCGGTGCGAGGTAGGCCACGTACAGGTCGCCGACCAGGTCCAGCGGCAGGGCCTGGGGCTGGTCGGGGGACTGGCGGAAGGTGATCAGGAACTGCGGGGTGACCCCGGCCATCAGGCGGCCGGTGGTGCGCAGTTGGCTGTCCACCCGGTCCACCAGCGGCGCGCGCAGCGAGGCGAGCACCACCGCGTTGCTGATCAGCAAGCCGATCGCGAGCAGGCACACGGTCAGCAGCAACACCCGGGCGCGCAACGATCGGCGGCCCAGGATCCGCCGGCCGCGCCGGAGCAGCCCGCCCGCCCGGCGCGCCGGCCCGGCCCGGCCCGGCCCGGTCGGCCCGTCGCCGGGGCCGGCCCCGTCCTCGGCGGGTCGCGCGGCGCTCGACCCGGCCCCGGCCGCGGCGCCCGCGTCGGTGACGGTCACGCGCGCGGCCTGCGCAGCACGTACCCGATCCCGCGCACTGTGTGGATCAGCTTCGGTTCGACGTGGTCCACCTTGCGGCGCAGGTAGCTGATGTACGACTCGACGATGCCCGCGTCCCCGCCGAAGTCGTAGCGCCACACGTCGTTGAGGATGCGGGACTTCTCCAGCGCCTGGTCGACGTGTTCCAACAGGTAGCGCAGCAGCTTGAACTCGGTCGGGGACAGATCGATGGCCTGCCCGGCGCGGGTGACCAGGCGCGCGTTCACGTCGACCTCCAGGTCGGCGACGATCAGCGTGCCCTCGCCGGCGGCCGTCTCGCCCCGCGCCCGGCGCAGCACGGCCCGGATCCGGGCGATCAGCTCGTCGAGTTGGAACGGCTTGGTGACGTAGTCGTCGCCGCCCAGGGAGAGTCCGTTGATCTTGTCCTCGGAGCCGTCCCGCGCGGTGAGGAAGAGCACCGGGACGGTGCCGCCGAACTCCTCGCGCAGTCGCCGAAGCACCTCGAAGCCGTCCATGTCCGGCAACATCACGTCCAGGACGACCAGATCCGGGCGATCGCGCCCGGCCATCGCGAGCGCCTCGTCGCCGGTGGCCGCGGAGGCGACCGCGAAACCGGAGAAGCGCAGGCTCGCGGACAGCAGTTCGCGCACCGTGGGTTCGTCCTCCACCACCAGGAGCAGTTCCGGCCCGGGCCGAGCCCGGCCGGGCCCGCCGTGGATCCCGCCTGTCATGCCCAGCCCCCATCGTTCCCGTGCGTGTTCGAGCCAAGTCCCGCCGATCCGGGTGCCCGCGCCATCGGTCGCGCGCTACACGTCGCGGGTGCGGAAGACCGCGAAGGCGATCGCGAGGATCAGCGCGACCCACGCGCAGAGCATCCCGTACCCGGCCCACGGACCGAACATGTCCGGATCCCGGTGCACGGCCATGATCTGACTGCCCGCGTTGGTGGGCCACCACTTCTGCACGTTGGTCTCCCACGACGTGGGCAGCGCGGTGACGAGGGTGGGCACCAGCAGGGTGACCGAGACCAGTACGGCCAGCGCGCCGGCGGTGGCCCGCAGCAGGGTGCCCAGTGCGACGCCGAGCAGGCCGATCGCGGCGAGGTAGAGCCCGCAGCCGAACACCGCGCGCAGCACGCCCGGATCGCCCAGGCTCACGTACGGCGCGTCGCGCGCGTCGAGCACCGGTTGGCCGACGAAGAACGCGGCGAACCCGACGATCTGGCCGACCGCCAGCGCCACCGCGGCGAACACCGCGGCCTTGGCGCCCAGCAGCCAGGACCGGCGCGGCACCGAGACCATGCTGGTCATGATCATCTTGGTGGCGTACTCGGAGGTGACCACGAGCACGCCCAGCACGCCCACCGCCAACTGGGCGATGATGTAGCTCTTGATGCTGGTCGCCGTCGGGTCGAAGTCGAGCCGGTCGGCCGCGCTCGAATCCTCGTACTGCGCCGCCCCGGCGGCGGTGAACAGCAGTCCCAGCCCCACCCCGAGCGCGATCGTCGCCAACAGCGTGTACGCGGTCGAGCGCAACGAGCAGATCTTCGACCACTCGGAGAACAACACGTCGGTCACCCGGTAGGCGCGCGCCTTTCCGGCCGGCGACTCGGTCGACTCGCTCCGCTCGCGGGTCTCGGTCACGGTGGTCATCGAACCGCTCCTTCGGTCACGTTGTACTCGACGCTGTCCCGGGTCAACTCCATGAACGCCTCCTCCAGCGAGGTGCGCTGCGGCGTGAGTTCGGCCAACGGAACCCCGTCGGCGGCGGCGTGGCGACCGATCTCCAGGCTGTCCATCCCGGACACCACCAGCGCACCCGTCTCGTCCAGCCGCACCGTCGCGCCGTTCGCGGTCAACACCCGGCCGAACGCGTCCGCGAACGGGGTGCGCACCAGCACGGAATGGGTGGAACTGCGCTCGATGAACTCCTCCAGGCCGGTGTCGGCGACCAGTCGACCACGCCCGATCACGATCAAGTGGTCTGCGGTGAGCGCCATTTCGCTCATCAGGTGACTGGACACCAGCACCGTGCGGCCCTCGTCGGCGAGCCGCTTCATCAGTTGCCGGATCCACCGGATGCCCTCCGGGTCCAGCCCGTTCACCGGCTCGTCGAACATCAGGATGTCGGGATCCCCCAGCAGCGCGGCGGCGATACCCAGACGCTGACTCATCCCGAGCGAGAACTGCCCGACCCGCTTGCCCGCCACCTCCTCCAGTCCGACCCGCTCCAGCACCTCGCCCGCTCGCCGCGCCGGCAGGCCGTTGCTGCGCGCCAGGCAGACAAGGTGGCTGCGCGCGGTACGGCTGGGATGCGCCGCCTTGGCGTCCAGCAGCGCCCCCACCGCGCGCATGGGTTGCGGCAGATCCACATACTTGCGACCGTTGACCGTGGCCGCTCCCGCGGTCGGGGTGTCCAACCCCAGGATCATCCGCATCGTCGTGGTCTTGCCCGCGCCGTTGGGCCCGAGGAACCCGGTCACCCGACCCGGCCGGACGGTGAAACTCAGGTCGTCGACGGCGACCTTGTCGTCGTAGCGCTTGGTCAGTTGCTTGACCTCGATCATCCGGCGGCCTCCGCGATCCGATGGTGCACCGTGCTGTGGTGCGACCCGTGTGCGCTCATGCCGGTACCGTGCCGGCGCCGAGTGGCCTGTCGCTGAGAGGTTCCTGAGCGTTCGCTGAATCCGACAGCCGGGCGCGCACGGCCTCGGCCGCGCGCCGGGCGCGCCGGACACGACGCTCAGGAAACTCTCAGGAATCTCTCGGGAAGCTGCCGGCAAACCCGCGTTCGGGCCGGTCGAGGGCGTCCGCGGGCGAACACGGCGACGGCCACGCACCGTGTTCGATCCACTATCACGAGTTCTCATTTCGATGCAATGGTCAACGTCACGACCCCGATCGACCGCGTAGGGGTTGTTCGGGGTACCCCCATGCTCACTCCGGGTGCCCGTCGAACTTCTATGGGTGGTGTCCGTGGAAACCCCTGCATAGCGTCGACCACAGAGGCAGCGACTGGAAAAGCGCGGCCGGCCGAACCGGCCGGCTCATCCGACTGGGGGATCGCAATGGCGGACCGGGGCTCGTGGAAACTGCTCAACGACCGAGGCGGCGAAGGGGTCATCCTGGCCGCCGACTTCCCGGCCACCGGCCGGCCCGAGGCAGGCTTCGCCGAGTTCGCGCCGCGGATCGCGCCGGGCCTGCAACTGTGGGAGACGGTACCCACCGGCGCCGGCGCGCCCGGCGCGGGTTCGGGCGCCGACCAGGTGGCCCGCTGGGTCGACGGCCTGCCCGGCGGCGACATCCCGGTGGTCGGGGTGTTCGGCTACTGCGCCGGCTCCGTGTACGCGGCGGCACTGGCCGAACACGTCACCAAGCGCCAGGAGACCGCGCCCGCGGTGGTGCTCTTCGACCCCGAGGCGGTCTCCGAACTCACCCTGTACTGGCAGTTCCACAAGGTCGTCGGCAACCTCTCCGTGGTGCTCTCGGCGACCGAGGTCGGCGACGCCCAGGAGGCCGGCAAGAAGGCCCGCGAGGAGAACCCGGAACTGGTGGCCTTCGGAGCCGCGTTGGACCGGATCTTCCAGGACGTGGGCCGCACCGCCTTCGCCCGGGCCGGCCTGGACGCCGAGCGCTCCGCCGAACTGGGCGGCACCTTCACCGCGTTCGTCTCCTATCTGACCGCGGCCACCGAGATCGACTACGCCGCGGGCTGGGCCGCCGCGACCGCGATCACCTCGCGCACCGAGACGAACGGCCTGAACCTGGCCCGCAGCAACGGCCGCGAGGACCTGATCGGTCGGGAGATCACCTTCGACATCGACCACGCCGACCTGCTGCGCGACGAGGACGTGGCGCGCACGGTGCTGGGACTGCTCGGCTGAGCCGAGCGCCGGGGCGGACCTCGCCCCGAGGCGGCGGGCCGACCAGGACCCGCCGCAGGGCGGCGCCCGCGAGCCGGGCGCGGCGCACGGACCGGGTCCACAGCGGGGGGACCGGGTCGGGAACCGGCCGGGTCCACAACGGGGATCGGGTCGGGAACGGGCCGGGAATCGGCCGACACGAGAACCGGCCGAGCCGAGCACCGGCGGCGGCGACGCACCAGTGCAATGAGGGGACGTCAGACATGCGTGGGCACTCCGGCGCGCACGACGCGCACACCGCGACTCCGGTCGCGGCAGCCGACAAGGACACCGACCCGGCCGCCGCCGACCCGGCCGCCGACACCGGGCGGATCGACGCGCCCGGCAGTGCCGCGGAGCGGGCCGGGTCCGATCGCCGGAGCGCGGCGGTGCGCAAGGAGGAGGCGCTCTGGCTGCTGGAGAAGATGGTCCCCGGCACGCCGGTGAACAACCTCTCCATCTCGCTGCGGAGCACCGGCGAACTCGACCCGGAGACGCTCGGCTCGGCGCTGACCGTACTGCTGCGCCGGTACGAGGTGCTGCGCACCGTCTTCCACGCCGACGACGCGACGCTGACCAAGGAGGTGCGGCCGGCCGCCGCGACCACCGCCCGGATCGACCGGGTCCAGGTCGCGGCCGGTGAACTGGACGCCGCGCTGGCCGAGTTCGCCGGCACCCCGTTCGCACTCACGGGCGAGTCGCTGGTCCGTGCGGTGGTGTTCACCGACGGCGAGCAGGACGTGCTCTGCCTGACCGCACACCACCTGGTCTTCGACACCACCTCGGCGATGATCGTGCTCGAGGAACTGGTCGCTGTACACGACGCGTTGGTGGAGACCGGCCGCCCGCCCGAGGAGCTGCGCACCGTCGTGCCCGCGCTCACCGAGGCGCCGCCCGCACCGGCCGGTCCGGCGTACTGGCGCGAACACCTCGCCGGCTTCCGCCCGGCCGGCCTCGAACTGGCTTGCCAGACCCCGGAACCGGCCACCACCACGCTCACCGGCGACCAGCTCGTGGTGGACCTGTCGGACGAGGCGACCGCCGTGGTGCGCCGACTCCAGCGCGAACTCAAGGCCCCCGAGGCGGTGGTGCTCCTCGCCGCCTACTACGCGCTGCTGGAGGCGCACGGCGCCGGCCCGGACCTGACCGTCGGCGCACCGGTCAACCTGCGCGGTCCGCGCGATCAGCGCGCCGTCGGCTACCACATCAACGTGCTGCCGCTGCGCGTGCGGGTGGATCCGACGGAAGGATTCCGCGCACTGGTCCGGCGCACCCGGGACGTGTTCTTCGCCGGCTTCATGCACACCGGCGTGCCGGTGGACACGATGCTCGAGGACGTCGAGCGGGACGGCTCCGGCTGGCGCAACTCGCTGTTCCGGCACGTGTTCAACTACGTGCCCGGAATGGGCCTGCCCGACCTGGAGATCGGCGGCCGCAAGGCCTCGGTGGCCGTGGTCGAGAACGGCGCCAGCAAGTTCGACCTGGAGTTCTTACTGATGTCCGCGCCGGAGGGCATCCGGCTGCGCGCCGTGCACTACACCGAGGTCCTGGATCGGGCCCAGGTGCGCGCCCTGGCCCGCCGCTACGAGGCGCTGCTGCTGGCCCTGGGCGCCGACCCGGACGCCTCGGACCGGCCGCTGCGCGAGATCCCGATCGGGTATGCCGAGGAGCGCGCGCTGCTCGCCGCCGCCAACGACACCGGCGCCGAGGACGCCGCCGGGGTCCCGGCCGCGGTCGCCGCCCGGGTCGCGGCCGATCCGACGGCGCCGGCCATCGAGGACGGGACCCGGCGGATCGGCTACGGCGAACTGTGGGCGGGCGCGCGGTCCGTGCGCGACCTGCTGCGCGGCGCCGGTGTGGCGTCGGGCGACGTGGTCGCGCTGGCCGCGCCGCGCGGTCCCGAACTGGCCGCCGCCGTGTTCGGCGTCTGGCTGGCCGGGGCCGCCTACCTCCCGCTCGACCCGGACCACCCCGAACATCGCATCGCGTACCAGCTCACCGACTCCCGGGCGCGGGCGGTGCTGGTCGCCGACGGCGTCGCGCTGCCGGAGATCGCCGACCTGACCGTGCTCGCGCTGCCCGCGCTCGACCCCGGAACGGCCGCCGGCCCGGCGCCCGGCCTCGACCCGGAACTCGACCCGGACCTGGATTTGGACGTCGACGTCGACCCGGAGTCGTGCGCCTACCTCATCTACACCTCCGGTTCCACCGGCCGACCCAAGGGCACCCTGCTCAGCCACCGCAACCTGGCCAACCTGGTCGCGCACTTCGCCGCCGAACAGCACGCGGGCCCCACCGACGTGACGTTGTGGATGACCACGTTCACGTTCGACATCTCCGCGCTGGAACTGTTCGTGCCGCTGGCCACGGGCGGTCGACTCGTGGTCGCCCCGGACCCGGCCCGCACCGACGGCGCCGCGCTGCGCGAGGTGCTCAGAACGCACCGGGTCGGCATCGTGCAGGCCACCCCGACCACCTGGCGACTGGTGCTGGCCGAGGCCGGACCGGTGCTGGCCGGCCTGCGGGTGTTGTGCGGCGGCGAACCGCTGCCCGCCGACCTGGCCCGGGAACTGCTGGCCACCGGCTGCGAGCTGTGGAACGTGTACGGCCCCACCGAGACCACCATCTGGTCCACCTCCGGCCGGATCGGCGCCGACGACACCGACGGCGGGCCGGTGTCGGTGGGCAGGCCGATCCGCAACACCCGGGTCTTCGTCGCCACCCCCGACGGTCGGGAACTGCCGGTCGGCGTGCGCGGCGAGCTGTGCATCGCGGGCGAGGGGGTGGCCATCGGCTACCACGAGCGCCCGGAACTGGACGCCGACCGCTTCCGTCGGCACCCGGAGCACGGCCGCCACTACCGCACCGGCGACCAGGCCCGGTGGCGTGCCGACGGCACCCTGGAGGTACAGGGCCGGCTGGACCGGCAGGTCAAGCTGCGCGGCAACCGGATCGAACTCGGCGAGGTGGAAGCGGTGTTGCGCGCCCACCCCGAGGTCAAGGGCGCCGCCGTGGTGGTCCTCGGCGGCCCCGGCCCGGACGCCACGCTGGCCGCGTTCGTCGAGGCCGCGCCCAGCACCGACCCCTCCGACGGGCTGTGGGAGCACGCCCGCGGCGAGCTGCCCGCCTCGGCCGTTCCGCAGGAGTTCTTCGTGGTGGAGAGCTTCCCGACCACCCTGAACGACAAGATCGACTACCCGGCGCTGGTCCGGCTCGCCGCCGAACACCGCGCCGCCCGCGTCGAAGGCGCCGGCGGCACGGAGCCGGACGACGAGGCGACCTCCGCCCTGGTCGCGCTGTGGCGCGAACTCCTGAACCGACCCGATGTCGACGCCGACACCAACTTCTTCTCGCACGGCGGGCATTCGCTGCTCGGCGCGCAACTGGTCCAGCGGGCCGAGGCGATCACGTCCGGCTCGCTCAAACTCGCCGACCTCTTCGACCACCCGACCCCGACCCGACTCGCCGCGTACATGCGCGCGAGCGAAGCGCAAGGGGTGTCGCAGGCGCGGGAGGAGTAGCCGGCCGCTCCGGCGGGCGGCGGGTGGCGGACCGCGACGGGTCGCACCACGGCATGCGGTCGGCTCGTTCGCACCGCCGACCGCCGACCGCCGACCGCCGACCGCCGACCGCCGACCGCCGACCGCCGACGACCGATACCCGCCGCCCAGCGGCCGGCATCCGCCGCCCGTCCTTGTTCGCACTCGCCGTTCGGTGAGCGGCCGAGTCCCGCCCCGACACTCCGCTCGACCGTTCGATCCATCCGTTTTCGGTACGGGGGTACCAGCACCATGGCCAGGAAGTCCGCGTCCGTGCAGCCGGCAGACGACTCCATCGCGGTGATCGGCATCTCCTGCCGGCTGCCGAAGGCGCCGGACCCGGCCGCCTTCCGGGCGCTGCTGCGCGCCGGCGGCCACGGCATCACCGAACCCCCCGCCGACCGCTGGGACGCGGACGCGTACTACGACCCCGACCCGAGCGTCCCCGGCCGGATGAACACCCGGTGGGGCGGCTTCATCGACGACGTCGACCGGTTCGACCCGGCGTTCTTCGGGATCAGCCCGCGCGAGGCCCGGTCGATGGACCCGCAGCAGCGACTGGCCCTGGAACTGGGCTGGGAGGCGTTCGAGAACGCCGGCATCGTGCCCGCGAGTCTGGCCGACAGCGCGACCGGGGTCTGGATCGGCGCCAACTACGACGACTACGCGCGACTGGTGCACCAGGCCGGCCCCGAGGCGGTCCACCGGCACACCGTCACCGGCCTGCAGCGCGGCGTGCTCGCCAACCGCCTCTCGTACCTGCTGCACCTGCGCGGACCCAGCATGTCCGTGGACGCGGCCCAGTCGTCCGCACTGGTCGCCGTGCACCTGGCCTGTGAGAGCCTGCGCCGGGGCGAGACCACCCTCGCCGTGGCCGGCGGCGTGAACCTGAACCTGATCCCGGACAGCACCCTGGGCGCCGCCAAGTTCGGCGGCCTGTCGCCCGACGGTCGTTGCCACACCTTCGACGCCCGGGCCAACGGCTACGTGCGCGGCGAGGGCGGCGCGCTGATCGTGCTCAAGCCGCTGGACCTCGCCCGCCGCGACGGCGACCACATCCACTGCGTGATCCGCGGCGGCGCGGTCAACAACGACGGCGGCGGCGCCGGGCTCACCGCCCCCAACCCGCTCGCCCAACAGGACGTGCTGCGCGCCGCCTACCGCGCGGCCGGCGTCGACCCCGCCGACGTCCAGTACGTCGAACTGCACGGCACCGGCACCAGGGTCGGCGACCCGATCGAGGCCGCCGCGCTGGGCGCGGTGATCGGCGCGGCCCGCGCCGACCGCTCCCGCGGCCCCCTGCTGGTCGGGTCCGCCAAGACCAACGTCGGCCACCTCGAGGGCGCCGCGGGCATCGTCGGCCTGCTCAAGACCGTGCTGTGCCTGGAGCACCGCGAACTGGTGCCCAGCCTCAACTACGAAGTTCCCAACCCCGACATCGACTTCGCCGGACTCAACCTCCGGGTCAGCCAAGACACCGGCACCTGGACCGCACCCGACGGCGAACTGCTCGCCGGGGTCTCCTCGTTCGGCATGGGCGGGACCAACTGCCACCTCGTGCTGTCCTCCGCGCCGGACGCGCCGACCGAGGCCGCGAGGGTTCACGCGGGGGACGACGACGCCTCGACCCCGCTGCCGTGGGTGGTGTCCGGTCGTACCGAGCACGCCTTGGTCGAACAGGCCGCACGGCTGCGCGACTTCGTGACCGAGCGGCCCGAGTTCACGGTGGCCGAGGTGGGTCGCGCGCTGACCGGGACCCGATCCGCCTTCGAGCAGCGCGCCGTGCTGCTCGGCGCCGGACGCGCCGAACTGCTCGCCGCGCTCACCTCGCTCGCCGCGGCCGACGACCTGCCCGACCCCGGTGTGGTGCGCGGGGTCGGCGGCACCGAACGCCCGGTCGCGCTGGTGTTCCCCGGTCAGGGCTCGCAGTGGGTCGGGATGGCGGCCGAACTTCTCGACGCTTCTCCGGTGTTCGCGGCGCGGATCGCGGAGTGCGAGGCGGCGTTGGCGGAGTTCGTCGACTGGTCGCTGGTCGGGGTGTTGCGGGGTGGTGCGGGTGCGCCGTCGTTGGACCGGGTGGATGTGGTCCAGCCGGTGTTGTTCGCGGTGATGGTGTCGTTGGCGCGGGTGTGGCGTTCGTTCGGGGTGGTGCCGGCGGCGGTGGTGGGTCATTCGCAGGGTGAGATCGCGGCGGCGTGTGTCGCGGGCGGGCTCACCTTGTCGGACGCGGCGCGCGTGGTGGCCTTGCGCAGTCGGGCGATCGGGCGGTCGCTGGCCGGGCGCGGCGGCATGGTGTCCGTACCGCTGGCGGTCGCCGACGTCGAGGAACGCCTTTCCGCGTGGACCGGCCGGATCGGCGTCGCGACGGTCAACGGGCCCGCGTCGACGGTGGTTTCCGGTGACCCGAACGCGCTGGAGGAACTGATCGGCGCGCTGGCCGCGGACGGCGTCGAGGGTCGGCGGATCCCGGTGGACTACGCGTCGCACTCGGCGCACGTCGAGGACCTGCGGGAGGAGCTCCTGGAGATCCTGGGGCCGATCGTGCCGCGTTCGTCGGTGGTTCCGTTCTACTCGGCGGTGACCGGTGAGCGTCTGGACACGGCCGGGTTGGACGCCGGCTACTGGTTCCGCAATCTGCGTGAGCCGGTGCGGTTCGACCTGGCGACGCGGGCGCTGCTGGCGGACGGGATCGGCGCGTTCGTCGAGGCGACCCCGCACCCGGTGCTCACGGTCGGGATGCGTGGCACCATCGACGAGCGCGGCGCCGACGCGATCACCCTCGGCACGCTGCGCCGCGACGACGGCGGCGCCGACCGCCTGCTGCGCTCGCTGAGCGAGGCGTACGTCCAGGGCGTCGCCGTCGACCTCTCGGTCGCCTTCGCGCACACCGACACGCGCCGGGTCCCGCTGCCCACCTACGCGTTCCAGCGCGAGCGCCACTGGCTGGACGTACCGACCGGGCAACGCCCGGCACCGCCGGTCGCCGCGCCCGTCGCGGCGGCGATCGACGCGGACGGCGACGTGCGGCGCGAGGCCGAGTCGAACCCGCTCGTACGGCGCCTGGCCGGGCTCGGCGAGGCGGAGCAGACCAGGACGCTGACCGACCTGGTCCTCGGCCACATCGCCGTCGTGCTCGGACACGGTTCCGCCGGAACGGTGGACGCGACGCTGTCGTTCAAGGACCTCGGCTTCGACTCGGTGAGCCTGGTCGAACTGCGCGACCGCCTCACCGCCGCCACCGGGCTCGACCTCCCGCCCACGCTGCTGTTCAACCACCCGACCGGAGCGGCCACCGGACAACACCTGCGCGCCCTCCTGCTCGACACCGACCCCGGCGCCGACGAACCCCGTCCCGACGCGGGCCTCGACGCGGCCGCCGGTGCGCGGCGCGACGCGGACGACCCCATCGTGATCGTCGGGATGAGCTGCCGACTGCCGGGCGGCGTGCGCTCGCCCGCCGACCTGTGGCGACTGGTCGCGGACGGCACCGACGCCGTCTCGGTGTTCCCGACCAACCGGGGCTGGGACCTGGACAACCTCTACGACCAGGACCCGGAACGGTCCGGCACCAGCTACACCCGGTACGGCGGATTCCTCTACGACGCCCCCGAGTTCGACGCGGCCTTCTTCGGCATCTCGCCGCGCGAGGCGCAGGCCATGGACCCGCAGCAGCGGTTGCTCCTGGAGACCTCCTGGGAATCGCTGGAACACGCCGGGATCGACCCCGACTCGCTGCGCGGCAGCCGCACCGGTGTCTTCGTCGGCGCGATGGCCCAGGACTACGGCGCCCGCCTGCACGAGGCCGCCGCCGGCCACGAGGGCTATCTGCTCACCGGCAGCACGGTCAGCGTCGCGTCCGGCCGGGTGGCCTACACGCTCGGTCTGGAAGGCCCCGCGATCACCGTGGACACCGCGTGCTCGTCCTCGCTGGTCGCGCTGCACTGGGCGGCCCAGGCACTGCGGCGCGGCGAATGCGGCCTGGCCCTGGCCGGCGGCGTGGCGGTGATGTCCTCACCCGGCATGTTCGTCGAGTTCAGCCGCCAGCGCGGACTTTCCGCGGACGGCCGGTGCAAGGCGTTCGCGGCGGCCGCGGACGGCACCGGCTGGGCCGAGGGCGCCGGCATCCTGGTCCTGGAACGGCGCTCGGACGCGCTGCGCAACGGCCACCGGATCCTGGCCGTGCTGCGCGGCTCGGCGATCAACCAGGACGGTGCCAGCAACGGCCTGACCGCGCCGAACGGCCTCGCCCAGGAACGGGTCATCCGCGCGGCGCTGGCCGACGCGGGCCTGTCCGCGGCGGACGTGGACGCGGTGGAGGCGCACGGCACCGGGACCGCGCTGGGCGACCCGATCGAGGCGCACGCGCTGCTGGCCACGTACGGACGCGAGCACGCGGTTGAACAGCCGTTGTGGCTGGGGTCGTTGAAGTCGAACATCGGCCACACCCAGGCCGCCGCCGGGGTCGCGGGCGTGATCAAGATGGTGGAGGCGCTGCGCCGCGCCGAACTGCCCCGCACGCTGCACGTCGACGCGCCCTCCCCGCACGTGGACTGGACCGCGGGCGCGGTGTCGTTGCTGACCGAGCAGCGGACCTGGCCCGAGACCGGCGCGCCGCGCCGGGCCGCGGTCTCCTCGTTCGGGATCAGCGGCACCAACGCGCACGTGGTCCTGGAACAGGCCTTCCCGGCCCCGAACCAGGTCCCGAGCCCGAGCCCGAACCAGGCCCCGAACTCGACCCCGAACCAGGTCCCGAGCCCGAGCCCGCGTCAGGCACCGGCGGACCCGTCGGCGCCGCGACCGGCGCCGACCCCGGTCCCGTGGGTGCTCTCCGCCCGCTCCGCCGCCGCGCTGCCCGCGCAGGCCGAACGGCTGCGCGCGTACGCGGCGGCCGATCCGCAGGCGACGCCCGCGTCGATCGGGCGGGCGCTGGTGGACACGCGTGCCGCGATGGAGCACCGCGCGGTGCTGGTCGGCACGGACCGGGACACGCTGCTCGACGGGCTCGCGTCCCTGGCGGCGGGCCGGGGGGTTCGGGCCGAGGCCGCGGTGAGCGGGCGTGCGGTGGCCCTGGTCTTTCCCGGCCAGGGCTCGCAATGGCTGGGCATGGCACGTGAGTTGCTCGACGCGTCGCCGGTGTTCGCCGCACGGATCGCGGAGTGCGAGGCGGCGTTGGCGGAATTCGTCGACTGGTCGCTGACCGAGGTGCTGCGCGCCGAGGATCCGGAGGCCGGCGGGCTGGACCGGGTGGATGTGGTTCAGCCGGTGTTGTTCGCGGTCATGGTGTCGTTGGCCGAGCTGTGGCGCTCGTTCGGCGTGGTGCCCTCGGCCGTGGTGGGTCATTCGCAGGGCGAGATCGCGGCGGCGTGCGTGTCGGGCGGCCTGTCGCTGTCGGACGCGGCCCGGGTGGTCGCGCTGCGCAGTCGGGCGATCGCGGTGTCGCTGGCCGGCCGGGGCGGCATGGTGTCCGTACCCCTGCCGGTCGCGGACGTCGAGGCGCGGTTGCCGCGCTGGTCCGGCCGAGTGAGCGTGGCGACGGTGAACGGCCCCGCGTCGACGGTGGTCTCCGGTGAGCCGGACGCGCTGGACGAGCTGCTGGCCGGATACGAGGCGGAGGACGTACGGGCCCGGCGGATCCCGGTGGACTACGCGTCGCACTCCGCGCAGGTGGAGGACCTGCGGGACGAACTCCTGGAGATCCTGGGTCCGATCGTGCCGCGTTCGTCGGTGATCCCGTTCTACTCGGCGGTGACCGGAGAACGTCTGGACACGGCCGGGTTGCACGCCGGCTACTGGTTCCGCAATCTGCGTGAGCCGGTGCGGTTCGACCTGGCCACGCGGGCGCTGCTGGCGGATGGGATCGGCGCGTTCATCGAGGCGAGCCCGCACCCGGTACTGACGGTGGGCGTGCAGGGCACACTGGACGCGGTCGACGCGAGCGCGGTGACCGTGGGCACCCTGCGCCGCGACCACGGCGGCCCGGCGCGCTTCCTCGAGTCGCTGGGCGAGGCGTACGTCCAGGGCGTCGAGGTGGACTGGTCGCCCGCGTTCACCGGCCCCGACGACGCCGTCGACGCACCGCCGGTCGACCTGCCGACCTACGCCTTCCAGCGTGAGCACTACTGGCTGGACGCCCCGGTGGCCGGGTCGGACCGGGAGCAGGATCCGGAGGAGGCCGCGTTCTGGGCGGCCGTGGACGACGAGGACCCGACGGCGCTGCCCGAGATGCCGGCGGCGGACGCCGACGACCGGCGCTCGCTGGACGCGGCACTGCCGATCCTGTCCTCGTGGCGCCGGCAGCGTCGGGAGAGGTCCACCATCGACGGGTGGCGCTACCGGATCGGCTGGCAGCCGATCCCCGAGTCGGCGGCGCCCACCGCGACCGGCACCTGGTTGCTGATCACGTCGGCGGGCGCGACCGCCGACGAGGACACGATCGCCGTCGCGATCGAGGCGGAACTCACCGCACGCGGCGCCACCGTGCGCACGGTGCCGGTCGCCACCGGCGCCCCGGACCGCGCGAAGCTCGCCGCCGCACTGCGCGCCGCGCGTGACGAGGCCCCCCACGTCGAGGGCGTGCTCTGCCTGACCGCCCTGACCGCCCAGACCGCCCTGACCGCCCAGACCACCCTGACCGCCCAGACCACCCTGACCGACGCGGCAGGCGAGTCGGGGCTGTCGACGCGGACTTCGGCCGTGCTGACACTGGTCCAGGCGCTCGCGGACGCGGACGTACCGGCCAGGCTGTGGACGCTCACCCGAGGCGCGGTCGCGGTCCGCGGCGGCCACGACACCGACGCCGCGCCGACGCCCGGATCGGCGGCGGTATGGGGCCTGGGCCGGGTCGCGGCGCTCGAACACCCGCAGCGCTGGGGCGGCTTGATCGACCTGCCCGAAACCCCCGACGAGCGGACCTGTCGGAGCCTCGTGGCGGTCCTCGCGGCCTCGGACGAGGACCAGGTGGCGCTGCGACCGTCCGGTGTGTACGGCCGACGCCTGACCCGCGCCCCGCGCACCGCCGGCCCGACCGCCGAGTGGCGCACCCGGGGCACCGCGTTGGTGACCGGCGGGACCGGCGCGCTCGGCGCACACCTCGCCCGCTGGCTGGTGGCGCGCGGCGCGGAGCACCTGGTGCTGACCGGCAGGCGAGGCCCGGACACGCCGGGCGCCGCCGCCCTGGTCGCCGAACTGACCGCGCTGGGCGCGCGGGTGACCGTCGCCGCGTGCGACACCGCCGACCGGGCCGCGCTGGCCGAACTGGTCGAGCGGGTACGCACCGAGCACGGCCCGATCCGCACCGTCGTCCACGCCGCGGGCGTCATGCGGTCCACGCCGCTCCTGGACGCCGACCCGGCCGAGACCGAGGCCGTACTGGCCGGAAAGGCACGCGGCGCCGAGCACCTGGACGCGCTCTTCGCCGACAGCCCCGGCGACGACCTGGACGCCTTCGTGCTGATCTCCTCCAACGCGGGCGTCTGGGGCGGCGGCGGGCAGGGCGCCTACGCCGCCGCGAACGCCGAGCTGGACGCGATCGCCGAGCGCCGCCGGGCCCGAGGGCTGACCGCCACGTCGGTGGCGTGGGGCGCGTGGGCCGGCGCCGGGATGTCCGCCGGAGACACCGGCGAGCGATTCGAACGCCTCGGCGTCACCGCGATGGCCCCCGAGGCCGCGCTGACCGTGCTCGGTCAGGCCCTCGCGGACGACGAGACCTTCCTCGCGGTCGCCGATGTGCAGTGGGCCCGGTTCGCCACCACCTTCACCGTGACCAGGCCCAGCCCGCTGATCGGTGACCTGCCCGAGGTCCGGCGGGCCCTGGCCGGTACGGCCGACGGCCACAGCGCCGAATCCTCGACCACCGCGCTGCCGGCCGGCCTGGCCGGATTGCCCGCGAGCGAACGGCTGCACGCACTGCGCGAACTCGTCCGCGGCGCGGCCGCCGGAGTCCTGGGCCACGCGTCGGTCGACGCCATCGAGGCGCACCGCACCTTCAAGGAACTCGGTTTCGACTCGCTCACCGCGGTCGACATCCGCAACCGCCTCAACGCGAGCACCGGCCTGCGTCTGGCGGGCAGCCTGGTCTTCGACTACCCGACCCCGGACGGCCTGGCCCGCCACCTGCTCGACGAACTCTTCGGCGCCGCGCCGGATTCCGGGCCGGGCGACACGGCCGGCCCGAGCGCACCCGCGGTGCGGGTCGATCCGGACGAGCCGATCGCGATCGTCGGGATGAGCTGCCGCTACCCGGGCGGGGTGACCTCGCCCGAGGAGCTGTGGCAGTTGGTCGTGGAAGGCCGCGAGGGCATCACCGGCTTCCCGGTCGACCGCGGGTGGGACCTGGACGCGCTGTACCACCCCGACCCGGCGCACGTCGGCACCAGCTACACACGGCAGGGCGGATTCCTGCACACCGCAGGCGAGTTCGACGCGTCCTTCTTCGGCATCTCGCCGCGTGAGGCGCTCGCGATGGACCCGCAGCAGCGGTTGCTCTTGGAGGCCTCGTGGGAGGCGTTCGAGCACGCCGGGATCGACCCGGCCTCGTTGGCGGGCACCCACACCGGTGTCTTCGTCGGTTCCAACGGCCAGGACTACGGCCCGCACCTGCACGAGGCACCCGAGGGTCTGGAGGGCTACTTCCTGACCGGCAACGCGGCCGCGGTGATCTCCGGGCGAGTCGCCTACGCACTGGGCCTGGAGGGTCCCGCCGTCACGGTGGACACCGCGTGCTCGTCGTCGCTGGTCGCGCTGCACCTGGCCGGCCAGGCGCTGCGGCGCGGCGAGTGCACGCTGGCACTGGCGGGCGGCGTGACGGTGATGGCGAAGCCCGGCGTGTTCCTGGAGTTCAGCCGGCAGCGCGGCCTCTCCCCGGACGGCCGCTGCCGTTCGTTCGCGGCCTCGGCGGACGGCACCGGCTGGGCGGAGGGCGTCGGCCTGCTCGCCCTGGAACGGCTGTCGGACGCGCGCCGCAACGGACACCGCGTGCTCGCGGTGATCCGCGGTACGGCGATCAATCAGGACGGTGCGAGCAATGGTTTGACGGCGCCGAATGGTCCGTCGCAGCAGCGGGTGATTCGGGCGGCGTTGGTGGATGCGGGGTTGTCGGCCGCGGAGGTGGATGCGGTCGAGGCGCATGGTACGGGGACGCGGTTGGGTGATCCGATCGAGGCGCAGGCGTTGTTGGCGACGTATGGGCGAGAGCGTGCGGGTGGGCGGCCGCTGTGGTTGGGGTCGTTGAAGTCGAACATCGGTCATGCGCAGGCGGCTGCGGGTGTGGGCGGTGTGATCAAGATGGTCGAGGCGATGCGTCACGGTGTGTTGCCTCGGACGCTGCACGTGGACGAGCCCTCGCCACAGGTGGATTGGGCGTCGGGTGCGGTGTCGTTGTTGACGGAGTCGGTGGCGTGGCCGGAGACGGGTGCGCCGCGCCGGGCCGGGATCTCCGCCTTCGGGGTCAGCGGCACCAACGCACACGTGATCCTGGAGCGGCCGGAAGCCGAGGAGAGCCCGACCGCCACCGCCGGTGAGCCGGAGGCCGAGACGGATGCGGCGCCGGCGGCGCTGCCGACCCCGATTCCGCTGTCCGCGCGCGGCGGCGCGGCGCTGCGCGAACAGGCGGCTCGGTTGCGGGCGTTCGTCGCGACGGCGACGGACACCCCGCTGGTCGACCTGGGCTACTCGCTGGCCACCGGGCGCGCCGCGCTCGACGACCGGGCCGTGTTGTTCGTGGACGACCACGCCGAACTGCTCGCGGCGCTGGACGCGTTGGTCGAGGACCGCGAAGGGCCGCGACTGGTGCGCGGTACGGCGAGCGCCGAGCCGGGCCGGTTGGTGTTCGTGTTCGCGGGTCAGGGTGGTCAGCGGGTGGGGATGGGTCGTGGGTTGTACGCGGTGTTTCCGGTGTTCGCGGCGGCGTTCGACGAGGTGTGCGATCGGCTCGAAGCGGAGCTGGGCGAGGGTGCGTTGCGCGGGGTGATCTCGG
>NZ_JBSFEO010000043.1:0-107772 GCF_053594475.1 Embleya sp. NPDC001921
CCATTGGACGCACCGTCCTGGTTGACCGCACTGCCCCGCACCACCGCGAGCACCCGATGCCCGTTGCGCCGCGCGTCCGACAACCTTTCGAGCAGGACGAGGCCGACGCCCTCGGCCCAGCCCGTACCGTCGGCGGCACCGGCGAACGCCTTGCAGCGCCCGTCCACGGACAGGCCGCGCTGCCGGGAGAACTCGACGAACATGCCCGGCGTGGCCATCACGGCGACCCCGCCGGCGAGCGCCAGGTCGCTCTCGCCGGTACGCAGCGACTGGGCGGCCAGGTGCATCGCCACCAGCGACGACGAGCACGCGGTGTCCACCGTGACCGCCGGACCCTCGAAGCCGAACGAGTAGGAGATCCGACCGGACGCGACACTGCCCGCGCTCCCGGTGCCGAGGTAGCCCTCCAGACCCTCGGGCGCCTCGGTCAGGCCGCGCCCGTAGTCGTGACCGGCCATGCCGGCGAACACGCCGGTCCGGCTCCCGGTCAACGTGTCCGGGTTGATCCCGGCCCGCTCGAACGCCTCCCACGCGGTCTCCAGGAGCAGCCGCTGCTGCGGGTCCATCGCCAGCGCCTCGCGCGGCGAGATGCCGAAGAAGGCGCTGTCGAACCCGGTCGCGTCGGGCAGGAAGGCACCCGCACGGGTGTACGAGGTGCCCACCCGGTCCGGATCCGGGTCGTACAGGCCCTCGACGTCCCATCCCCGGTCGGTGGGGAACTCGCCGACGGCGTCCGTACCGGCCTCCACGAGCCGCCACAGGTCGGCGGGGGAACTCACCCCGCCGGGGAGGCGGCAGGCCATCCCGACGATCACGATCGCGTCGTCGGCGTCCGCGCGAGCCGCGGTGGTGGCGGCCATGGTCGTGTCGGTGTCGGTGTCGTTGTCGGTGTCGCCGACGTCGCCGAAGATCCCAGCGCGCAGGAATTCGGCGAGCGCGTTGGGCGTGGGGTAGTCGAAGACCAGCGTCGCGGGCAACCGCAGACCGGTCTCGGCGGCCAGCCGATTGCGCAGTTCCACCGCCGTCAGCGAGTCGAACCCCTGGTCCCGGAACGGCTTCCCGGGATCGACGGCGGCGGCGCCGCGGTGGCCCTGGACCACCGCCGCCTGGGTACGCACCGCCTCGACCAGGAAGCGCAGTTGGTCGGCCGAGCCCAGCCCGGTCAACCGGGTCGCGAAGGTGTCGCCGTCCGTGCCGGAGAGAGCGAGCGCGGGCGCGGCGGGATCCGAGCCCTTCGCGCCGAGCAGTTCGGTGACCAGCGGCGCACGCCGATCCCGGAACAACACGTCCCAGTCGATGTCGCACACCGTCAGATGGGACTCGTCCGCGTCGAGCACTTGGCCCAGCACCCGGATCGCCGCTTCCGGGTCGAGCATCCGCAACCCCTGTCGGGCCAACCGCGCTTCGACCTCGGGCGCGGCGATCCCGCCACCGGCCCAGTGGCCCCACGAGATCGCCGTCGCGGGCAGTCCGGCGGCCCGGCGCCGTGCGGCCAGTGCGTCGAGGTGGGCGTTGCCGGGCGCGTAGTTGCCCTGGCCGGGCACGCCGCAGATGCCCGCGAGCGAGGAGAACACCACGAACGCGGACAGGTCCAGGTCGCGGGTGAGTTCGTCCAGGTGACGGGCCCCGTCGACCTTGACCCGCAACACGCGGTCGAGTTGATCGAGGGTCAGGTCGGCGATCACCGCGTCGTCGAGCACCGCCGCCGCGTGCACGACGGCGGTGAGCGGGAATTGTTCGGGGACGCCGGCGAGTACGTCCGCCAGCGCGGTCCGGTCGCCGACGTCGCAGGCCGCGAAGGACACCCGGGCGCCGAACGCCTCCAGGTCCGCCGCGAGGGCCGGTGCCTGCGCGGACTCGGCCCCCGACCTGCTCACCAGCAGCACGTGTTCGGCCCCGCGCGCCGCGACCCAGCGGGCCACGTGCCCGCCCAGCGCCCCGGTGCCGCCGGTGACCAGCACGGTCCCGGACGGCTGCCAGGACCCGGCCGAGGAGCCGGCCGCGTGCGGCGCCCGGACCAACCTGCGGGCCCACGTCGCCGCGCCGCGGATCGCGATCTCGCTCTCACCCGCCGCGCCGGACAACACGGCGCTCAGCCTTGTGGCCGCCGCGTCCGCCGGCAGCTCGACCGGTATGTCGATCAAACCGCCCCACAGATCCGGGAGTTCGGCCGCGGCGATGCCACCGAAGCCCCACACCTGCGCCTGTTCGGGCTCCCGGACCGGGTCGTCCGCGTCGACCGAGACCGCGCCGCCGGTGACCGCCCACACCGGAGCGTGCACGCCCGCGTCGCCCAGGCCCTGGACCAGCGCAAGCGTCGCCGCCGCGCCCCACGGCACCGCCGGGAACGCGGTGACCGACCCTTCGGCCAGGGCGAGCAGCGACACGATCCCGGTCACCGGCTCCCCGGCGGCGCCGGCGACCTCCGCGAGCAGCGCGCGCAGCGCGGCGCGGTCCGCCCGTTCCCGACCCACCACGACGGGCTCCACCCGGGCCCCGGAGGAGGCCAGGGCGGTATCGAACCACCGGGCCACCGGGCCGGATGCCGAGTGCTCCGGAAGTACCAGCAGCCAGGTGCCGGTGAGCCGGTCGGCGCCCGCCGCGGCCGCCACCGGGCGCCAGACGACGCGATGCCGCCAGGCATCCGTCGCGGCGTCGGATCGGCGCCGGTCCCACCACGAGGACAGGGCCGGCAACACCGCGCCGAGCGGCTCGGCCAGTTCGCCGTCCACGTCGCCCAGCGCGGCGGACAGGCCCGCGCGGTCGCCGCCCTCGACGAGGTCCCAGAAGGCCGAGTCGACCGCCGCCGCGGCGGGCGGCGTGTACTCGCCGGTGTCCAGCCAGAACCTCTCGCGCTGGAAGGCGTAGGTCGGCAGGGACACCCGCTCGATCGCCCCCGCCTCGAACGCGACATCCCACGCGACCGGCACCCCGCGCACGAACGCCTCGGCCAGCGAGGTGTGCAGCCGGACCAGGTCGCCCTGCCCGCGGCGCAGCGTGCCGACCACGACGGTGTCGGCCGCGCCGATCTCCTCCAGGCTGTCCTGGATCGCGGCGGTCAGCACGGGATGCGGGCTCACCTCGACGAACACGCCGTGATCCGCGTCCGCGAGCGCGCGCACCGCCTCCGCGAAGCGCACGGTCTCGCGCAGGTTGGTCGCCCAGTACGCGCCGTCCAGTTCGGCGGTGTCGATCCAGGCACCGGTCACCGTCGACCACAGCGGAACCGTGCCCGAGGTCGGCGCGATCCCGGCCAGGTCGGCGACGATGCGCGCGCGGATCTCCTCCACCTGCGCGGAGTGCGACGCGTAGTCCACCGGAATCACCCGCGCCCGACCACCCTCGGCCGTCACCGCCTCAACCAACTCCGCCAGCGCGTCCGGCTCCCCCGAGACCACCACCTGACCCGGACCATTGACGGCCGCGACCGAGATCCGCCCGTCCCACGCAGCGATCCGCACGCGGACATCCGACTCGGCCAACGCCACCGAAGCCATCCCACCGCGCCCCGACAACGCCACGATCGCCCGACTCCGCAACGCGACCACCGTGGCCCCGTCCTGAAGCGACAACCCGCCGGCCACCACGGCCGCCGCGATCTCCCCCTGCGAGTGGCCGACGACCGCGTCCGGGACGACCCCATACACGCGCCACACCTCGGCCAGCGACACCAACACCGCCCACAACACCGGCTGGACCACATCCACCCGATCCAACGACGGCGCACCCTCGACACCGGTCAACACCTCGACCGGCGACCAGTCCACGAACGGCTCCAACGCCTTCGCGCACTCGTCGAACCGTGCCGCGAACACCGGCGACTGGGCGTACAGGTCGGCGGCCATCCCGGCCCACTGCGAACCCTGGCCGGGAAAGACGAACACGGTCCTCCCGGCCGCGTCCGCCGTGCCGGTGACCACGCCCGGCGCCGATTCGCCACGTGCCAACGCGCCCAGCCCGCTGGTCAAAGCGGCCCGATCCGCGCCCACCACGACCGCCCGCTCGCCGAAGACCGAGCGCGAGGAGGCGAGCGAGAAGCCCACCTCGGCGGCGTCGGGCCCGGGGGCCGCGTCGAGTCGGTCGCCCAGTCGAGCGGCCTGGGCTCGAAGTGCCCGCGGCGACTTGGCGGAGAGCACCCAGGGGATCGACGGTGCGGGCGGCGGCGGCGCAGCGGGCTGCGACTCGCGGTCCTCGTCCGGGAGTTCCAGGATCACGTGCGCGTTGGTGCCGCTCACCCCGAACGCGGACACCGCCGCCCGGCGCGGCGCCTCGGTCTGCGGCCACGGCCGGGCCTCGGTCAGGAGCCGTACCCCGCCCGAGGACCAGTCCACATGCGTGGTGGGTTCGTCCACGTGCAGCGTTTTGGGCAGTACGCCGTGCCGCAGCGCCTGGACCATCTTGATCACGCCGGCCACGCCCGCCGCGGCCTGCGCGTGGCCGATGTTGGACTTCAACGAACCCAGCCACAGCGGCCGTTCCGGCGCCCGGTCCCGGCCGTACGTGCCCAGCAGCGCCTGCGCCTCGATCGGGTCGCCGAGCCGGGTGCCGGTGCCGTGTGCCTCGACCACGTCCACCTCGGCCGGGGTCAGACCCGCGTTGGCCAGCGCCCGGCGGATCACCCGCTGTTGCGAGGGGCCGTTGGGCGCGGTGAGCTGGCTGCTGGTGCCGTCCTGGTTGACCGCGCTGCCCCGGATCACGGCGAGCACCCGGTGCCCGGCCGCGCGTGCGTCTGAGAGCCGCTCCAGGACCAGCAGGCCGACACCCTCCGCCCAGCCGGTGCCGTCGGCGGCGCCGGCGAACGCCTTGCACCGGCCGTCCGCGGACAGGCCGCGCTGGCGGGCGAACTCGACGAACATCCCGGGCGAGGCCATCACCGTGGCGCCGCCCGCGAGCGCGAGATCGCACTCGCCCGAGCGCAACGACTGCGCCGCCAGATGCAGCGCCACCAACGACGACGAGCACGCGGTGTCCACCGTCACCGCAGGCCCCTCGAACCCGAAGGTGTAGGAGATCCGACCGGACGCCACGCTCGTGGTGCTGCCGGTGAGCACGTAGCCGTCCACCCGGTCGGGGGTGGTCTTGTACAGCCGCGGCGTGTACTCCTGCGCGATCACGCCGGCGAAGACCCCGGTGGACGAGCCGCGGATCGCCGTCGGATCGATCCCGGCGTCCTCCAGGGCCTCCCACGCGGTCTCCAGGAGCAGCCGCTGCTGGGGATCGGCGGCGAGCGCCTCGCGCGGCGAAAGGCCGAAGAAGGCCGCGTCGAACTCGGCCGCGTCGTGCAGGAATCCGCCCTGTCGGGTGTACGTCCTGCCGACCGCGTCCGGGTCCGGGTCGTACAGGCCGTCCAGGTCCCAACCCCGGTCGGTCGGGAAGCCGCCGACCGCGTCCCGGCCCTCGGCCACCAGCCGCCACAGGTCGTCCGCCGAGTGCACGCCGCCCGGCAGCCGGCAGCCGATGCCGACCACGGCGATCGGTTCGTTCCGGGCTTCCTCGTTCTCCCGCAGCCGGCGCCGGGCCTGGTGCAGGTCGGCGGTCACTCGGGTGAGGTAGTCGCGCAGCTTCTCTTCGTTCGCCATGGGGTATCTGCCTTTTCCGTGCGGCGGCTTCGCCGTGGTGGTGGTGCCAGTCGTGGGAGCCCCGCGGGGGCGTGGTGGGCCGGGTCAGGAGATGCCGAGCTCGTTGTCGATGAAGTCGAAGAGCTCGTCGTCGCCGGCCGCGCCGAGTTGTTCGATCAGTGCCGCCGTCGGATCCCCGGGTACCTCGGCGCCGAGCCGGCCCAGCAGTGCGTACAGGCGCGCCACCGCCCCGGTCCGGAAGTCCTCGTCCGGGGCTCCGCCGTCGGCCAGCAGTCCGGTCAACGAGACCTGCCAGCGGTCGAGTTCGGCGAGCAGCGAACCGGTGCCCGGGTGCGGGGCGGCGACGAACAGCCGCTCCCGCAGGTGTTCGGCCAGTGCGATCGGGGTCGGATGGTCGAAGATCAGCGTCGACGGCAGATCCAGTCCGGTGCCCGCGTTGATCCGGTTGCGCAGCTCGATCGCGCCGAGCGAGTCGAACTCGGCCTCCAGGAATCCGCGTTCGGGCTTGATCGCGGCCGGCCCGTCGTGATCGAGAATGGCCGCGGCGGTGAGCCGGACGAACAGGAGCAGTTCGCGACGCTGTTCGTCGGTCGGGCGGCCCGCGAGCCGCTCCCGGATCCCGGCGCCGGTCCGGCGGCCCGTACCGGTGCGGGACGAGGCGCCGCGTTGTGCGGGCACCCGACCGGGGCCGGCCGCGCGGGTCAGGCCGGCCAGGAGGGCGGTCGCCGCGTCGGGGCGCAGCGCGCCGGTGTCGATCCGGGCCGCCACGGGTGCCGGCAGCGGTGTGTCCAGCGCGCGGTCGAGCAGGTCCAGGCCGGTTTCGGTGCTCATCGGGGCCAGGCCGCTGCCCGCCATCCGGCGGCGGTCCACCTCGGTCAGGTGCGCGGCCAGACCGCCCGCCTCGGCCCAGTGGCCCCACCCGATCGAGGTCGCGGGCAGGCCGTGGCCGTGTCGGTGGTGGGCGAGCGCGTCCAGGAAGGTGTTGGCGGCGGCGTAGGCGGACTGGCCGGGATTGCCCAGGACGCCGACGGCCGAGGAGTACAGCACGAACGCGGACAGGTCCAGGTCGGCGGTGAGCGTGTGCAGGTGCCACGCGGCGTCCACCTTGGGCCGCAGCACGGCGTGCAGGCGCTCGGGATCGGTGGTGCTGAGCGCGCCGTCTGCGACCACGCCGGCGGTGTGCACGACGGCGGTGAGCGGGTGCGCGGCCGGGATCGCGGCCAGCAGTTCGGCGAGCGCGCCCGGGTCGGCCACGTCGCACGCCGCGATCTCGACCTCGGCACCCAGCGCGCGCAGCTCGGCGCGCAGTGCGTCGGCTCCGGGCGCGGCCGGGCCGGTGCGGCCGACCAGGAGCACGTGTCGGGCGCCGTGTCGGGTGATCAGCCGGCGGGCGGCCAGGGCGCCCAGGGCGCCGGTGCCGCCGGTGATCAGGACCGTGCCGTTCGGGTCGACGCCGGCGGGTGCGGGCGCGATGGTCAGGACCAGCTTGCCGGTGTGTCGGGCCTGGCTCAGGTGCCGCAGCGCGCGTACGCCGTGCCGGATGTCCCACGCGGTGACCGGCAGCGGGGTGAGCGTGCCGGCCGCGAACAGCGGGGCCAGGACGCGCAGCATCCGGCCGATCCGCTCGGGCTCCAGGGTCAGCAGGTCGAACGCGCGGTAGTCGACCCCCGGGTGGTCGGCGGCCACCGCGCCGGGTTCGCGCGGGTCGGTCTTGCCCATCTCGACGAACCGGCCGCCGGGCGCGAGCAGCCGCAGTGAGGCGTCGGTGAACTCACGGGCGAGCGAGTTGAGCACGACGTCGACGCCGCGCCCACCGGTGACGGCGCGGAACCGGCTCTCGAAGTCGAGGGTGCGCGAGGACGCGATGCCCTCGGCGGTCAGGCCCTGGGCGCGCAGCGTGGGCCACTTGGCCGGGCTCGCGGTGCCCAGGACGTCGGCGCCCAGGTGCCGGGCGAGCTGCACGGCCGCGGTGCCGACCCCGCCGGTTGCGGCGTGCACCAGGACGGATTCGCCCGCGCGCAGGCCCGCCAGTTCGACCAGGCCGTGGTACGCGGTCAGGAACGCCACCGGGACGGTCGCGGCCCGCGCGTAGCTCCAGCCGGCCGGGATCGGGGTGAGCAGTCGGTGGTCGACCACGGCGTGCGAGCCCAGGATGCCCGGCAGCAGGCCCATCACCCGGTCGCCGACCGCGAGTCCGCTCACTCCCGGACCGACCTCCAGGACCCGGCCGGCGCCCTCGGCGCCGATCCGGGCGGCGCCGGGGTAGCCGCCCAGCGCGATCAGCACGTCGCGGAAGTTCAGTCCGGCCGCGCGCACCGCGATCCGCACCTGGCCGGCCGCCAACGGCTGGGCGGCCTCGGGCGCGGGCAGCAGCGCGATGTTGTCGATGCTGCCGGGTTCGGTGACGTCCAGTCGCCAGGGTGTGTCCAGGGCGGGCGGCTCCAGCGCGTCGTCGGGGCGTATCGGGGCCAGTCGCGGGGCCAGGATCGCGCCGCCGCGCAGCGCGAGTTGGGCTTCCCCGCCGGCGAGTGCCGAGGCCAGCGCGGCGGCCGAGTCGGGGTGCGCGTCCAGGTCCAGGATCCGCAGCCGGCCCGGGTGTTCGCCGGCCGCGGCCCGGATCAGGCCCCACAGGCCGGAGGCGCTCAGGTCGCGCACGTCCTCGCCGGCGTGCGTGGCCACCGCCTCGCGGGTGACCAGGACGAGTTCGACGTCGGCGAAGCCCGGGTCGCCCAGCCATTCACGGAGCAGCGTGACCGCCCGTTCGGTGACCGCGTGGGTGGCAACCGCGGTGCCCAGCGCGGGGCTCGGCGGGTCGAAGGCCACCAGTACCCGCGCGGGCGGGCTCGCTCCGGCGGCGAGCGCGGCGCGCAGTCCGGCGAGGTCGCGGTGCACCTCGGGCGGCGCGGGGTGGATGCCCGAGCCGAGCGGGTCCGCGTCGCCGTCCGCGAGCAGCACCCAGGAGCCCTGTTCGGCGGCGACCGTGTCGCCCGGCACCGGCACCCAGTGCACGTGGTACCAGGGGTCCGACGTGGCGGTCGGGCGGGCGGCGAAGCGGTCGGCCGGGATCGCGCGCAGGGTCAGCCGGTCGATCGAGACCACGGGCGTACCGTCGGCGTCGCCGGCGGTCAGCGCGACCGCGTCGGGGCCCAGCGGCGTGATCCGCACCCGCAGTTCGCGGGCGCCGGCGGCGTGCGCCCTGATCCCGGCCCACGCGAACGGCAGACGGGTGGGCGCGTTCGGGTCGGCGCCGGGCAGCAGCGCCACGACGGCGTGCAGCGCGGCGTCCAGCAGCGCGGGGTGCACCGGGTGGCCGAACTCCTCGGCCGGGTCCGGCAGCACGACCTCGGCGAGCAGTTCCTCGCCGTGCTGCCACGCGGCGGTCAGGCCCCGAAAGACCGGGCCGTAGTGGTAGCCCAGGTCGGCGAGCCGCTCGTACAAGTCCTCGACGTCCACGGCGACCGCGCCCGGCGGCGGCCACGCGCCCTCGACCCGGGCGGGCAGGGCGGTCTCGGCTGGGGTCAAGCGTCCGGCGGCGTGCCGGGTCCAGTCCTCGGCGTCGGCGGCGCGCGAGTGCACGGTGACCGCTCGGGTGCCGTCCGTCTCCTCGGCGCCCACCGCGAGTTCGATCCGCACGGTGCCGTCCTCGGGCAGCACCAGCGGTGCGGCCAGCACGAGTTCGCCGATCCCGCCGGCGCCGGCCCGTGCGGCGGCGTGCAGCGCGAGGTCGACGAACGCGGTGCCGGGCAGCAGGACCGTGTCGTGCACCGCGTGGTCCGCGAGCCACGGCCGGATCCGGGTGGAGAGCACGCCGGTCCAGACCAGGCCGGAGCCGTCCGCGCGCTCGAAGCCCGCGCCGAGGAGGGGGTGTTCGCTGGGGTCGAGCCCGGCCGAGGTCACGTCGGCGCCGGCGTGCGGCGCGTCCAGCCAGTACCGGCGGCGCTGGAAGGCGTACGTGGGCAGGTCCACGCGACGCACGGCGCGGCCGGCCCAGACCGGGGCCCAGTCGACACCGAGGCCGGCCACGTGCAGTCGGGCCAGCGCCCGGGTGTAGGTGAGCGCCTCGGGGCGGTCGGCGCGCAGCGCGGCGAGCACGAGCGGCGCGGGGTCGTCCAGGCTCGCGAGGGTGAGCGCGGTGAGCACGGCGTCGGGGCCCAGTTCCAGGTAGGTGGTGGTGCCCAGTTCGGCGAGTCTGCGCACGCCGTCGCGGAAGCGGACCGCCTCGCGGATGTGCCGGACCCAGTAGTGCGGGTCGGCCAGTTCGGCGGCGCTCGCCACCTCGCCGGTCAGGTTGGAGACGATCGGGATGCGTGGTGGAGAGAAGCGCAGCCCTGCCGCGACCTGCCGGAACTCGTCGAGCACGGCGTCCATGTGCGGTGAGTGGAACGCGTGGCTGACCTGGAGCCGCTTGGTCTTGCGACCGCCCGCACGCCACCGCGCGGCCAGGGCGTCGACGATGTCGGCCGTACCCGAGATCACCACGGAGTCGGGGCTGTTGACGGCCGCGACGCCCACGTGCGCCTCGTGGCCGGCCACCAGTTCGGCGATCTCCTCCTCGGTGCCCTGGAGCGCGATCATCGCGCCGGTCGCGGGCAGTTCGCCCATCAGCCGGCCCCGGGCCGCCACCAGCGTCGCGGCGTCGGCCAGGGTGAGCACGCCGGCGATGTGCGCGGCGGTCAGTTCGCCGATCGAGTGGCCGATCAGGTGGTCGGCGCGGATCCCGTGCGATTCGGCGAGTCGATACAGCGCGGTCTCCACCGCGAACAGCGCGGGCTGGGTGTACTCGGTCGCGTGCAGCAGCGCGGCCTCGGGGCTGTCCGGCGCGGCGAACAGCAGGGCGCGCAGGGGGCGTTCCAGGACCGCGTCCAGGTGTTCCAGTGCCTCGTCCAGGGCCCGGGCGAACACCGGTTCGGCCGCGTACAGTTCTCGGCCCATGCCGACCCGCTGGCTGCCCTGTCCGCTGAACAGGACGGCGAGCGAACCGGTCGCTCCGGCCTCGCCCCGGATCAGACCGGCCGCCTCGACGCCGTCGGTCAGCGCGTCCAGGCCGCGCAGCAGGTCGTCCCGGCCGGTCCCGGTGATCACCGCGCGGTGCGCGAAGGTGCCTCGGCCGTCGGCCAGCGCGAAGCCGAGGTCGCCGGGCGCGACGTCCGGGTGGTCGGCGACGTGCGTGCGCAGGCGGGTCGCCTGGGCGCGCAGCGCGTCCTCGCTCGCGGCGGACAACAACCACGGGCCGGCCTGGTCGGTACCGGGCGAGGCCGCGGTCTCCGGGGCCTGCTCCAGGACGACGTGCGCGTTGGTGCCGCTGATCCCGAACGAGGACACCGCCGCGCGGCGCGGGCGGTCGGTCCGCGGCCAGGCGGTCCGCGCCGCGAGCACCTCGACGCCGCCTCGGGACCAGTCCACGTGCGGGGACGGCGCGTCCAGGTGCAGGGTGCGTGGGAGTTCGCCGTGCCGCATCGCCTCGATCAGCGCGATCACGCCGGTCACCCCGGCGGCGGCCTGGGTGTGTCCCAGGTTGGATTTGACCGAACCGAGCAGGAGCGGGCGCTCGGCCGGGCGGTCGGCACCGTAGGTGGCCAGCAGCGCCTCGGCCTCGATCGGGTCGCCGAGCGTGGTGCCGGTCCCGTGCGCCTCGACCGCGTCGATCTCGGCCGGGTCCAGGCCCGCGTCGGCCAGCGCCTGGCGGATCACCCGCTGCTGGGCGGGTCCGTTGGGCGCGGTCAGGCCGTTGGAGGCGCCGTCCTGGTTGACCGCGCTGCCGCGCACCACGGCGAGCACCGGGTGGCCCAGTCGGCGGGCGTCGGACAGCCGCTCCAGCAGCACCAGGGCGACGCCCTCGGCCCACGCGGTGCCGTCGGCGGCGGCGGAGAACGGCTTGCAGCGGCCGTCGGGGGCGAGCCCGTGTTGCCGGCTGAACTCGGTGAACATGCCGGGCGTGGACATCACCGTGACGCCGCCGGCCAGCGCGAGCGTGCATTCGCCGGCGCGCAGCGCGCGGGTCGCCAGGTGCAGCGCGACCAGGGAGGAGGAGCACGCGGTGTCGATGGTCAGCGCGGGGCCCTCCAGGCCCAGGGTGTAGGCCAGCCGGCCGGAGGCGACGCTGCTCAGGCTGCCGGTGAGCAGGTGGCCGCCGTAGCCCTCGGGCGCCTCGTGCAGCCGCGGGCCGTAGTCCTGCGGCATGGCGCCGACGAAGACGCCCGCCCGGGTGCCGCGCAGCGCGGTCGGCGCGATGCCGGCCCGCTCGACCACCTCCCACGCGGTCTCCAGGAGCAGCCGCTGCTGCGGGTCCATCGCGGCCGCCTCGCGCGGGCTGATTCCGAAGAAGCCGGGGTCGAACGCGTCGGCGTCGTGGAGGAATCCGCCCGCGCGCACCGAGGAGGTGCCGGGTCGGGCGAGTTCGGGGTCGTAGAGCGCGTCCAGGTCCCAGCCGCGGTTGGTCGGGAACGGGCCGATCGCGTCCGCCTCGCCCGCGAGCAGGTCCCACAACGCCTCGGGGGTGTCCGCGCCGCCGGGCCAGCGGCCGCCGGTCGCGACGACGACGATCGGGTCGTCCTCGTGCGCGACCGGCGCCGGGGCGGCCCCGGACCGTGCGGCACCGGCGGGCACGGTGCCGGCCGTGCGATCCGCGAGGTGACGGGCGACGGCCCGGGGGGTCGGGTGGTCGAAGGTCAGCGACGCGGACAGCCGGGTCCCGCTCGCGGCGGCCAGCCGGTCGCGGAACTCCAGCGCGCCGACCGAGTCGAAGCCGAGGTCCTTGAAGGTGCGGTCCGGTTCGACCGCGCCGGGTCCGGCGTGTCCGAGCACGACGGCGGCGGTGGCACGGACCAGGATCAGCGGGTCGGGCCCGGCGGGAAGGGCCGGCTCCGGGTGTGCCGCCGGTTCCGGGTGTGCCGCCTGCTCCGGGTGTGCTGCCCGCTCCGGGTGTGCTGCCCGCTCCGGGCGTACGGCGGGCCGCGCGGGCCCGGCCGGCTGCGCGAGCTCGGCCGTTCGCGCGGGTCCGGCCGTTCGCGACGCGGCGTCGGGAGCGGCCGAGTCGGGTTCGGGGATCCAGTGCGGGGTGCGTTGGAAGGCGTACGTGGGCAGTTCGGCGCGGCGGGCCGCGGCCGGCAGCGCCGCGGTCCAGTCCACCGGGGCGCCGTGCACGTACGCCTGGGCCAGCGAGGTCAGCAGCCGGCGCGGCCCGCCGTCGCCCCGGCGCAGCGTGCCCACCGTCAGCGCGTCGGGTCCGGCACTCTCGTCCGCGTCCAGGATCTGGCGAAGTCCCATGGTCAGTACGGGATGCGGACTGGCCTCGACGAAGGTGCGCCGGCCGTCGGCGAGCGCGGCGCGGGCCGCGTCCTGGAAGCGCACCGTGCCGCGCAGGTTGCGGTACCAGTAGTCGGCGTCCAGTTCGGCGGTGTCCAGCGGGCCGCCGGTGACCGTGGAGTAGAACACGATCGGGCTCGACACCGGTCGGATTCCGTCGAGTTCGCGGGCCAGGTCGGCGCGCAGCGGCTCGACGTGCGGCGAGTGCGACGCGTAGTCGACCGGGATCGCCCGTACGTCCACACCGGCCTCGGTGTATTCGGCCGACAGCGCGTCGAGCGCGGCCCGGTCGCCGGAGACCACGGTGGACGCGGGCCCGTTGATCGCCGCGATGCCGAGCCGGTCGGCCCGGTCGCCGATCGCGGCTCGCACCTCGTCGGCCGAACGCGGGATGGAGGCCATGCCGCCGCCGGGCGCCAGGCCGGTCAGCAGTCGGCTGCGCCGCGCCACCAGGCGGGCCGCGTCCGCCAGGGTGAGCGCGCCGGCGATGTGCGCGGCGGCGATCTCCCCCTGCGAGTGACCGATCACCGCGTCGGGTCGGACCCCGAAGGCCTCCCACAGTCGGGCCAGCGAGACCATCACGGCGAACAGCACGGGCTGTACGACGTCCACCCGATCGAGCGAGGCGGCGCCCGGCACGTCCCGCAGCACGTCGTGCGGCGACCAGTCCACGTGCGGCGCGAGCGCGTCCGCGCAGGCGTCCAGGTGTGCGGCGAACACCGGTGACGTGTGCAGCAGTTCGGCGGCCATGCCGACCCACTGCGAACCCTGGCCGGGGAAGACGAACACGGTCGAGGTGTGCGGGCGGGCGGTGCCGGTGACGGCCCCCGCGCTCGGCAGATCCTCGGCCAACGCGGCAGTGGCGTCGGTGAGTTCGGCAAGGTCGGCGCCCAACAGCACGGCCCGCCGCTCGAAGGCGGTGCGGCCCGTCGTGAGGGTCATCGCGACGTCCTGCGGCACGGTGTGCCCGGTCAGCGCCGCGCGCAGCCGGCCGGCCTGGTCGCGCAGCGCCTGGGGGTCGCGGGCGGACAGCGGCCACGGCAGCACCGCGGGCGGGTCGAACACCCGGTTTCCGGGCAGGTCCCGGGCGGGTGTGGCGGGCGGCTCGCCCAGCACCACGTGGCAGTTCGTCCCGCCCATCCCGAACGAGCTGACCCCGGCGAACAGCGGCCGGTCCGGGTGCGGCCAGGGGCCGAGGGCGGTCTGCACCCGCAGGCCGGCCTCGTCCAGGTCGATCGCCGGGTTGGCGGTGGCGTGGTTCAGGCTCGCGGGCAGGGTGCGGTGCCGGATGCCCAGCACGGTCTTGACCAGTCCGACGATCCCGGACGCGCCCTCCAGGTGGCCGATGTTGGTCTTCACCGAGCCGACCGCGACCCGGTCGGCGCCGGTACGGCCCGCGCCGTAGGCCGAGCCCAGCGCGGCGGCCTCGATCGGGTCGCCGACCCGGGTGCCGGTGCCGTGCAGTTCGACGTACTGGATCCGCTCGGGGGCCACGCCCGCGGCGTCGGCCGCCCGGCGCAGCACGTCCGCCTGCGCCCGGGCGTCGGGCACGGTGAGTCCGTCGGTGTCGCCGTCGCTGCCGACCGCGCTGCCGTGGATGAGCGCGTGGATCGGGTCGCCGTCGGCCAGCGCCCGCTCCAGCGGCTTGAGCAGCACCACCGCGCCGCCCTCCCCGCGCACGAAGCCGTTGGCCCGCGCGTCGAAGGTGAACGAGCGGTGGTCGGGCGAGAGTCCGCCGAAGCGTTCCGCGCCCACGGTGCTCTCGGGCGCGAGGTTCAGGTGCACGCCGCCGGCGAACGCGACGCTCGACTCGCCGCGGCGCAGGCTCTCGCAGGCCAGGTGGATCGCGACCAGGGACGAGGACTGCGCGGTGTCGACGGTCAGGCTCGGGCCGTTCAGATCCAGGGCCCAGGACAGCCGGTTGGCGATCAGGCCGCGGGCGACGCCGGTGAAGGTGTGCCTGGTGATCGCGTCGGTGCCGTACCGGTGCACCACGGTGGACCAGTCGGCCGCGATCGCGCCGACGAACACGCCGGCCCGGGTACCGGCCAGGGATCCGGGTGGGAGGCCGGCGTCCTCGGCGGCCTCCCACCCGAGTTCGAGGACCAGCCGCTGGTGCGGGTCCATCGCGTCGGCCTCGTGCGGCGAGATCCCGAAGAACGCCGCGTCGAAGGTGTCGACCCGCTCCAGGTAGCCGCCGGGACGCAGGTCGGCGCCGCGGCGGCGCTCGGCGCCGGCTTCCCCGACCGCGTCGACGCCCTCCCGCAGGAGTCGCCAGAACGCGGCGGGGTCGGCGGCGCCCGGCAGCCGGCACGCCATCCCGATGACGGCGATCGCGCTGCCGTGCCGGTCGCGCTTGCTGGTGGTGTTCTCGCGGCTCATCATCGCGGAGTGGTCGCCCCTCATCCCGAACGGTCCGGTCCCGAACGGCGACGACTGCGCCGAACGGTCTCAAGATTCGTCCGGTGGACCCCACCCGAATAACCCCTGTCGATCCCCTACCGACCCCATAGGGGAGCACTCGTGCACAGGACGCGCGAAACGACCCCCGACCGGGTCTGTCGGGGACGCCGCCCGACCCGCGCGGCGTCCCCGGTCCCACCCCCGGTCAGGGGCCGTTCAGCCCGCGATCTCCTCTTCCAACCACGGTGGCAGATCCAGCCGGCGGGCCACCCCGAGCTTGCGATAGACCCTGGTCAGGTGTTGTTCGACGGTGCTGACCGTGATGAACAGCCGGCGCGAGATCTCCCGGTTGGTCTGCCCCTGCGCGGCCAGCGCGGCGACCCGGCGCTCGGCGTCGCTCAGGCCGGCGCCGGGCTGTTCGTCGACGCCGGCGGAAGCGCCGACCATCGGGGTGGGCTCCGCCGCGCGGGCCCGGCCCGACTCGCCGACGCGCCCCGGATCGGCGACCCGCCCGTTCTCGCCGATCCGGCCCGCCTCGCCGATCCGGGCCGGTTCCCGGATCGGCGCCGGCTGCGGCACGTGCGGTATCGCGCCGTCCCGATCGGGCACCGCGGCCAGCCGTTCGGTACGCGGCAGCGGGCGCGGCGGCTCGGCCTGGCACGCCTCGGACAACTGTTGCGCCCGCCGCGCGGCGCGCCGGGCCCGTCCGAAGTCGCCCAGTTCGCGGTAGGCGTTGCCGAGTCGGGCGAACGCCAGGGACAACTCGAAGCGGTCTCCGCAGGCCTGGAGTTCGCGGATCGACTCCCACAGCAGGGCGGGTCTGCGGCGCAGTTCGACCACCTCCGCCTGCACGCCCAGGGCCAACCCCCTGGTGCGCGAGGGCTCGTCCGACAGCCGGTCGAACTGCTCCGCGAGCAACTCGCGGGCCGCGTCGTGATCGCCCAGGCGCACGTGCGCGCGGGCCGCCTCGACCCGCCACGGCACCAACCCGGGCAGGTCGATCCGCCACGCCATCATCAGCTCGCCGCACGACATGAAGTCGTGCAGGGCCGCGTCCGGGCGGCCGGTGGCCAGGTTGTACCGCCCGCACGCGTGCAGGTAGTGCAGCCCCGCCGGGGTGTGGAACATCGCGCCGGGCACCGGGAGTTCCAGGTGCCGGGCGGCCTGCTCGTGGTCACCCCGCGCGACCGCGGCGGTGATCCGCGCGGCGAGCGGGACGCCCACCGCGACGCCCCAACCCTCGGGCACGATCCGGGTCAGCGCGGTCTTCGCGCTCTCCTCGGCGCCGAGCAGGTCGCCCTGGCGGACCGCGATCTCGCCGAACACGGCGGCCAACAGCGCGTGCGCGATCGGGCTGCGCCGCGCCGCCGCCTGGTCGATCAGCGTGGCGCACCACTCCTGTGCCTCGGCGGCCCGATCGGCGTACACCAGCGCGGTCAGCGTGGAGGTGAGCGATTCCATCGTGCCGTCGTCCAGCCGCGAGCCGCGCAGGATGCGCTCGGCGCGATCGCACACCTGGTCGCCGCTCAGTCGTCCGGCCAGCACGGCGGTGAGCAGGTCCAGGCCCTCGATCCGGCCGATGGTCGCGGGCAGCGGGGACACCTCGGGCTCGGCCCCGGACGCTCCCGCGTCCACGGCGGGATACCAGTACTTGAGCCAGACCCGGGCGGCGCGGGCCTCGGCGGCGGTGACCCACTCGTCCGCCTCGCCGGGCGCGCACGAGCGCCGGCCGGCCTCCACCACCGCCTTGGCCTCGTCGAGCCGGCCGTACCAGGCCAGATAGCGCACGCACACCAGCGCGTCCCGGCCGGCGAGTCGGCCGTCGCGGACCGCGGTGGCCAGCCACGGCACGTGTCGTGCGGCGGCGGCCGGGTTGACCAGCCACTCCAGGCCGATCAGGAACGCCTTGATGGACACCCGGGTGCACTCGTCCGGAGCGATCCGCTCGGCCAGCTTGAGGTAGTCGACGGCCAGCCGCAGATCCCCCTCGGCGACCACCGCCTCCGCCGCCTCGCGCAGCGTGCGCACCGCCCACGGCGCCCGGAACTCCCCGGCGGCGGCCAGGTGTTTGGCGACCGACTCGGAGGGGGCGCCGTCGATGTGCAGCAGCGTGGCCGCCCGGCCGTGGCCGCGCTCGCGCTCCGGGCGCGTCATGGTGTCCAGCACCGCCAGGCGGGCCCGGTCGTCGCGGAATCGACTGCACGCCACCAGTCCCGCGTCGTTGAGCGTGCGGGCCGCGCGGGTGGTCGTGGCGGGTTCGAGTTCGAGCAGTTCGGCCAGACCCTCGGTGGTCTCCGATTCGCCGAGCAGGGCCAGTCCGCGCGCGACGTCCACGGTGGCCGGGTCGAGCCGGTACAGGCAGCCGACCACGGCCCGGCAGTACGCGTCCGCGACGGTGGGCCGCAGTGGGCGTCGGGAGGAGTCCGAGCGGGCGCCGGGTCCCGTGTCCTCCAGTAAGGCGCGGATCAACAGCGGGTTGCCGCCGCTGAGTTCGAGCACGTCTGCGGACAGTCGGGCGGCCGCGGCCGGGCCCAGCGAGTGGGCCAGCAGCTCGGTGACCGAGGCGCGGCCGAGCAGGCCCAGGCGGATCCGCCGGTGGTGCGGCTGGCGTTCGACCTCCGCCGAGAACGCGGCGAACGCGGCCGAGGGCGCGGCGGCGTGATCGCGCTCGCCGAGCAGCACCAGCACCGACGCGCCGCGGATCCGCCGGATCAGGTGGGCCAGGAACTGGAGCGACACCGGATCCGCGTGCTGGATGTCGTCCACCACGAGCACCAGGGGCCGGCTCCGCGCCAACGTCAGGAGTACCGCGCTCAGTTCGTGCACGGCGCGCACCGTGGTCGCGGCCGGCGCGTCGGTGCCGCCGAACGCGGCGGTGTACGCGCCGTCGTCCAGGAGTCGGTCGATCCGGCTGGTGTCCACGTCGGCCGGCGGCGCCGCCAGGACCAGTTGGCGCACCACGCCGAGCGGGAAGTCCTGTTCCATCGGGGTGCCGACGGCGCGCAGGAAGAGCGCGTCGTCGGACGCGGGCCGGTCACCGAACGCGTGCAGGAGCGCGGTCTTGCCGACCGCCACGGGTCCGCAGACGGTGATCACGCCACCGACGCCGGTCGCGCAGCGGGCCCGGGCGGTATCCAGTCGGCTGAGTTCCTCGGTTCGACCCACGAAAAACACGTGCCACTCCCCCGGCGGAAATCTCTGCGTTTCCGCATGTTGAATTCGCTATTGACGCTGAATTAATATTTCCGCACGCCCGTACCACGCCCGGGCCGAAACGAGGCAGGATATCCACGCCTCGAACAGGAGCGGCACGCGCGATTTCGGGGTCCGGGGTGCCGGAGCCGTCGGGCACGTCGATGGGCCCGAGGGGACCGCGGAAACGGAGAGGGATCGACCCGGTCCTGGTCGGATGTACGGGTACTCGGATGTACGGGTACGACGTCCGCCCGTCACCTGGCGGGCGGCGCGGGCATCAACCCGACGAACGATCCCTGCGACGAAGGACTCGACGACACAGTCCGCTGGACATGCGCGCGAGGTCGACGTCGAGGCGGGACACCAGGGCGAGTCGCGAAGCGCTCGCACCACTGGTCCCCTGCACGGCCATCTCCGAAGAAGTAGTAAAGCTCCGAGTCGGTGATCCGGACTTTCGCTTCATAGCTGAACGGCAGTCTAGAAATCCGCCCGCGTCGCGTCAACACGAAGGCATCGCGAAAGAAAGCCGACACACGGACACGCCGTTCGCCCCCTTATGACACGGGCGAGGCGCACAAACGGCGCACCGATGGACAAGTGGCGCCGGACTCCCGATCGCACCCGTTTCCGTCCCCGCACCCGCAAGGGTCGGTAGGGGTCCGTTAGGGGTGCTGGGGGTCGCGGCGGCGCCACTAGCGTCCTGGTGTGCCGGCGGCGGTCGCTCCGCCCTGCGCCTCTTCGCACGATCCCCCGACTCTCGACAGGACTCGACCATGCGCGTATTCCGACCACGTCTACCCGGAATCGTCGGTGCGGCACTCACCGCCGCGTTGGTCCTGTCCGCCTGTACCGCGAGCGACAGGAGCGGCAAGGCGGCGGCGGAGCAGGCCGCGGGTCCGCCGGTCAAGGGCGGATCCGCGACGGTGGCGATCAACACCGAGCCGACCTGCTTCGACATCCACGTCAGCCCCCAGGACATCACCGCCTCGATCCAGCGCAACGTGTTCGACTCGCTGGTCTCCGAGGACGAACAGGGCAACTTCCATCCCTGGCTCGCCACTTCCTGGGAGGTCGCGCCGGACCTGACCAGCTACACGTTCAAACTGCGCACCGACGTGAAGTTCACCGACGGCACCGCCTTCGACGCGAACGCGGTCAAGGTCAACTTCGACCGCATCGCGGCCAAGACCACCAAGTCGCAGTACGCGGCGAGCCTGCTGGGCCCCTACACCGGCGCCGAGGTGCTCGACCCGGCGACCGTCAAGGTCACCTTCGGCAAGCCGTTCGCGCCCTTCCTCCAGGCCGCGAGCACCGCCTACCTCGGCTTCTACTCGCCGCAGGCGTTGGCCGCGGCCGGCGACAAACTGTGCGCGGGCGGCGCCCAGTTGGTGGGTACCGGCCCGTTCAAGTTCGCGGCGCACACCAAGGCCCAGAGCCTGACGCTGGAGAACAACCCGGCATACAACTGGGCGCCGGCCGGGTCCAAGCACCAGGGCCCCGCCTACCTGGACAAGCTCACCTTCCGCTTCCTGCCCGAGGACTCGGTGCGGGTGGGCGCGTTCGCCGGCGGTCAGGTGGACATCGCCGGGTCGATCCCGCCGATCAACGTCAAGAGCCTGGAGGCGCGCGCGGACGTGCGCGTGCTGCGGCACGATTTCGCGGGCGCGGTGTACAGCCTGTTCCTGAACACCACGCGGGCGCCGTTCGACGACGAACGGGTGCGCAAGGCGGTGCAGCGCGGGATCAACATCGGGCCGAACATCCAGTCGATCTACTTCGACCAGTACCGGCGCGCGTGGGGTCCGCTGGGACCGGCCACGCCGGCCTACGACAAGTCGCTGGAGAACACCTGGCCCCACGACCCGGCGCTCGCCGGGCGGTTGCTGGACGAGGCCGGTTGGAGCGCGCGCGACGGGGACGGCTATCGGACCCGGGACGGCAAGCGGTTGACCGTGCAGTGGCCGACTGCGCCCGCCGCCGTGCGGGAGCAGCGCGACATCCTGGCCCAGGCCGTGCAGTCGGACCTGAAGAAGATCGGCGTGGAGGTCCAGCGCCCGGCCCTGGACCTGGGCGCGTTCACCACGAACGCGTACGCGGGCAAGTACGACCTGCTCGACATGAGTTGGGCCCGGTTCGAACCGGACGTGCTGCGGCTGTACTTCAACTCGGCGAACCTGCCCAGCGCCGGCGGACAGAACGCGGCCTGGCTGAGCAACCCGCAGATCGACGAATGGACCAACGCCGCGGCGGCCACCCTGGATCGGCCAACCCGCGAACAGCTCTACGCCAAGACCCAGAGCTGGGTGATCGAACACGCCGCGGTGGTCCCGCTCTACTCGGCCACCACCTTGTTCGCGACCGGCAAGCAGATCAACGGGCTGCGGTTGGACCCGAACGCGTGGCCGCTGTTCCACGACGTGTGGACCTCGCGGCGATGACCTCCGCAGCGGCCTCGACCGCCCCCACCGCCCGCCTGCCGCGCGTGTTGCGCGCGGTCGGCGGGCGCCTGGTGGCGATCGCCACGGTCCTGCTCGGCGCCGCGACCCTGGCGTTCGCCGGGCTCAAGTTGCTGCCGGGTGATCCGGTGGCCACGCTGCTGGGCCCGCAGACCACCGCGTCCCCGGCCGTGCGCGCGCAGATCCGCGCCGACTACGGCTTCGACGATCCGCTGGTCAGCCAATACCTGCACTATCTGTGGGAGTTGCTGCACGGCCGACTGGGCGAGTCCTACCAGCTCCAGCAGCCGGTGTCCGCGCTGATCGGCGAGCAGTTCGGCTCCACCTTCGAACTGGCGCTGTCCGCACTGGTGTTGGCCGTGGTGATCGCCGTGGTGTCGGCGCTGGCCACCGCCGGGCGCCGGTCCGCGCTGCGGTCGGGCCTGGGCGCGTGGGAGTTGGTCGCGGTGTCCACACCCTCGTTCTGGCTGGGCATCGTGCTGCTGACGGTGTTCTCGTTCCGGTTGCAGTGGTTCCCGGTGGCCGGCACCGAGGGCGTGCGGACGCTGGTGCTGCCCGCCGTGACGCTCGCCCTGCCGATCGCGGGGGTGCTCGCGCAGGTGCTCCGGGAGAGCCTGGACAAGGCCCTGGGCGAGCCGTTCGTGGTCACCGCCCGGGCGCGCGGGCTGAGCGCGACCGCGGTCCGGGTCCGGCACGCCTTCCGGCACGCGGCGATCCCGCTGCTGACCCTGTCCGGCTGGCTGACCGGAACCCTGCTCGGCGGCACGGTGCTGGTCGAGAAGGTGTTCGCCCGGCCCGGGATCGGCGCGCTGACCCTGCAATCGGTGAACACCAAGGACATGCCGGTGGTGATGGGCGTCGTGCTGCTCGCCGCCCTGGTGTTCGTGCTGATCTCGCAACTCACCGACGTGCTCTACGCCGTCATCGACCCCCGGCTGCGGAAGGGCTGAGCGGATGAGCCAGACACTGGCGGCCGGCAAACGGCGGGTGCGGATCCGGCGCGAGGGCACGCCGCGGCCGAGCGTGGTGGTGGCGCTCACCGTTCTGCTGCTGTTCGCGCTGATCGGCCTCGCGCCCGGGCTGTTCACGAGCACCTCGCCGATCGAAACCGATCCGCTCGCCGCCCTCCAGGGACCGAGCGCGGAGCACTGGTTCGGCACCGACCAACTCGGCCGCGACGTGTTCGCCCGGGTCCTGCACGGCGCCCGCCCCTCGCTCCTGCTGGGGCTGGGGGCCACCGTGTTCGCACTGGTCGGAGGGACCCTCTGGGGGCTGCTCTCGGCGCTGGGCGGGCGGGCCGCCGATCAGGCGGGCATGCGTCTGGCCGACATCATGTTGTCGCTGCCCGAACTGCTGCTCGCGCTGTTCGTGGTCACCCTGCTCGGCCGGGGCACCGTGGACGTGATGGTCGCGGTGGCGATCGCGGCGATGCCCGGTTACGCGCGTCTGGTGCGCGCCGAGGCCCTGGTGGTGCGTCGCTCGGGCTACGTCGAGGCGGCGGCGGGCCTGGGTCTGCGCCGACCGGTACTGATCGTGCGGCACGTATTGCCCAACGCGATCGGGCCGCTGCTGGTGCTGGGCACGGTCGGCTTCGGCACGTCGTTGATCTACGCGTCCGGGCTCGGCTTCCTGGGCCTGGGCGCCCAGCCGCCCTCGCCCGAGTGGGGCGCGATGCTCTCCGAGGGGCGCGGCTTCCTGGAGACCGCGTGGTGGATCGGGGTGTTCCCCGGCGCGGCGGTCACCTGCGCGGTGATCGCGGTGAACGTGGCCGGCCGGCACGCCCGTACCCGATTCGCCGGAGGGATCCCCCGATGACCACCACCCCCGCGATTCAACCGCTGCTCGTCGTGGACGGACTCGACGTCGCCTTCCCCGGCCGCGAACCCGTGGTGCGCGACGTGTCGTTCACCCTGGCACGAGGCGAATGCCTCGCCGTGGTCGGCGAATCCGGCTCCGGCAAGAGCGTCACCGCGCGCACCCTGGTCGGGCTCACCGGCGGCGGGGCCCGAGTGAGCGCCCGTCGCCTGGACTTCGCCGGCACCGACCTGAGCCGGCTGTCCGAGTCGCGCTGGCGAACGATTCGGGGCCGCCGGATCGGCCTGGTCCTCCAGGACGCGCTGGTCTCGCTCGACCCGCTGCGCACGGTCGGCGCGGAGGTCGCCGAGACGCTGCGCACCCACGCCGTGGTGCCCCGCGATCGGGTCGGCGCCCGCACGCTCGAACTCCTGGGCGAGGTCGGCATCCCGGACCCCGCCCGCCGGGCCCGACAGTATCCGCACCAGCTCTCCGGCGGGCTGCGCCAGCGCGGCCTGATCGCCTCCGCGCTGGCCGGTGGCCCCGAACTGCTCCTGGCGGACGAGCCGACCACCGCGCTCGACGTCACCGTGCAGGCCCAGGTGCTCGGCCTGCTGGGCCGGCTCAAGGAACAGGGCACGGCCGTGCTGCTGATCAGCCACGACCTGGCCGCGGTGGCCCGGATGGCCGACCGCATCGCGGTGATGTACGCGGGCGAGATCGTCGAACAGGGGCCGGCCGCACGGGTCCTGTCCGAGCCGGAGCACTCCTACACCCGGGCGCTGCTCGCGGCGGTGCCGTCGGTGCACGCGAAGGGGACCCGGCTGTCCGCGCCGGTGGGCCCGACCCGGGTGGCGGTACCGGCCGCGCCGCCGGTGGGCGAGGTGTTGTTGGAGGTGGCCGGGATCGGCAAGCGTTTCCGCGGGCCGGACGGGACCACGCACGACGCGGTCCGGGACGTGTCGTTCGAGCTGCGGGCGGGCGAGACGCTGGGCGTGGTGGGCGAGTCCGGGTCCGGCAAGACCACGGCCGCGCGGATCGTGCTGGGCTGGGAACGGCCCGACACGGGATCCGTGCTCTTTCGCGACGCGCCGTGGAGCGAATTGCCCGAGTCCGCGCGACGCGCCTCGCGCGGACGGATCCAGGCGGTACAGCAGGACCCGCTCGGCTCGTTCGACCCCCGGTACCCGGTCGCCCGGATCCTGGGCGAGGCGGTCGCCGCCGCCGGACTTCCGGGCGGCCGGCTGCGGCCCACCCGCGCCGCACATCGTGCCCGCGTGGCCGAACTCCTGGAGCTGGTCGGCCTGTCCACCGACCTGTTGGACCGACGGCCGCGCGATATGTCCGGCGGTCAACGGCAACGCGTGGCCATCGCACGGGCGTTGGCGCCCTCACCGGAACTGATCGTGTGCGACGAGCCGGTGTCCGCGCTGGATGTGTCCATCCAGGCCCAGATCCTGGACCTACTCGCCGATCTGCGGGCCGAGTTGGGCTTGGCGCTGCTGTTCATCTCACACGACCTGGGGGTGATCCGGCACGTGAGCGATCGCATCCTGGTGATGAAGGACGGACGGGTGGTGGAGAGCGGCGACGCCGAGCGGGTGTTCGCCCGGCCGCGGGCGCCCTACACGCGCGAGTTGCTCGCGGCCGTACCGCGCCCGGTGGCGGCGGTCGAGGACGACCCGCTCGGCGCGCCCAGGGCTCCGGCGGCGCGCGACGGCCGGGTGCTCAGTGCCGGGGGCGCGTCGTGACCGGGGCGGCGCCCGCGCGCGGCTCGAACGCGCGCAGGAACGTGGTCACCCCGGCGGTGACCGCGCGGTCCAGGGCGGCGTCGTCCACCGGCCGGGTGCCCAACGCGGTGAGCGTGGGCAGGTCCCCCGAGATCAGCGCCAGGAACTGGTTCGCGGCGGTGACCGGGTCGTCGATGTCCAGATGTCCGCCGTGCGCGAGCCGGGCCAGTCGGCCCGCCAACGCGTCGATGATCCGTACGGTGCCGCCCTCGCGGATGGTGTCGTACAGGTCCGGGAAGCGCGCGGCCTCGGCGTACACCAGCCGCTGGAGCGCCCAGCCCTTCTCGCCGGCCTGACACTGCACGACGCGGTGGGCGATGGCGGTCAGCCGCGGATGCAGGTCCGCGGCGTCGGTGGGAAACGCCTCCAGCGCGGCCAGGATCCGGCCGCTGGACTCGATCGCCGCCTCCACCACGACGGTGCGGAAGAGGTTCTCCTTGCCGCCGAGGTGGTTGTAGATGGTCGGCTTGGACACGCCCGCCTCGGCCGCGATCGCGTCGATCCCGGCCAGCGTGTAGCCGTCACGGGTGAACACCGCCTCGGCGGCGGCCAGGATCGCCCGGCGCTTGTCGATCCGCCCGCGCGTGGTGGTGTGCGCGGCCGGCGACGCCGCCTCGGCCGCCTCGGTCGGCGCCGGTTCCGCGCTCGCGCGGGGCGCCCCACCGGCCCGCGCGGCCGTACCGCCGGCCGTTCGTGTCGTCGACCTCTTCGTTCCCTCGACCATGTTGCGACGTTACCAGACGTGCTGTTAATTTTTACTCGCGAGTTTAGTTAACTGATCTCATCGGTAACTTGGAGGCGTTCATGGCCACCGCACCCCCCGACCCCGAGACCAAGATCGACGGTCCCCTCCTGCGCCTGATGCTGGTGATGCTGCTCGGCGGCGTGATGGGCATCCTGGACACCACGATCGTCAACGTCGGCATCGAGACGCTCGGCGACCGCTTCGACGCACCGCTCAAAACCATCGAATGGGTCGCCACCGGCTATCTGTTGGCCCTCGCCGCGACCGTGCCGCTGGCCGGCTGGGCCGCCGCCCGCTACGGCGGCAAGACCGTATGGCTGACCGGACTGACCGTCTTCCTCGCCGGCTCGGCGCTGTCCGCGATCGCCTGGAACGCGGAGAGCCTGATCGCCTTCCGAGTGCTCCAGGGCGTCGGCGTCGGCGCACTGGAGCCGACCCTGCTGACCATGCTCGCCCTGGCCGCCGGTCCCAAGCGGGCCGGAAAGATGATCGGCATCGTCGGCGCCGTGGTCACCCTGGGCCCGATCCTGGGCCCGGTGCTCGGCGGCGTACTGCTCGAACACGCCAACTGGCGCTGGATGTTCATCATCAACCTGCCGATCGGCGTGCTCGCACTGGCGCTGGCCTACCGGCAGATCCCGGCCGATCCGCCGCGCGAGGGCGAGCCGCCGCCGTTGGACGCGCGCGGCATCGCGCTGCTGTGCCCCGGTTTCGCGGCGGTCGTCTACGGCCTCTCCCAGGCCGCGGGCGACAGCGGCTTCGGCGCGCCGCAGGTGATCGCGGCACTGGTCGCGGGCGCGGCGCTGATCGTCGGCTACGTACTGCACGCGCTGCGCGCGGAACACCCGCTGATCGACGTCCGGCTGTTCCGGATCCGCGGCTTCGCGGGCGGCATCGGCGCGGTGTTCCTGACCGGAATCCTGTTGTTCTCCCTGCTGTTCCTGATCCCGCTGTACTACCAGGTCGCGCGCGACCGGGGCGTGATGGCGGCGGGCCTGCTGCTGGTACCGCAGGGAGTCGGCGTGTGGATCGGCATGCCGATCGCGGGTCAACTCTTCGACAAGATCGGCGCCCGCGCGCTGATCCCGTTCGGCGGCGTGCTGGCCGCGCTGGGCATCCTGGGCTTCAGTACCGCCGATGCCGGCACCAACACCGCGATCCTGGTGGGCTATTCGCTGGTGACCGGCGCGGGCCTGGGCTTCGTCGGCGCGCCCGCGATGTCCTCCGTGTTCGGCTCGGTGGCCCCGGAGTCGGTGCCCAGCGCGACGGCGGCCGTCTACCTCAGCAATCAGATCGGCGGCACGCTCGGCATCGCGATCGCCGCGCTGGTCCTGCAGAACCGCACCGAGAGCCACGCCGTGGTGCCCGCGTTCCAGGGCACCTTCGGGTATTTGATCGCGATCGCACTGGTGGTCGGGGCGGTCGGACTGGTGCTGCGGCGCGGGGCGGCCGGGGCTTCTGGCGGGGACGCGGCTTCGGATGGGGCTTCGGGCGCGGCTTCGAACGGGGATGCGAAGGCGGTTACCGAGACGGAGGTGGGTTCGAAGGACGGCGTGGCGGCGGCCGGAGCGGCGCGGTTGGAGGTCTGACGTCCGGTTGCGGGCCCGGTCCGTGCCCCGTCTCGGCGGCGCGCGGACCGGGGCCGCCCGGTCACGGAGGCTCCACGTCTCCCCCTGCCTTCGAAAATTCCTCGCGCACGGAGCGTGAGGATGCGCCGGTCGCGGTGTCCCAAGGAGGCAGGATCCGGCGGGAAGCCGGGCTACCTCGGGGGGAAGCACATGGGGGACACCGATCGCGACGCCGAACGACCGGACGGTTTGGTTCCGGTTGATCTGCGCAAGGATCTCTCGCCCGCGCGACACACACCCGCGGCCGCGTCCGCGGCTGCGCCGGAGACCGCGACCGCGACCGCGATGAAACCGACCGGATCCCCCGCGGAGCCGACCGGCCTGATCTACGCCCTCATCCGCTGGCCGATCCGGATCGTCGCGGTGCTCGTGCTGTTGCCCACCCGGCTGGTGTGGGAACTGCTCAAGGTGGTCGGCCGAGGTGCCCGGGACCGGATCCTGTACCCGGCCGGCCGGCTCCTGGCGGCGCTCGGGCGCGCCGTCGGGGCAGGAGTTCGGAACTGGATCCTGGTCCCGATGGTGCGGTCGATCGTGGCCGTCTGGCGCGGGCTCGACACATGGGTGTGGGGCCTGATCCTGGTCCCGCTCGCGAAGGCCGTGCGGGCGGGTGTGTTCGCGGCGGGGCGGGGGCTGCGGTGGCTGGCCGTCGACCTGCTGTGGCGCGGGCTGCGGCTGTTCGGGCGGTACGGGATCGTGTTGCCGCTGCGCTGGATCCGGACCGCGCTGCTGCGCCCGCTGGGCCTCGGGCTGGTCGCACTGGTCCGATTGACGATCCGCGCCGCCCGCCTCCTGGGCACCGCGATCGGGCGCGCGGGGTACTTCCTCCTCGTGCTGCCCGCCCGGTGGGGTTGGCGGGCCGGCCGGGTGGCCGCCCGCGGCTTCGGGCGGTGGTCGTACTACGTCCTGATCGTGCCGCTGAAGTGGCTCTCGCGCGGCGTACTGGCCGGCGCGCGCGTCGGCCGACGTGCCGTGGTCGCTCTCGGACGGGGTGTCGGCTTCGTACTCCGGCACGTCGTACTGACGCCGGCCGAGTGGGCGTGGCGCGGGCTGCTCGCCGGGGCCGACCTGCTCGGACGCGGCCTGGCCCTGAGTGCCCGGTTCATCGGACGCGTGTCGTACCTCGGCCTCGTCGTCCCGATCCGCTGGGCCGGCCGAGGCACGCTGCACGCCCTGCGGTTCGTCGGACGCGGGATCGCGGCCGTCGGACGCGGCATCGGGATCGTCTTCGAGGTGGTCGTCGCACGATCGGTGGTGTGGGCCTGGCACCGGGTCGTCTGCCTCGTCCGCGCACTCGGCCGGGTGCTGTACGTCCTGATCGTGCCGCCGGCGCGCTGGGCCGGCCGCGGGTCCGTGGTGCTCACCCGGATGATCGGCCGGGCGCTGCGTGTCCTGATCGTGCTGCCCGTGCGCTGGGCCGGCCGGGAGACGGTGCTGCTTGCCCGGACGACCGGCCGAGGATTGCGCTTCGCGGCGGTGCGACCGGCGTCGTGGATCGGGCGGCGGACGGTGCTCCTGGTCGGCGCGAGTGCTCGGGCGGTGCGCGTACTGATCGGGCGACCGCTGGTGTGGGCGAGGTCGGCGGTGGTGGCCCCCGCCACTCGCGCGATCGCCGACGCTTGGCGCGCGACGCTCGGCCCGATCGGCGCGATCTCGCGCACCGTCTGGGCCCAATCCCGCCAGGCCGGCCGCGACGTGCGCCGCGCGCTGTCGTTCGCGGGGAAGTCGTCCGGGAAGTCGTCCGCCGAATCGCCGGGCAAGTCGCCGGGGAAGTCGTCCGGCGAGTAGGTGAGGAGAGCAGACCCGCAGCAAACCGTGCCATTCCTCCCGAACCCACCCCCTCTCCGTCCCAACCATGGGATGTCCATTGCCTGTCACGGCTTCTGGAACGGGTCCGAATCTCGTTGAATGTCGTCGTGGATACGAATGTGGCGACTATTCGGCGTGTGACGACGGTGGCGGACGTGATCGCGGCCGGGGACCTCTTCGACGACCCGGTACGCCCGGACTGGGCGGCCCGCTTCCTGGGCGAGGCGGGGCATCACATCCTGCTCGCCTACGTGGGCGCCACCCCGGTCGGGATGGTCACCGGCGTCGAGACGACGCACCCGGACAAGGGCACCGAGATGTTCCTGTACGAACTGGCCGTCGCCGACGACCACCAGCGCCACGGCATCGGCCGCGCGCTCACCGAGGCCCTGGCCGAGTTGGCCCGCAAACGCGGCTGCTACGGCATGTGGGTGCTCACCGACCGCGCCAACGAGGCCGCCGTCGCGACCTACCGCTCCGCCGCCACCACCGAGTCCGACCACGTCATGTTCGCCTGGACGTTCGACGACTGAACCCGTGCGGATCACCCGTGTCGGGCCGACGGAATCGGGCACAGGTATCCGCGAGCCCGGTCGGCGAACTCCGGTCCCGGACGTGTCGACCATCCGCCCCCGAGGATCCCTCGACCACCCGGGTCGAGGCCCTCGCGACGCCCCGAGGAAGCAGGTGCGTGCCATGGCCGAGGTCGTGCGTGAGGTCGAGCGCAAGTATGTCGCGCCGGACGGGGTGGGCGTGCCGGACTTCGCCGGGATGCCGGACGGGGTGCGGGTCGAGGTCGGCGAGACCGTAGAACTGGACGCGATGTACTTCGACACGCCCGGCCTGGCGCTGGCCGCGCGCGGGATCACGCTGCGGCGGCGGACCGGCGGCGCGGACGCCGGGTGGCATCTGAAGCTGCCCGCCGGGGTGGACGCGCGGGACGAGGTACGGGTGCCGCTCGGCGCGTCCGAGCGGGTGCTGCCGGCCGAACTCGCGGTGCGGATCCGGGCGTACACGCGTGGGACCGAGCCGGTGCCGGTGGTGCGGTTGCGGACCGTGCGCGAGGTGCGCGTCGCCCGCGCGGGCGGGCCCACGCTGGCCGAGATCGCCCGCGACGCGGTGACCGCCGACGTGTTCGTCGGGCCGAGCCCCGGCAGCACGTCCTGGTCCGAGGTCGAGGTCGAACTGGTGGACGGCGAGCCCGCGTTGGCGGACGCGCTGGAGCGGCGACTGACCAAGGGCGGCTGGCGGCGCGCGGCGGCCCCCTCCAAGCTCGGGCACGCGCTGGCCGAGGCGGGGATGCGGCCGGAGCGCCGGGTCGCGAAGCCGCGCGCGGACAGCGCCGGCGCGGTGGCGCTGGACTACGTTCGGGAACAGGTCGACACGCTGCTCGCGTACGACCCCCGGGTGCGCCTCGACGAGCCGGATTCGGTGCACAAGATGCGCGTCGCCACGCGGCGGCTGCGCAGCGCGTTCCGGGTCTTCGCGCGGGTGCTGGACGAGCGGGTGACCGGGATTCTGGGCGCGGAACTCAAGTGGCTCGCTGCGGAGCTGGGCCGGGTCCGGGATCAGGAGGTGCTCGCCGAGCGACTGCGCGAGCGGATCGCCGCGCTGCCCGCCGAGGCGGTGCTCGGTCCGGTCGAGGCCCGCTTGACCGCCTGGGACGCGCGCCGGCGTACCGAGGCCCGGGTCCGCGTCCTCGCCGAACTCGACGGCGCCCGCTACTTCGCCCTCCTGGACGCGCTGGACGCCCTGATCGCGAGGCCGCCGTTCACCGTCAAGGCCGGCCAACCGGCCCGCCGCCCGGTCGCGGCGGCCCTGCTCCGGAGCGACCGGCGGATCTCCCGGCGCGCCCGAGTCGCGCTGCGCTCGCCCACCGGCCGGGCCCGCGACACCGCACTGCACGAGGTGCGCAAGGCCGCCAAACGGGTCCGCTACGCCGGCGAGGCCACCCGCCCGGCGCTGGGCAAGCCCGCCAAGCGGCTCACCAAGGGGGCCAAGGGACTGCAGAGCCTGCTCGGCACGCACCAGGACAGCGTGCAGACCCGCAAGGCGCTGCGCCGGCTGGCCATCGCGGCGCACGGCGCGGGCGAGAACTCCTTCACGTGGGGCCTGCTGTACGGCCAGGAGGTCGCGCTGGCCCGGCGGGTCGAGGCCGAGTTCCCCGCCCACTGGGCCGACTTCGCCCGCCCTCGGCTGCGCCGAGGCCTGTAACCCCGCTCCCCGCCCTCCCGTTCCCCCGCCCTCCCGCCTTGCCGCTTCCCCGCCCTCCCGTCCCCCGCCCTCCCGCTTCCCCGCCCGCACGTTCCTGCCACGTGATCGAGTGCTGCGGAAGTCACGAGTCCGCCGTTCCGCTTTTGGGTTGCCGGGCCAACCGCTACGGTCGGACCTGCGCAAGTGGGGGCGGGCGCGTGACTGCGCGCACCGAGGGTGCGGGATCCAGGGGTGGGCATGGACGACTGGCGTTTCGACGTACCTACGAGCGGTAGCAAGCATCTGCCTCCGGATCCCGGGTACATCAAGGGGCTCGCCAGTCAGGGCTACCGCTTCGAGGAGGCGGTGGCCGACCTGGTGGACAACTCGATCGACGCCGGCGCCTCCGATGTCGTCGTGCACTTCCAGCGCAGCGGCGACCTGTTGACCTCGCTGGTCGTGGTGGACAACGGGCGCGGGATGACCGAGTCCGAGTTGGACACCGCGATGACCGTGGGCAAGCGGCGCGCGTACGGCGAACAAGCGCTCGGCATGTTCGGCATGGGCCTCAAGGCCGCGTCCTTCAGCCACGCCGACAGCGTCACCGTGATCAGCCGGGCCAAGCGGGCCGGCACGGTCGGCCGCCGCTGGCGCACCGAACACGCGCAGGAGAGCTTCCAGTGCGACATCGTCGAGCTGGAGTTCGCCAAGCGCTTCCTGGATCTCTACGACGAGTACGTGGTGTGGAACGGCACGGCGGTGCGCTGGGACGGCGTCCGCGACTTCCCCGCGCGCGGCGACGCCGGGCAGACCGACATCTATCTCACCAAGACCATGCGGTCGTTGGCCGACCACCTCGGCCTGCACCTGCATCGTTTCCTCGCCGACGGCCGGATCCGAATCACCGTCGCGGTGTCCGGCCTCGACGACGCGACGCCGCCGATGACCTGGCTCGTGCAAGCGGTGGACCCGTTCGGCTACCCGTTCTCCGGACTGCCGGGCTATCCACGGGTGTTCACCACCACGCTGGACGGGGTGGGACCGCTGGAGCTGACCGCGCACGTGTGGACGCCGCGCTCGAACGCCGAACAGTTCCGCCTCCCCGGCGGCATCCTGGCCCGCCAGGGGCTGTACGCGTACCGCAACGACCGGCTGGTCCAGGCCGGCGGCTGGCACGGCCTGCGTCAGGGCGAGCAACATCTGTCCCTGGCCCGGATCGCGTTCGACCTGCCGGCCGACTCGGAACACGCGTTCGGGCTCACCGTCAAGAAGGCCGAACTCCAGCCGATCCCGGGCTTCGTGGACGCGGTCGAACGCGCGACCGACTCGGACGGACGCGGCTTCCTGGACTACCTGAAGGACGCCGAGGGAGCGTACCGGCAGGCCCGCACCACCACCCGAGAGCGCAAGGCGGTGCTGCCGCCCGGCAAGGGCTTCGCGCCGGAGCTGCGCACCGCGATCGAGGAGGAACTCCCGTTCGTGCCCGGCGAGGAGCCGATCGAGGTGCGCTGGGTGCCGCTCGGCGGGGACGTGTTCTTCTCGATCGACCGGGAGGAGCGTCGACTGTTGCTGAACAAGCAGTTCCGCGCCGCGCTGCTGGGCGGTCGACGCAGTGGCCTCAACGACGTGCCCGTGCTCAAGACGCTGCTGTACCTGCTGATGAACGAGGCGTTCACGGGCGAGCGGATGGGACCCCGGGTCAAGGACAACCTGGACCTGTGGCAGTCGCTGCTGTTGACCGCGGTCAAGAGCGAGACCGCGAAGTACGAGGCCGAGGGCACCGCGTGAGCACGGGCCACCGCAGCAGGCACCTGAGTTGCGAGGCGCTGCGCGACCATCTCGACAGCCGCATGCCGATGGTGATCCCGATCGACGGCGACCCACCGCTGTTCTGGCGCCTGGAGGCGGGCGGCCTGCGACCGGCGCTGCGCATCCCGGTCGCGCACGGCAGCAAGCCACCTCGGCTGGGCATGCAGGGCATCCGCGCGGTATGCGTCCTGGACGGGGGCGAGCAGTTCCTCCAGGTGTTCATCGAACGGGTCGACCTGCTCCGCGAGTTCCACATCGTGTGTTGCGAGATCGCGAACCGCATCCAGGAGGAGGGCACGGCGCCGGTCGTGGCGGTGCAGACCACGGTGCTGGCCTGGCGGCGGCTTCTGGCTCCGGGGCGGCGGATGCCGCTGGAGGCGGAGATCGGCCTGTTCGGCGAACTCCTCACGCTGGTCGGGCTGTCGGCGGCCCGGGGGTGGCACGCGGCCATCGACGCGTGGCAGAACCCGACGTGCACGGACCACGACTTCACCGTCGGCCCCTACGACATCGAGGTCAAGACCGTCGCCGGACCGACCCGCGTGCACACGATCCACGGCCTGAACCAACTCACGCCGCACTCGGACCGACCGCTGTGGTTCGTCTCGCACGTGCTCGACGAGAGCGACGCCGGACGTACGGTGCTCGGCCTGATCGAGGGCATCCGCTCGACGTTGCGGGTGCGAGCCCCCGGTGCCCTCGTCGACTTCGACACCCGGCTGAACCGGGCCACCGGAAACGAGCACGCGATCCCGCGCGAGCATCGCTGGGCACCCGGCGGCTCGCCACTGGCGTTCCCCGTCGACGCGGGCTTCCCTCGGCTGACCGGGAGCATCTTCGCGCCGCTGCCCGAGGCCCTGTCGGCGCGCATCGTGAACGTGGACTACCGCATCGACGTCGCCGACCTGGTTCCCTCGATCGCGCCGTCCCCCGACGGGCTGGACCACATCGTCGACCCGGCGCGCACGCTCCCGCCGGACGTCGCGTCGGATCTCGCCGCGTCGAACTCCCCGAAGGACGAACACTGGTGACCGAAGACCTCGCGCTCCTGGCGCTGCACCGGGCGGCCTTCGGCGGGATGGTCGCCGGGCCCAAGAACCTGTTCAAGGCGCTCACCTACCAGGCCGAAGGCGATGGTGGTCCGCTCCCCGACCTCGGCGAGTCGGCGCTGCGCCGGCGCCTGCACCACGCGCACCCGGACGACCCGCTGCTGATCCTGTGGCGGGATCGGCTCAGCCGTTGGGACTTCGCCGACGGAGCCATCCCGCCGAACACCGAGGAACGCCGCGCCGCGACGTACGAGGCACTGGGCCTGGCCACCGCGACCCGTGAGCTCCTGGACCGGCGGGCGCCGTTCGCACGCGGGTCCGGCGCGGTGGTGATCTCCGAGGACGGCTGGGATCCCTGGTACACCGAGGAAGTGGCCCGACACCACAGCCACTACTGGAACGCCTACCGGGCGGCGCTCCTGGACAAGAGGTGGGCCCCGGAGGCCGTGACCGCACTCGATCGCAACACCACCCGCGTGGTCGAACGGTTGGCCGACCCCACCTGCGAACAGCCCTATCAGTCCAAGGGCTTGGTGGTCGGTTACGTACAGAGCGGCAAGACCGCGAACTTCACCGGCGTCATCGCGAAGGCGATCGACGCGGGCTATCGCCTGGTGATCGTGCTCACCGGCACCATCGAGGCGCTGCGCGCGCAGACCCAGCGCCGACTGGACATGGAACTGGTCGGCGTCGAGAACATCTACTACGGCCAGGACCCGGATTCGGACACCCTCACGTTTCGCGACTACGACTACCTGGACGACCGGGATCGGCTGGACGGCAAATTCCTGCGCCACGGCGCGCTGCCGTCCCGGCTGGGCGGCTTCGACATCGTCCGGCTGACCCGGCATCAGGACGACTATCAGGCACTGCGCCAAGGGCTCAGCGCGTTGGAGTTCGAAAAGGCCGACCGGTTCACCCCGCTGTACGCGCCGGAGAACCTGCACCGCAGCTCGGCCCGGCTGATGGTGGTCAAGAAGAACGCGTCGGTGCTCAAGAAGCTGGTCAAGGACCTCGGTCGGATCAAGACCGAACGCGGCGAGATCCCGACCCTGATCATCGACGACGAGTCCGATCAGGCCTCGGTGAACACCTCCGATCCCAGGAAGTGGTCACAGGACCAGGTCCAGCGCACCGCGATCAACGGGATCATCTCGGAACTGCTGGGGATGTTGCCGCGCGCCCAGTACATCGGCTACACCGCGACCCCGTTCGCGAACGTGTTCATCGACCCCGCCGACGCCGAGGACATCTTCCCCAAGGACTTCGTGATCTCGCTGGACCGTCCGGACGGCTATATGGGCGTCGCCGACTTCCACGACATCGACTCCACGATCCCGGCGGAGCAGCGCACGGTGGCCAACTCGGCCGGTCTCGCCCACGTGCGCTCGGTCCGGCCACTGCACGATGACGACGACACTGACCTGGGCACGGCGATCGACATGTTCGTGCTGACCGGCGCGATCAAGCTGTTCCGGGAGGACCACGGCTTGGGCGCCGACCACTTCCGGCATCACACCATGCTCGTGCACGAGTCGGTGAAGACGCACGTACACCGGGACCAGGCCGCGGCGATCAACGCGATCTGGCGACGCGCGGGCTACCTGGGCTCCGGCGCGCAGGAACGGCTGCGGCAGCTCTACGAGCAGGACGTGCGGCCGGTCAGCGAGGCGCACGCGGCGGGTGCGGCGATCCCGGGCTCCTACGCCGACATCGCGCCGTACATCGGCATCGCCGCGATGCGGATCGAGGACTCTGTCGGCAGCCCGGTCGTGGTGATCAACGGTGACAAGGAGATCGAGCAGCGCACCGCCGACTTCGACCGGCAGAAGGTCTGGCGAATCCTGGTCGGCGGCGCCAAGCTCTCGCGCGGCTTCACCATCGAGGGCCTGACCGTGTCCTACTACCGCCGCAAGACGCTCGCCGCCGACACGCTCATGCAGATGGGGCGTTGGTTCGGGTTCCGGAAGAACTACCGCGACCTGGTTCGGCTCTACATCGGCCGGGACGAGGGCGGGAGCAACGGCGACCTGTACGAGGCGTTCGAGGCGATCTGCCGGGACGAGGAGGAGTTCCGCGACCAGCTCCGGCTGTACGCCGAACTCGTCGACGGGGCGCCGCAGGTGACCCCGGCGCAGATCCCGCCGCTGGTCACCCAGCGGTTGCCGTGGCTCAAGCCGACGGCGCGCAACAAGATGTTCAACGCCGAGCTGGTGGAGACCCGATCGCCGGGATTGTGGGTGGAGCGTTCGGCCTACCCCACCAAGCAGGCCGACCTGCGGCACAACGTCGAGCGGTTCGAGCCGGTGATCGCGGCACTGGCGCCGGAACGCACCGAACTGGCCTACCCGGTGGAGGATCGACTGCTCCGCTATCCCACCTACATCGGGCACCTGGGACACAGTCGACTGCTGTCGGTGCTACGTGGGTTGCGCTGGTCGGAACCCGGTCAGTTCCGCCCCGATCTCGCCTACCTGGAGAATCCGGAGATCGCCGCGAAGATCGAGGACTGGGTCGTGATCGCCCCACAGTTGCAGACACCCAACCTGGATCCGGTGATACTGCACGGGTTCGGCCCACTCGATGTGGTGAGCCGTCGTCGGCGCGAAGGCAAACGCTTCACCCAGGTCAGCTTCCCGCCGCACCGCTATGCCGCCCGGCGAATCGTGGGCACCGATCCCTCCATCGGTGACTCCGTCGCGGACGGCCTCGCCGCGCCCCGACGCGGTTGCCTGCTGATGTACCCGACCATGGAGCCCGATCAAAACGAACTCGTGATGGCCTTCGCCCTGGTCCCGCCCAGCACCGCGATCTCCCCCGACCGCCGCCTGGTCGCCTTCCGCGCCAGGGACTCCTCCCGAGCCGCGGCCGCGATCGTGAGCGCCCCGGTCTGACCGTCACCGTCGCACCGCGTGCGACGACGAGTGAGGCGGTGCCCCCCACTCGGGCACCGCCTCATTCGTCGCCCCTACCGTGTGCCGCTAGTGCACCCAGAGCGACCAGAGGGTGCCGCCGTTGTTGAGACAGAGGTACACCGGGCCGTGGGCCGGGGCGGCCGCGCGGCCGGCCGCGTCGCAGGAGGCCTGCGACGGGTAGTAGCCGTAGAAGATGAAGCTGCCGCCCGGGGCCGGGTCCGCCATCGCGGGCTGCGCGGCAGCCCCCACGCCCAACAACGCCGCAGCCAACGCGACACCCGCCATAGCCTTGCGCATGTGCTCGACTCCATTTCTCGTCCCGAGGGCAACTCGGTTCGCTGGAACGGTAATTCGGGCCTTGTTGTGCTGCCGGCGCACGCGGAAAACGCTAGCCGGTGCCTTCACCTCGAGCAATAGGTCTATACCAATTGAATCGATCCACACGTTTCTCACACATTCACCGGACGCTTTCGCGGCCCATCCGGGCGTCGAAGCACCGCGCCGGACACCGCGCCTACGCCCGATGCCGCCGGAATGCTTCGCTCGGCGCGACGGTTGAGCGAGGGACGATCGCAGCACCCAGCACGCCGGAGGAGATTCGCATGCCGATACCCGCTCAGGGCCACCTCGTGACGACCGTGCACAGTACGCAGACGGTGACCGTCGAGATCGACGGCGAGGTGGTCGCGCGATCCACCCGTCCGGTCGTGCTCTACGAGACCGGGCTGCCGATCCGGTACTACCTCCCGCCGGACGACGTCGAGTTGACCCGCTTCAAGCCCACCGACACGCGCACCACGTGTCCGTTCAAGGGCGAGGCCTCGTATTGGACCTACCTGGGCAACGGCGACACCGGCCCGCGCGCGGACGTGGTCTGGGCCTATCCCGAGCCGATCGACTCGGTCCCCGACATCGCCGGCCGGCTGTGCTTCTACGACACGGTGGCCACGGTCACGGTGGAGGGGGAACCGCCCGCGCCACCGGCCTGACCCGCGACGCCGAACGCGCGGGGCGGGCCGCCGGATCGGCCCACCCCGCGCTCGCACTCAGCAGCTCAGGTTGTTCCCGGGCGTGGTGCCCAGGATCGACACGAACGACTGGTAGCTGTTGATCCGGCTCTGTACTTGCGCGGGATTGCCGCCGTTGCATTCCAACGCGCCGTTGATGCTGCGGATGGTCTCACCGAAGCCCGCCCCGTTGACCATCGCGTTGTGCGGGGTCATCGTGCCGGGACCGTTCTGGGTGTTCCAGTACCAGAGGCCGGTCTTCCAGGCCACGGCCGGATCGTTCTGGACCAGGTAGGGATTGTTCAGCAGGTTGATGCCCAGGGCGTCACCCGCCGCCTTGTAGTTGAAGTTCCAGCTCAACTGGATCGGGCCGCGCCCGTAGTAGGCGGCCTGACCGGCCGGGCAGCCGTACGGCTGATTGGCGTCGCAGTAGTGCGGGTAGTTCGCGGTGTTCTGCTCGACGATGTGGACCAGGCCACCCGTCTCGTGGTTGACGTTGGCCAGGAAGGCCGCCGCCTCCTGCTTCTTGACCGTGTCGCTGCCGGTCTTGGCGAAGCCCGGGTAGGCGCTCAGCGCGGCGGTCAGGCCGGCGTACGTGTAGAACGGGTTCCGGTTCGGGAACATCTGGTTGAACTGCGCCTCGCTCACCACGAAGTCGCCGGGGTTGCCGCCGTTGCCGCCCGTGCTGCCACTGGTGGTGGTACCGCCGGTGGTGGATCCGCCGCAGGTGAACGGCTCCCAGAACCAGGTGCTGATCACCGGGTCGTAGCCGGGGTTCGCGTTCTTCGCCCGGTAGAGGTTGCCGTTCGTGTAGCGCACGATGGCGCCGACCGCGTAGTTCGTGCCCGCGGCCCAGTTCGGGTACGTACAGGTGCCGCCCCCGCCGGTCGAGCCACCGGTCGAGCCGCCGGTGGTCGGGTCGCCACCGCCGCCGCACGAGCCCTGGTCCGCCCAGACGTCCGTGGTTCCGGGCACTTCACCCTGGGTCCACCACTTGGCGCCCCAGTTGTGGCCGTTGTACGAGGCGGTCGCACCGCCCGTGTATACGGCCGACGAACTCCATCCGGTCGCGCAACCGGCCGCGGAGGCGGTCGAGGCGAACGGCAGAGCCGCCGCCAACGCCCCCACCACCGCGATGGCCAACAGGAATGCCACGATCCGTTTTCTCGCCATGGAAGCCCACTCCCTCGCGCGGGGGACACCGCGCTTGATCGACGGGAAGTACCATTACGCGTACGTCAACTGTCGTACCTGGACCGGCGCTTGCCTCGATCGAGGCCCCTGGACGAGGTGTTGCGGGGCTCACTCAATACGAATGGTCTATACCAGTCAAGGTCTGCGCGGCATTCGTCTCACGCTCTGGGCGCCATCGGTCCGCCCGCGAAGACGACGGGAGCCGGTCTCGCCCCTCGGCGAAACCGGCTCCGTCGTCACCCATCGGGCTACTTCGCCGCGTCGACCAGGTCCAGCGCGATGTCGACGATCATGTCCTCCTGGCCGCCGACCATGCCGCGCCGGCCGACCTCGACCAGGATGTCCCGGGTGTCCAGGCCGTAGCGCTCGGCCGCGTCCTCCGCGTGCCGCAGGAAGCTGCTGTACACGCCCGCGTAGCCGAGCGTGAGCGTCTCCCGGTCCACCTGGACCGGCCGGTCCTGCAACGGGCGCACGATGTCGTCCGCCGCGTCCATGAGCCGGAAGACCGCACAACCGTGCCGCCACCCCATCAGGTCGGCGACCGCGACGAACGCCTCCAGCGGGCAGTTGCCCGCACCCGCGCCCATCCCGGCCAGCGAGGCGTCCACCCGACGCACGCCGTGCTCCACCGCGACCACCGAATTGGCCACACCCAGACCGAGGTTGTGGTGCGCGTGGATGCCGATCTCGGTCTCCGGCGCCAACACCTCGCGGTACGCCCGCACCCGATCGCGCACGCCGTCCATGGTGAGCCGGCCGCCGGAATCGGTGACGTACACGCACTGCGCGCCGTACGACTCCATCAGCTGGGCCTGGCGCGCCAGTTCGTCCGCCGGTGCGAGGTGACTCATCATCAGGAAGCCCGCGACGTCCATGCCCAGTTCGCGGGCCGCCGCGATGTGCTGGGCGGAGATGTCCGCCTCGGTGCAGTGCGTGGCCACCCGGACCGAGCGAACTCCCAGGTCGTGCGCCCGGCGCAGCTCGGCCAGCGTACCGATGCCCGGCAGCAGCAGGGTGGTCAGCCTGGCCCGGGTGACCACCTCGGCCGCCGCGGCGATCCACTCGTCGTCGGAGTGCGCGCCCGGCCCGTAGTTGACGCTCGACCCGGCCAGCCCGTCGCCGTGCGCGACCTCGATCGCGTCCACACCGGCCGCGTCCAGCGCGGCGGCGATCTCGCGGACCTGGTCGGTGGTGTACCGGTGCCGGATGGCGTGCATGCCGTCCCGCAGGGTCACGTCCTGGACGTAGATCTCGTGCGTCATCGGGTGGCCGACCTCTCTGCCACGCGCAGCGCGGCGGACGTCATGATGTCCAGGTTCCCGGCGTAGGCCGGCAGGTAGTGGGCCGCGCCCTCGACTTCGAGGAAGACCGAGACCAACTTGCCGCTGCCGCCGGCTGGTTGGGCCAGTGGGTCGCTCGCCGCGATGAGCCGGAACTGCACGTCCTGCTTGAGCCGGTAGCCCGGGACGTAGGAGGCGACCTCGGCGACCATGGTCAGGATCGACGCGGTCACCGCCGCCTCGTCGGCGTCCGCGCCGATCACGCAGTACACCGTGTCGCGCATGATCATCGGTGGTTCGGCCGGGTTGAGCACGATGATCGCCTTGCCCTTGTCCGCGCCGCCGACCTGCTCCAGGGCACGCGACGTGGTCTCGGTGAACTCGTCGATGTTGGCGCGGGTGCCGGGACCGGCCGAACGCGAGGAGATGGACGCGACGATCTCCGCGTAGCGCACCGGCGTGCAGCGGGACACCGCGGCGACGATCGGCACGGTGGCCTGGCCGCCGCAGGTGACCAAGTTCAGGTTGGCCGCGTCCGGGTGCTCGTCCGAGTTGACCGCCGGGATCACGTACGGACCGAGTGCGGCCGGCGTCAGGTCGATCAGCCGCTTCCCGTACGGCGCGAGCACCTTGGCGTTGTGCCGGTGCGCGCCCGCCGAGGTCGCGTCGAACACGATCCCGATGTCCGCGAAGTCCGGCAGGGCGAGCAGGCCCTCGACGCCCTCGTGCGTGGTCGGTATGCCGAATCGGGCCGCCCGGGCCAGGCCGTCCGACGCGGGGTCGATGCCCACCATCGCGGCGAGTTCGAGCGTGCTCGACACCCGCAGAATCTTGATCATCAGGTCGGTGCCGATATTGCCCGACCCGATGATGGCGACCTTGGTCCGATCGGTCATCGCTTGAGTCCCTTCGTGGGTTCCGCCAACTGTCGCGGCGGGTACCGCCGGTCCGTGCGTGGCCGCTCGCCCGTGCCGGGTCGCTCGCCCGTGCCGGGTCGCTCGCCCGTGCCGGGTCGCTCGCCCGTGCCGGGTCGCTCGCCCAGTCCGAAGAAGCGCGCCGCGTTGCCGCCGAGGATCATCCGCCTTTGCTCCGCGGTCAGTTCCGGGCAGGCCCGGATCACCGCGCCCGGGTCCGACTCGCCCAGCGGGAACGGGAAATCGGTACCGAGCATGACCCGATCCGGCCCCATCACCTCGACCAGCAACCGCAGTGCGCGCGGGTCGAACACGGCCGAGTCGACGTGAAAGCGCCGTACGTACTCGGACGGCGGTCTGGGCGAATCGGCCCGGACCAGGTCCCGGTTGTGCCACGCGTTGTCGGCCCGGCCGAGCAGGAAGGCGAAGCTGCCGCCGCCGTGGCAGAAGCACAGCCGCAGCGACTCGGGCAGCTTCTCGAACGCGCCCTGGAGGATCATCCCGAGGATGCTCAACTGGGTCTCCGCGGGCATCCCGACCAGCCACGGCAACATGTGGCCGCGCATGCGCTCGCCGCCGAGCATGTCCCACGGATGCACGAGCACCGGGATCTCCTCGGCGGCGCAGTGCGCGAGGAACTCCACGATCCCGTCGTCGCCGAGGTACCGCTCGCCGACGTGGTTGCCGATGTGCACGCCGCGATGCCCGGCCGCCACCGCCCGGGAGGCGGTCTCGCACGCCGCGCCGATGTCCTGGAGCGGGACCTGACACAGCGGCAGCAGCCGCCCCGGGTCGAGCGAGCAGTAGTCCAGGATGCGTTCGTTGACCAGGTCGCACCATTCGACCGCGCGCGCGGTCTCTGCCGCGTAGCCGAACATCAGCGGTGTCGAGGAGATCGCCTGGACGTCCACACCGAGCGTGTCCATGTCGGCCAACCGGCGCGCGGGGTCCCACAGCGGCGCGATCACCGGGCGGTACTCGTCCTCTCCGCTCATCATCATCCCGGTGCCGTCACCGTGGACCCGCAGCCACGGCTCGCCCGCGCCCGTCAGGATGCGGCTCTCGGCCCGCGAAATCCTCGGGAAGACGTGCGAATGGACGTCGATGACAGTCACGGAACCTCCGTGGTTCACCGCCGGGCTCGGCCGGCGGTCGGGGCAGGGGTGGAGATCAGGCGGCGGGTCCGGGCCCGGGCGGGGAAATCCCGACGACGTCGGACCGGGGCACGGTGCGCGGTCGCATCGCGTCCGGCCATTGCCGACCCGGATGGATCGCGCCGCAGTGCGGGCAGGTGCGGTCGCCGTCGTAGAAGGCCTCGAACAGCGGCGGCAAGTCCGCGACGATCGAGCGGAGTTGCACCGTCGAGCGGTTGACCAGCCGGTGACACTCGACGCAGTACCACTCGAAGGCGTCGATCAGTCCCCGCGCCCGGCTGAATTCGACCACCAGTCCGATGCTGCCCGGCTCGGGCCGCTGCGGTGAGTGCCGCACGTGTGGCGGCAGCAGGAATACGTCGCCCTCGTTGATCTGGATGTCGACCGGAGGCCTGCCCTCCTCCTCCATCACCCGGAGCACCATGTTGCCCTGGAGCTGGTAGAAGAACTCCTCGATCGGGTCGTCGTGGAAGTCGGTGCGCTGGTTGGGGCCGCCGACCACGGTGACCACCAGGTCGGCCTCGGTCCAGATCTGGATGTTGCCGACCGGCGGCTTCAGCAGCTCCCGGTGTTCGTCGATCCACCGGGCGAAGTTGAACGGCAGGCCATTGGTCGGCTTGGGCAGACTCATCGCTCGCGGTCCCTTTCTCTCACGGTCCGTTCGCGTTCTCGCGCGGTCGGTTCGGGTTCTCGCACTTCGGGTGTCGCGCGGTCGGTTCGAGCTTTCGCGTGGTTCGAGCTTTCGCGTGGTTCGAGTTTTCGCGTGGTTCGTTTTCGCGTGGTTCGGGTCTCGTGCGGTTCGGGTCTCGTGCGCTTCGGGTCGGGTTCTCGCGTGATCGCTTCAGGACCCACCGACGACGGCGGGGTCCGACGTGGACCGGCCCGGCCTCGGCAGGTACGCGACGCAGGAGATCTCGATCAGCAGATGCGGATGGGGGAGTTGGTGCACCGCGACGGTGGTGCGCGTGGGGCCGGTCTCGTCGAAGTACTCGGCGTAGACCTCGTTGTAGCCGCCGAAGTCGTTCATGCTGACCAGGTAGGTGGTGAGCGAGACCGCGTCGGCCAGATCTCCGCCCGCGGCGGCCAGCAGGTCGGCGATGTTCTCGATCACCGCCCGGGTCTGCGCCCGGATGTCCAGATCGGTGGTGCCCATCGCGTCCGCGCTCGCGCCGACGAAGGTGCCGTCGGGTCGCCGGGAGCTGGTGCCGGACACGTAGACGAAGTCGCCGGCCCGCTTGACATGCGGGAATCGGCCGCGCGGGGCGGCCTTGCCGGCGACCAGCATGCCGTCGTCGGCGCTCATCGTGTGGTCACCTCCGCGTGGCCGAGGCCGGCCGCGGACACGCGCACGTGCGCGCCCTCGGGCAGCGGCATCGCGGCGGTGGCGGCCCCCGCGAGCACGACCCATCCGGGCCGGAGTTCGAGACCGGCCTCGGCGGCCAGCCGGGCCGCCGCGATCAGCGAGCGCAGCGGGTTGCCCAGGATCGCCGCGGAGGACCCGGTCGCCACGACGCGTCCGTCGATCTCGACGAGCAGGCCCAGGTTGCTCGGGTCCAGTCCGGCCCGGTCGTGCCACGTACCGAAGCCGAAGCCGGCCGCGGACGCGTTGTCGGCGATCACGTCGGGCAGCGTGAACTTGAAGTCCGCGTAGCGCGAATCCAGCACCTCGTAGGCGACCGAGACACCGGCGATCGCCCGGACCGCCTCGGCCGGGGTGATCGTGCCGGACAGCGGGCGGCCGATCAGGAACGCGATCTCCGGCTCGATCCGGGGGTGGATCAGCTCGCCCAGGTCGAGCACACCACCCTCCTCGACCAGCATCGCGTCGGTGAGCAGGCCCCAGATCACGTCGTCGACGCCCATCTGGACCATCTTGGCGCGGCTGGTGAACCCCATCTTGACGCCGATCAGCGCCTCGCCCCGGGCCAGCCGACGGTCGATCACCGCGCGCTGGATCCGGTACGCGGTGTCCAGGTCGAGGTCGGTGGTGTCGGTGAGCCGGGCGATGGTACGCCGGCCTCGTCCGGCCTCGTCCAAGGTGGCGGCGAGCGCGGCCACAAGTCGGGCGTCGGTCGCTTCGCCGCCACCCGCGTGCGTGTCCCCCGCGGTGCTCTCGGTCGCGCCGTCCGCGGTGTCGGCGCCCTCGGCGCTGTGGGCGGTTTCGGCGCCCTCAGCGGTGTGTGCGGTTTCGGCGGTGTCGCCGCCGTCGGCGGTGTCGGTCATGAGTTCTCCTCGGGGTCCGTCGCCGCGAACGCGACACGTACGTCGCCCAGCCCGTCGATCCGGGCCTCCAACACGTCCCCCGGGGCCACCGCCACCATCGGACCGAGCGCGCCGGTGAGCACGGTGTCCCCGGCGCGCAGCGGCCGCCCGAGCCGGACGAGGATGTCCGCGAGCCAGATCGCCGCGTTCAGCGGGTGGCCCAGGCAGGCCGCGCCGACGCCGGTGGAGACCGGTTCGCCGCGCCGCTCCAGGACCATGCCCGCGAGCCGCAGGTCCAGGTCGCCGAGCGCCACCGGCCGGTTGCCGAGCACGTACATCCCGGAGGAGGCGTTGTCCGCGACGGTGTCCGCGATGGTGATGTCCCAGTCGCGCACCCGGCTGCCGCACACCTCGATCGCGGGCAGCACGAACGCGGTGGCTCGGATCAGGTCGGCCACGGTGTGCCGCTCGTGCGTCAGGTCGGCCTCCAGTACGAGCGCGACCTCGGCCTCGGCCCTGGGCTGGAGCACGGCGCCCACCGGTATCTCGGCGCCGTCCGGCACCGCCATGTCCGCGTACAACATGCCGAAGTCGGGTTCGCGCACCCCGAGCTGGCCCTGCACGGCGGCGGAGGTCAGGCCGATCTTGCGCCCGACCAGCCGGCGGCCCTCGGCGAGCCGGCCGACGGTCAGCCGCTCCTGGACCGCGTACGCGTCCTCGACGCCGGTGATCAGGTCGCGCACCGGCGCACACGGGACGCCGGACCTCTCCGCGTCGAGCAGCCGCGCGGCGGCCGCGTCGATTGCGTTCGTCGTTGTCTCAGTCACTGTCACTCTCGTTCCCGGCGGCGGTCGGATCCTGATTCGGTCGGATCCTGATTCGGTCAGATCTTGATGCAGATATTCACCGGTTCGGAGAAGAAGTCCAACGAGTACTCGCCGCCCTCCCGGCCGATCCCGGATGCCTTGATCCCGCCGAACGGGGTGCGCAGGTCCCGCAGATTCCAACAGTTGACCCACACGATCCCGGCTTCGACGCGCGGGGCGACCCGGTGCGCGCGGGAAAGGTCACGCGTCCAGACGGTCGCGGCCAGGCCGTACGGGCTGTCGTTGGCGAGTGCGATCGCCTCGTCCTCGGTGTCGAACGGCAGCACATGGCAGATCGGCCCGAAGACCTCCTCTCGTACGGTGCGCGCGCTCTGCGGCAGGCCGGTCAGCACGGTCGGTTCCACGTGGAACCCCCGGTCCCGCTCGTCACCGAAGCTCGGTACGCCGCCGCCCGCGACGACCGTGGCCCCCTCCGTGACGGCGAGCCGGTAGTAGGACAGCACCTTGTCCCGGTGCGCGGCCGAGATCATCGGGCCGTAGTCGCGCAACGCCCTTGTACGAGCGCCGAGTTCGGCCACGAACCCGGCAAAGATCGAGCGCTCGACGTAGACCCGCTCGGTGCACAGGCAGATCTGCCCGGAGTGGGTGAAGGCGGAGCGTACGGTGCCCGCGACCGCCTCCTCGAAATCGGCGTCGGCGAACACGATCGCCGGGTTCTTGCCGCCGAGTTCGAAGGACACCGGGGTGATGTGCTCGGCGGCCTTGCGCATGATCGCGCTGCCGGTGGCCGATTCGCCGGTGAACGCGATGGCGTCGACGCCCGCGTGCTCGGTGAGGAACTCCCCGGCAGCGCCCGCGCCGTGACCGTGGATCAGGTTGAACGCGCCGACCGGCAGCCCGGCTTCGTGGATCACCTCGGCGAGCAGCGTCGCGGTGCCGGGCGTCTCCTCGGACGGCTTGGCCACCACGGTGTTCCCGGCCGCGAGCGCGGGCGCGACCTTCCAGGTCAGCAGCAGGAGCGGGAGGTTCCAGGGCGAGATGATCGCGACCACGCCCAGCGGACGACGCACGGTGTAGTTGAGCGCCCGGCCGGTGCCGCCGCTCCATCCGGGCACGGCGGTCGAGTGGGCCCGCTCGGGCCGCCCGTACAGCAGGTCGGCATAGGCGCGAAAGTTGCCGATCGCCCGGGGGATGTCCACGGTGGCGGCCAGCTCGCGCGGCTTGCCGGTGTCCGCGACCTCGGCCGCCACGAACTCCTCGAACCGGGCCGCGATGCCGTCCGCGATCCGCCGCATCGCCTCGGCCCGCAGCTCGACGGACGCCGCCCCCCACTGCGAGAGCGCGCTCCGCGCGGCGGTGACGGCGGCGTCGACGATCGCCCGATCGGCCTCGGGAACATCGCCCACGACGGCACCGTTCACCGGGTTCACCAGCGGGAATCTCTCGCCGCCCGCCCGGCTGAACTCCCCCGCCAGATAGTGCGCGGGCAGCACACCCTCCCCGGCCACCGACCGTCCCATCGCCCATTCCCTTCGCCGCGAGCCCCGACGCAGCGAGCTTCCCCCGCTCGCGACATGCCCGTCCAATACTCTTTGGACCGTGATGCATATCGATCTCGGTATGCGGTTTCCTCCCGGTCGACCCGTCGATACGACCGCTCGCTCGACCCGACTCTCACGCATGATCAAACTAATGCTCGTCGTCGCCTTGACTCATTAGTTCAAGCAGCGATAGAACTGACCCATCAAGCCGTCGCCGGAGGTAGAGATCATGAGCATCACCGCTGTTCCGCAGGTCGCGCACCGTTTCGTGGAGGTCGACGGGGTTCGGGTGTTCTACCGGGAGACCGGGCCGGTGGGTGCGCCCACATTGCTTCTGCTGCACGGTTTTCCCTCGGCCTCGCACCAGTTCCGGCGGCTGATGGACGTGCTGGGCAACGACTTCCGGCTGATCGCGCCGGACTACCCCGGCTTCGGGCACACCGAGGTGCCGGCGGGCTTCACCTACTCGTTCGAACGGCTGGCCGATGTGGTCGAGGGCTTCGTGAACGCGCTCGGCCTGGATCGGTACGTGCTGTACACCTTCGACTTCGGCGGTCCGGTCGGGTTGCGGCTGGCCGAGCGGCGGCCCGCGGCGGTGGCCGGGTTGATCGTGCAGAACGCGAACGCCTACGCCGAGGGACTGTCGGAGATGGCCCGCGCCTTCATCGCGCTCACCCCCGAGGTGGAGGGCGCCCGGGAGAAGGCCGCCGAGCTGCTGGTGCTGCCGGTGACCCGGAGCCAGTACGAAGGCGGCACCGCCGACCCCACCCTGGTGGCGCCCGACGGCTGGACGCTGGACCAGCACTTCCTGGACCAGCCGGGGCGCAAGGAGGCCCAGGTCGACCTGGCGCTGAACTACCACACCAACGTCGCGCTGTACCCGAAGTGGCAGGCCTGGCTGGCCGAACACCGCCCGGCGACGCTGATCCTCTGGGGCCGCAACGACATCTTCTTCCCGGAGCCCGGCGCACACGCCTACCTCGCCGACCTCCCCGACGCCGACGTGCACATCCTGGACACCGGGCACTTCGCCCTCGAGGACAAGCTGCCGGAAATCGCCCCGCTGATCGCGGACTTCCTGCCCCGAGCCTGGGACGGGACGACTCGGGCCGGAGATCGGAAGGCTCGGGCCGGAAACCGAGAGGAGAGCATCGGATCGGCGGCCCGCTGACCGTGCCCGCCTCGGATCCGCGTGTGCGGCACGACGCCGCGATCCGACAGACGAACACACCGTCTCCGGATCGGGCGTTCGAATTCCCTCGGCCAAACGCCGCACGCCACCCACCCCGACCGCCATCCACCCCGACCGCCATCCACCATCCCCACCCGGAAACTGACCACGGACGGGCCCGGTAGGCGGCCCCGCCACTCCGGGTACGGCGTTGTCGTGGGAGCCGGGGTGGTTGGCGGGTGGGCCGGGGTCTCGCTAGGTTGGCAACTCGTTGTTGCCGATCGAAAGCGGATTTCGGTGGATGTCGCTCGCGCCATGGCCCACGACCCGCACGGCGTCTTCGCCCGCATGCGCGAGGCCGGACCCGTGCACGCGATCGTCGCGCCGGACGGCAGCCCCGCGTGGTTGGTGACGCGGTACGCGGATGTCCAGGCGGCCCTGGGCGACCCGAGGTTCTCGTTGGACAAGAGGCATGCCAAGCCCGGCGGTTACAAGGGATTCGAACTCCCGCCCGCGCTGGACGCCAACCTGCTCAACATGGACCCGCCCGACCACACCCGCCTGCGCCGCCTCGCCGGCCAGGCCTTCACCCCGCGCCACACCGCCGACCTGCGCCCCCGGCTCGAACGCACCGTCGAGTCCCTGGCCGACGACCTCGCCGGCCGCGAACGAGTGGACCTGGTCAAGGACTTCGCGTCGCCCTTCGCGGTCGGCGTGATCTCCGAACTGCTCGGCGTGCCGGTGGAGTCCCGTTCCGACTTCCGGACCTGGACCAATGCCGTACTGGGTGCGGAAGCCACCCGCGAGGGCATCCGCGCGACGGTGCGCGAGATGTACGCGTTCTTCGTCGCGCTGCTCGCCGCCAAGCGCGCCGAGCCCGGCCCCGACCTGCTCTCCGCGCTGATCGCCGCGCGGGACGCCGAGGATCGGCTGAGCGAGGATGAACTGACCTCGCTGGCCTTCCTGTTGCTTTTCGCGGGCTACGAGAACTCGGCCAACCTGATGGCCGGCGCCCTGCACGCGACGATCGAGAACGAGGCGCTGCGCGACGCGCTGCTCGCCGACCCGGAGGCGGTTCCGGTCCTGGTCGAGGAGGTCGCCCGGCACATGTCGCCGGCCCTGCTCGCGATCCGCCGCTTCCCGCTGGAGGACGTCGAACTCGACGGCGTCACCATCCCGGCCGGCGACACCGTCTTCCTGTCCATCGCCTCGGCCAACCGCGACCCGCGCCGCTACGCCCGCCCGGACCGCATCCAGTTGGACCGCCCCGATCCGGCCCGCCATCTGAGCTTCGGCCAGGGCATCCACTACTGCATCGGCGCACCGCTGGCCCGCCTGGAAGCCGAACTCGCGGTCCGCACCATCCTGACCCGCTTCCCGAAGGCCCGACGACACGCGCCGGTCTCGTGGCAGCCGTCGGTCCGCGTGCGCGGCCTGAGCACGCTGCCGGTCGAACTCGGCGACTGACCGGGCGTCTTGCGTCGCCCCGCCCCGCCTCGGTGTCGGGGGTTGCGCGCTTGGCGGCGTCGGGGATTCCGGGAGCCGCTGTGTGGGGGCTTCGGGTGTGGGGGCTTCGGGTGTCACGGTGTCCGGGTGTCACGGTGTCCGGGTGTCGGGATGTCGCCCGCAGCGGGGCCGCGAAAGAATCGGTCGTCCGGCGCCGGTTCGGTCATGCCACCGTCCGCGAACTGTCACAAGTCTGTGAGAACCCTGTGAGCCGCCCGGATTGTCCGGTGACGGCGCGACCGAAAGGGACCACAGTGGAGGCCGCACGACAGGGGATCGACGGTGCGACCTCACGACCGTCGAAGGACGGCGTGCCATGGATGGGGAGTCGGAGCAGATGTCTGTTCGTCGAGCGGTTTCCGCGCAGGCGCACCACCACGGCGTACTCGGCCGGGAGACCCACGGCGGCGCCCTCGGGCGGGCCCGAGACGGTCGGCCGTCGGGCGTGCGCTGGTGGACCCGACGCACCACGCAGGCCGCCGCGATGATCGCGCTGATGGTCGTGGCGCTGGTGGTCGGGCCCTCGCTGGGCGTACTGCCGTCGCTGTCCGAGCGAGTGGACGGGGTCAGCCGGATCACGAACGTGGTCCACGACTCGGACACCCCGGTACACAAGCGCTGACCGAGCTGCGCGCTCGCCTCCCCCTTTCCCTCCCCCCTTCCGAGGGCCGGATTCTGCCGATCGGGTGGGGCCGGCGAGCCCGGGCCGGTTCGGTGCGGGCCCGGGCCGCTTCGGCGCGAGCCCGGCGCCGGCTCGGTGCGAGCCCCGCGCCATGTCCGTACGGGCCGCCCGCCGCCGCTTCAGTGCCGTACCGACTCGATCACCCGTCGCAGGCCGACCTCCAGTAGCCGCGGGTCGTCCCAGTCGCGGGTGACGTGGTCGAACAACATCCCCTGCAGCAGCGCCAGCATGATGTGCCCGTCCACACGCGCGTCGGTGGAGCCCAGCGACAACGCGATCAGCTCCGCGAAGGCGCGGAACTCGGCCTGGCAGCGGATCATCGCCTCGCGGATCAACGGCTCGCGCGCGCCCGCGAGTTCCAGCTCCAGCCGGGCCAACTGCACGCTGCGTTCGCCGTCCCACCACTCGCGCATGTACAGCGCCAGTTGCGGATAGTCGATCGCGATCGGCCGGACCGCCGTCATCCGCATCAGTTCGTGCGTGATCTCGCCGGCGTATCTCTTGTCCCGCTCGGCCATCCGCTCGATCACCGCCAGGATGAGCTGATCGCGGGTCTTGAAGTAGTACGTGACCGAGCCGTTGGGCAGCCCCGCCTCCTCTTGCACCGCACGATGGGTGAGCCCGCGCAGCCCGTGTGTGGCCAGCACCCGAATCGACGCGTCCAGCATCAGCGTGCGGCGGTCGACGCGCGCCGAGCCGGCCGGCGGATCGGGCGTGGCGGGTACGCCGGCCAGGGTCGCCCGGACTGCCGGGGCCGATGTGGCGGAGGGGGCGGAGGCGTCGGCCGTGCCGGCGGGATCGTTCACGTGGGGCATGTGTCCATTATCCCTGCGCTTGACGCTTGTAGAAATATTCTCTACAACTATAGAACTTACTTCTACGAACGTAGGAACAGCGATGGCTTCCTCAGGGATACCCGCCACCGAGTCCGCGGTCGGGGCCGACGCGGACGCGGCCACCGAACCCGCCGAATCCGCCGGGGCCGCCGGGCGCTCACGATCCGCAGACCCCGACTCGACCCGCTCCGCCCGCCCGGTGAACCCCAAGCTCGTTCTGCTGCTCGTGTGTGTCGCGCAGTTCGTGCTGCTCGTCGACGACACGATCGTCAACGTCGCGCTGCCCACCATCGGCGACGATCTCGACTTCACCGAGAGCTCGCTGTCCTGGGTCACCAACGCCTACTTCCTGACCTTCGGCGGTTTCCTGCTGATCGGCGGCGGTCTGGCCGACCTGCTCGGCCGGCGGCGCCTGTTCGGGATCAGCCTGGTGATGTTCGTGCTGGCCTCGGCGGTCTGCGGCATCGCGCCGAACTCCGCGGTGCTGATCGGAGCCCGCGCCGCACAGGGCATCGCCGGCGCGCTGTTGTCCCCCGCCGCGCTGGCCATCCTGCTGGCGACCTTCCGGGAACCGGCCGAGCGGGCCCGTGCGCTGGGCACCTGGGCCGCACTCACCGGACTCGGCGCGGCCACCGGCCTGTTGCTCGGCGGCGCGCTCGTCGAGTGGACCCACTGGCGCTGGATCTTCCTGATCAACCTGCCCGTGGGCGCGCTCACGCTGCTCGCACTGCCCCGCGTGATCGGCCCGGACGACCGGGAGGCGGCCCGCCGCGTACCGGACTTCGCCGGCGCCGCGATCGGGACCGCCGCCGTGCTGACGCTCGTGTACACCGTGGTCGAGACCGACACCCACCCGTGGAGCTCGACCCGGACCCTGCTCGGCCTGGGCATCGCGGCCGTCCTCGCGATCGGCTTCGCGGTACGCCAACGCTACGCGGCCGAACCGCTTTTGCCCCGAGCCTTGTTGCGGATGCGGCACCTGGTGCTCGCGGACGTCCTGGTCCTGGTCGCGGCCGGCGGTCTGTTCGCGATGTTCTTCTTCCTGACGCTGTACATGCAGCGAATCCAGGGCTGGTCGCCGATGGACACCGGCCTGTCCTTCCTGCCGTTCAGCATCGGCATGGGACTCGGCGCGGCGGTGTCCACCAAACTGATCGCCAACCGCGGCCCGTTGCTCCCGGTGAGCGTGGGCCCGGCGATCGCCGCCGGCGGCATGTGGCTGATGAGCCGCCTGGACGCGCACAGTTCGTACACCGGTCACCTGATGCCCGCGCTGGTGATCACCGGCCTGGGCCTGGGCGTCGCGTTCGTCGCGATCATCCACACCGCGACCGGCGGTGCCGGCGAGGGCGAAGGCGGCGTCGCCTCCGCCATGGTGACGACGTGTCAGCAGATCGGCGCGGCAATCGGCATCGCGGTCCTGGTCACGGTCGCGACCAACCACACCAAGGATCGGGTGAAGTCCGGCGTCATGCAGCAGGACGCCGTGGTGGACGGATTCAGCCGCGCATTCGAGATCCAGGCGGGCCTGATGGGCGCGGCAGCCCTGCTGGGCATCGTGGTCGGCGTGGCCACCACCCGACACCACGCGGCCCGGAAGGAAGCGGGGCCGGATCCTCTGTCGGGCGTGAAGTAGGGAGGACGGGGCTGGGGCCGGGACCGGGGCCGGATTCGGGACCGGGTTCGGGACCGGGTTCGGGACCGGGTTCAGGAACGGGTTCAGGAACGGGTTCAGGAACGGGTTCAGGCACGGATTCGGGACCGGTCCGGGTCCTGTTCGGCGCCACCTCGGGCGGGTTCGCCGGGGTGGCGCCGGCGGTACGACCAGGTCACCGCTGCCGGGAGCGGGTACCCACAACACCAGCGGCCGGTACAACACGCCGACCAGGTCGGAACCGGCGCCGGCCGTGTCATCGCACGGGACGGGTGGTGCGGCGACGGAGCCGGGTGCGGTGGTGGCGCGGGGCCAAGTCGGAATCGTGGCCGTGCGCGGGTGCGGGTGCGGGTGCGGGTGCGGTGTTGGTACCTGTACCGACTCCCGAGGCGTAATCGTGTGGGGACTGCGGGCGTCGGGCGTCGGACGTCGGACACGGTGCCGGCACCTCGGCGTGTGGAGCGGCGTTCCCGTCGGTCTCGGGGTTGAGGGTGTGGGGGACGTGGGGTACGGCCGGGAAGGACCGGCGGCGGCTCGGCGATGGGGATCGGATTTGTTCGAGGCAGTCGGATTCGATCGGACTCGGCCCCCCGCACCGTGCCCGAGGCTCGGCTCCCGAGGATCTGGACCCGAGTGCGGAACTCCGGCGCGTGGGACGACGATCCACCAATCCGCGGACATCCATCGATCCACCGATCCGCCGATCCGGTGAACTCCCGCCGAGTCGTGCGTGTCCTCGTGAACGCCGTCTCGGACATGTGCAAGACACTCGGCATGGACACCACTTCCGCCACGTCGCGCCGTACGTTGCTGATGGGCGCCGCCGCCACTCTCGGTCTTCTCACCGTCGCCGCCCCGTCCGCCGTCGCCACCGACGGACAACCCTCCCCACGCCCCGCCTTCGCCTCGGAGCCGGTCCGATTCGTCGACGCCGGGCCCAGACGCATCGCGGTGACCTTCGACGACGGGCCGCACCCCGAGTACACGCCGCAAGTACTGCGCGTATTGCAGAAATATCGGGTTCCCGCGACGTTCTGTGTAGTGGGTTCGGAGGTCGAACGGCACCCCGAACTGCTCCGCGCGATCCACGACGGCGGCCACACGATCGCCGGCCACTCGTGGTCCCACGCGGACCTCCAGCAACTACAGCCGGCCGGCGTGATGGAGGAGGTGGAGCGCAGTCTGACCACTATCGATCGAGTTTTGCCGGGACTTCGGATCGAGTGGTTCCGCGCCCCGTTCGGCCGCTGGTCGGCAGAGGTAATGGGCGCACTGCGCGCCAACGGCCTGCGCCCCCTGGGCTGGTCGGTCGATCCCCGCGACTGGGAACAACCCGGCACGAACGAGATCGTCCGCCGAATCCTGGCCGACACCACAACCGGCTCGATCATCCTCAACCACGACGCGGGCGGCGACCGCACCCAAACGGTAGCCGCCCTGAGCCTATGGCTCCCCCACCTCCTGGCAACCGGCTACCGCTTCGTCCCCCCAACCTGACCCCACCCGAGAAACCCAACACACACCCCAAGCCGCGCCCAGCCCAGCCCACCGACGCACGTAACCCAACACCGCCGAAACCAACCCGCCGGACGTGCGTCAAGGCAGCCCAGCCGGCACGCCAACCAACCAGAGGCCGCCCCGGGGTCGCGCACTCCCCCACCCCACCAGCGGCCCGACAACGCGCCACGCCAGCACACCAACGCGCCGGTCGGCAGCAGACGGCCGGCGCCACAGCCGGCACAACCCGGCACAACCAAGCAACAACGGCCAAACCCAACGTCGAGAGTGAGCGGCCAACCCAGGCAGCGACCCGAAGATCGACGCGGCGACCGGCGTGGGCGGCAACGCGAGCAACCCGGCAACGCACCACCGTCCGCGCGCCGACAACAGCACGCCAACGCGGCAGGCGGCGGCCGGCAGGCAACCCGGCGCGGCCAAGCAACAACGGGCAAACGCAACGCCGAGAGTGAGCGGCCCGCCCAGGCACCGCAAGTGCCCCGGCAGCGCACCACGCCCGCGCAACGACAACAACACGCCAACACGACGGGCGGCAGCGGACGACCGACCCAGGCAACGAGCAACCGGCCGACGCCACAGCCCGGCATGCCCCGGCGCGGCCAAGCACCCGCAGGCAAACGCAACGGCGGGAGTGAGCGGCCCCCCACGCGCCGCAGGTGCCCCCGCAGCGCACCACGCCCGCGCAACGACAACAACACGCCAACACGACGGGCGGCAGCGGACGACCGACCCAGGCAACGAGCAACCGGCCGACGCCACGGCGGGCGTGAGCCGGCGCAGCCGAGCAACGGCAGGCAGACGCAACGGCGGGAGTAGGCCGCCTGCCCAGGCACCGCAAATACCTCAGCAGCGCACCACGCCCGCGCGCCGACAGCAACACGCCAACGCGGCACAAGGCAGTCGACCACCGTCCCAGGCAACGAACAGACAGCCGGCGCCACGGCGGACGTGAGCCAGTGCAGCCGAGCAACGGCGGGCAGACGCAACGGCGGGAGCAGGCGGCCCGCCCACGCGCCGCAAGTGCCCCGCAGCGCACCACGCCCGCACACCGACAGCAACACGCCAACGCGGCAGAAGGTACCCGGCAGCGGACGGCCGGCCGACCCAGGCAGCGAGTGGACGGCCGGCGCCGCAGCAGGCGCAAGCCGACGCGCCCGAGCAGCAACGGGCAAACGCAATGCCGAGAGTGGGCGGCCGGCCAGGCACCGAGTCGAAGGTCGACGCAGCGACCGGCGTGGGCGGCGCGGCGGCTCGCGGCGCGGCGGCCGGGAGTCAACCGGCAGGGGATCGGCGCACCAGGGGAAGTGGAGCCGACGCGGCCGGGCGGCGCAGCCGCCGCACAGCAGCGGCGCTGAGCCCGCGCTGCGCAGCGGCGAGAAGGAAGGGGGCTGGGCGCAGCTCGTCCCGTTCCAGGGCTCGTCGCTGTCGGCGGCGCGCGGGGCGTTCGGTTCGGCTCACGCTTGCTGTACAGGTGTCGGCGTCTGCCCCGGTAGAAGGGGGCTCCGGGACGTGCTCGCCCGGTGCCGCAGGGACGGGGCGCGCAACGGCGGATGGTCGGGTGGCGCCGGTCGGCCAAGACGGCTCACCCACGCCCTCGACCCCACGCTCTCGACCGGACGCCGCGCCCCCGGGACGCAACTCCCGATGGTCGGGTGACGCCGGTCGATCGAGGCGAAGTGCCGGACGTACTCGACCGGTGGTCGGGTGGGCGTGGCCGGGGGTGGGTCAGGGGCGGGCTGTGTGTCGGTTTCGGTGGGGAGCTTCGAAGGGCGTGGGGGGTTTGGCGCAGGCTTCGCAGCGGCCGGTGAGGGCGACGGCTGTGGGATCGAGGACGAAGCCCTGTTCGGCGGCCAGGCGGGAGGCGACGTCGTCGAGTAGGTCGCCCGGCGCGTGGCTGACCGTGCCGCAGACGCGGCAGCGTACGTGGACGTGTGTGCCGCCGACCAGGTGGCCCGCCAGGTGGTAGGTGGCCGCGTCGTGGCGCAGGCGGGTGAAGGCGACCAGGTCGAGGCGTTCGAGTGCGTCCAGCGCGCGATAGATGGTGGTCCGGTGGACGCCAGGCGCCGCCCGGGAGACGGCGACGAAGATCGCGTCGGCGCTCAGATGTTCGTCGGCGTCCGCCAGTACTCGAAGCACTGCGGTGCGCGCCACCGTGACCCGCTCGCCGTGCGCGCGGATCTGCCGCACCGCCTCGGCCACCGGGTCGGGGGTGGGGTGCTGTACACCGTCGTCCATATGCAACAGTGTCGCATCTGGCCGATCGTCAACCCGACATGGGGTGACGGGCCGGGCATACCGATACGAGGCAGCGAGGCTCGACGAAGGGCGGTGGGTGCGGTGGTGGTGCGCGAACGCGACGACGCCTGCCCTGGGGTCGTGGACGCGTCGCCCGCCGACGACGGCCTGATCGCGCGCGTACGCCTCCCGGGCGGTCGGCTCACCCCCACCCAGCTACGCAAACTCGCCGAGCTGGCAAGCCATTTCGGCAGCGGTTCGATCGACCTGACGGCGCGCGCCAACATCCAACTGCGCGGCCTGACCGAGGCCGACCTGCCGGCCCTCGCCGAAGCCGTCACGGCGGCCGGCCTGATGCCCTCCCGCAGCCACGACCGGGTGCGCAACATCCTCGCGAGCCCACTGGCCGGCCGCGACCCGAACGCGCTGCTGGACGCGGACGCCGTACTCACCGCCGTCGACCACGCCCTGTGCGCGGCCCCGGATCTGACCGCCCTGTCCGGCCGCTTCCTGATCGGCATCGACGACGGCGGGCTCCCGATCGCCTCCGCCCGCCACGACTTGGACCTCGTCGCGCTGTCCGACGACACCTTCGCGCTGCACGCCGCCGGCCACGACACGGCCTGGCGCTTCGCCCCCGCCGACGCCCCGGCCGCCATCGTCCACGCGGCCCGCGCGTTCCTGACCGCCCGCGCCAACACCGGTGCCTGGCACATCCGCGAACTCCCCTCCGGCGCAGCCCAGTTCGCCGCCACCCTCGCGGCCACCCCCTTCCCGCGCCCCACCCACGAGCCCGCGGCCGGCCCGAGCGCCGCAAGGCCCCACCACCGCAACGGCAGCCGGCCACCGATCGGCGTACTCCCGCAGTCCGACGGCCGCTTCGCCATCGGAGCCCTGGTCCCGCTCGGACGCCTGACGCAGCGTCATCTGTCCGCCCTCGTCGACCTGCGGGCCGAACTGCGCGTCACCGGCACCAGAGGCGTCGTAGTCCGTGACGTGACCGACCCCGCGGCGACATTGGCCGCCCTCGAAGCAGCCGGCCTGCCATGCGACCCCTCTTCCCCGTGGCGCGGCGTAACCGCGTGCAGCGGCCTGGGCGCATGCCGCCGGGCCCTGGCCGACGTACGCACCGAGGCCACCCGCCACGCACTGGGCCACTCCCCCATCGGCACCGCCCTCACGGACACCAACCCGATGGCCACAGATCGTCTGACCACCGATCTACTGAGCGTCAATCATCTTGGCTCAGATCATCTCGGCCAAGATCATCTGAACACCGCCCTCACCGCCCCTATTGCCTCCACTGCCGCCACTGCCGCCACTCAGCCAAGCACCAATCGTCTGGCGGCAGATCATCTGAGCAAAGATCCTTCCCGCAAAGCGCTCCCGACGCCCGATCCACGCGACGCCTACCATCTGCCCACCCACCATCTTCCAGGCAATCATCTGCCTACTGATCATCTGCTTGCCAATCATCTATCTATCGATCATCTTCCCGACGATTATCAAGCCCACGATCACCTCGCCGCCGATCACGCGAGCAAAGATCATCCGGACGTAGATCATCTGGGTATAGATCATCTGACCAGCGACCACCCGCGCAGCGATCACCAAGGCTCCGATCGAGCGGACGCCGACCATCTGCGCAGCGATCGTCCGACTCTCGATCATCTCGGCACCGATCACCTCGATACCGATCACCTGAGCAGAGATCATCTTGGCGGCAGCCATGCGCCCACAAGCGATCCGACTGCCGACGGTTCGACCGCCGACGCTCAAACCGAAGCCACAGCGGCGCGCCACCCGACCGTCAGCAGTCGCCCACCCGCCGACCATCAGCTCAGCGACCGTCTGCCCGATGACCGTCCGCCAGCCGACCATCAGCCCGTCGACCGTCTTCCAACAGATCGTCCTGCCACCGACCGTCTGCTCACAGATCGTCCGGTCGCCGATCGCCCCGGAGCCTTCGGCCGCGCCGACACGCACTGGGTCGGCTGTGCCCGCGCATGTGGCAAGCCCGCCGGTGCGACGCTTCTGGTCGCGCGCGAGGACGGCACCTATGAAACCGTCCCGCCCGGCCAAGCGCCCACCTCCGGCCCCGGCCCCGGCCGCGGACCCGGACGGGCATCCGCATCGACACCGACACCGGCACCGGCACCGGCACCGGCACCGGCACCGGCACCCGCTCCGGGCCCACCCGCACCGTCCACCCCGGCATGACCGTCGACGGACACCCCGCCCGGCAGGGTCATCGGGCACGAACCACCATGCCTCCACACCAACGACGACGATGACGATGACGATGACGACGATCATCACCACCACCCCGGGCAAAGGAGCAGCCGACGTGGACGACGACTGGATCAAGGACGGCCCCGAGATCTATCGGCGTTCGTTCGCGACCATCCGGGCCGAGGCGGATCTGTCCCGCTTTCCCGAGGACGTCTCGCGCGTCGTCGTCCGGATGATCCACGCGTGCGGCATGACCGACCTCCCGCAGGACGTCGGCTTCCACCCCGACGTGGTCCGCGCCGGCGCCGAGGCGTTGCGTGCCGGTGCGCCGATCCTGTGTGACGCGAACATGGTCGCCTCCGGGGTCACCCGTAAGCGGCTGCCCGAGGACAACGACGTGCGCTGCCTGCTCGCCGACCCGCGCACTCCGGTCCTGGCCGCCGAACAGCGCACCACCCGAAGCGCCGCCGCCGTGGACCTGTGGATCGACGACCTCGCCGGCGCCGTGGTCGCGGTCGGCAACGCGCCGACCGCGCTGTTCCGGCTGCTCGAACTGATCGACCAGGGCGCCCCGCGCCCCGCCGCGATCATCGGGATCCCGGTCGGCTTCATCGGCGCGGCCGAGTCCAAGCAGGCCCTGGCCGACCACCCCGCCGGCATCCCCTACCTCGTCGTACACGGCCGCCGCGGCGGCAGCGCGATGACCGCCGCCGCCCTGAACGCACTGGCGAGCGACCAGGAATAGGCGGCGGGCGACAGCCCGAAGCCGAGAGGTCGCGAACGAGAACCGCCCCACCCACCCCCCAGGAGAACAGCGTGACCACCACCGGCCGCCTGTACGGCATCGGCCTCGGCCCGGGCGACCCCGAGCTGATCACCCTCAAGGCGCATCGCCTGATCACCTCGGCCGACGTGGTCGCCTACCCGGTCAAGAAGGGTGCGCGCGGCGTCGCGATCACCATCGCCGAGCCGTACCTGAGCGACAGTCAGCTCCGCCTCCCGCTCGAATACCCGGTGACCACCGAGAGCACCGATCACCCGGGCGGGTACGACGGCGCGCTCGCCGACTACTACGACTCGACCGCCGCCGAGATCGCCGCGCACCTGGACGCCGGTCGCGATGTCGCGGTGCTGTGCGAGGGCGACCCGTTCTTCTACGGCTCGTACATGTACTGGCACGAACGCCTCGCCGACCGCTACCAGGTCGAGGTGGTGCCCGGTGTGACCTCGGTCAGCGGCGCGGCGGCCGTGCTGGGCCGGCCGCTCGTGCAGCACGACGAGGTGCTCACGATCCTGCCCGGTACGCTCCCGCCCGACGTGCTCGCGGCCCGGCTGCGGACCGCCGACTCGGCTGCGGTGATCAAGCTCGGCAAGCGGCATTTCCCGGCGGTACGCGGTGCGTTCGAGCAGGCCGGGCTGGCCGATCGCACCTGGTACGTGGAGCGCGCGACCACCGATCGGCAGCAGGTGCGGCCGCTCGCCGACGTAGTCCCGGACGAGGTCCCGTACTTCTCCCTCGTGATCACTCCGTCGGCCGCGTCCGGTGGCGAGTTCGCGACCAATCGCACGCCGCGCGCGCCGGAACCGGAGTACGTGCTGCCCGAACCCACCGGCGAGATCGGCTCGATCGACGTGGTCGGTCTGGGCCCGGCCGGTCCGGAATGGCTCACCCCCGACGCGCACGCCGCGCTCGCCGCCGCCGATCACGTGGTCGGCTACGGCCCGTACGTCGACCGCGTGCAACCTCGTCCCGGCCAGAAGCGGCACCGCACCGACAACCGGGTCGAGGCCGAACGCGCGCGCCACGCCATCGCGTTGGCCGAGGCGGGCGGCCGGGTCGCGGTGGTCTCCTCCGGCGACGCGGGCGTGTTCGCGATGGCGTCGGCCGTACTGGAGGCGGCGCACGAGACGGCCACCGAGGTCCCGGTCCGGGTGGTCGCCGGGTTGTCGGCGATGCAGGCGGTGGCGTCCCGCGCGGGTGCGCCGCTGGGCCACGACTTCTGTGTGATCAGCCTGTCCGCGATCCTCAAGCCGTGGGACGTGATCGAGCGTCGGCTGACCGCCGCCGCCGAGGCGGACCTCGCGGTCGCGATCTACAACCCGGCCTCCAAGACCCGGCGCACCCAAGTCGCCGAGGCCCGCGACCTGTTCCTCAAGCACCGCGGACCGGACACCCCGGTCGTGGTGGGCCGCGACGTCGGCGGCCCGACCGAGTCGGTGCGCGTGGTCCGGCTGGCCGACCTGGACCCGGAGGTGGTGGACATGCGTACGCTGCTGATCATCGGCTCGTCGCAGACCCGCACCTACCGTCGCCCGGACGGCAGCACCGGCGTGTACACGCCGCGGCGCTACCCGGCCTGACGATCGGGCCGGCCATGTTCGCGTACGTCCGTCGGGTCGAGCCGCGCCGTCCACCGGGCCGGCCCGGCACGACGGACCGGCGGCTCGGCCAAGTCGCCAAGATCGACTCGGGGCCGTCCTGTGTCACAGTGAGTGGCGTGCGCGACTCACCCTTCGGCCGCCGAGGCCCGCTCGGCCCGCTCGACCGGGCCGGCCGACTCAGCCGACCCGGCCGGCCCGGCCAGGACCCACCGCGCGGCGGAGTCCGCGTCGGCGACCTGCTCCGGCGCGCGCACCCGGGGTCGGCGGATCAGCACCACCGGCAGACCCAGCTCACGGGCGGCGGTGAGTTTGGCCGCCGTCAGGGCACCGCCGCTGTCCTTGGTCACGAGCGCGTCGATGCGCCGGTCACGCAGCAGCGCGATCTCGTCCCGGACCGTGAACGGGCCCCTGGACAACAGCACTTCGCACGCGCGCGGCAACGCACCCGTGGGCGGCTCGACGCTGCGGAGCAGGAACCACAGGTCGTCCAGGTGCGCGTACGGCGCGGTCTCCAGGCGGCCCGTGGTCAGGAAGACCCGCCGAGCCAGACCGGGCAGGACCCGCGCGGCCTCGTCGGCGGAGTCGACCGGGTACCAGCGGTCGCCGGGCACGGCGGTCCAGCCCGGACGTTGCAGGCGCAGCAGCGGGACATCGGCCTCGGCGCAGGCCGCGACCGCGTTCGCCGAGATCCGGGCCGCGAACGGGTGGGTGGCGTCGACCACGGCCGCCACGGCACGCGCCCGCAACCACGCGACCAGGCCGGGCACCCCGCCGAAGCCGCCCACGCGGGTCTCGCCGACCGGCAACACGGGGGCGCTGGTACGCCCGGCCAGCGAGGACACGACACACCATCCCGGGACGTCCACCAACCGCGCGGCAAGCACGCGAGCCTCGGCGGTACCTCCCAGCACAAGCACCACACGGCCGCCGTCGCCGGCGACGGCGGAGCCGACCGGATCACGGGAGTCAACGGGGCCCGGCAAATCACAGGAGCCCAACGAATCACCGGAGTCCACCGGACTCAGCGAATCACCGGAACCCACCGAGCCCACCGAGCCATCGAAACCGAGGCCGGGCGAGTCGCCCGACCCGATCACCGGCGCGTCGACGGTACGGGCTTCCGTCCCCCCGCTCACCCCACGCGCCTCCCCCGCCCCACTCACCGCACGCGCCGCCCCCGCCCCACTCACCGCACGCGCCGCCCCCGCCCCACTCACGATTGGCTCCTCCCCCGATGACCCGCCCCGATCAGTTGCGCCGAGGGTGGACCACCGGAGCATGCGCGACCGCCGCCGCGACGGCCGCCTACCAGGCCCTGCTGACCGGCGAGTTCCCCGATCCGGTGACCGTGTGGCTGCCCGGCGGCCAGACGCCCGCGTTCGCCCTCGCCGTCGAAGAACTCACGACCCGAAACCTCACGACCCAAGAACTCACGACCCAAGAACGAGCCACCCAACAACCCACGACCCAAGAACGCACCACCCAACAACCCGCCACCCAACAGCCCACGCCCCGACACCCCCCGGCCGAAGACCCCCCAACCGAGAACCCCCCACCCCACGCCGCCATGGCCGGCGTCGTCAAGGACGCCGGCGACGACCCCGACGTCACCCACGGCGCGCTGATCCGGGCCACCGTGCGGCACGCCGCGCCCGGGTCCGGTGTGATCTTCCGCGCGGGCCCGGGCGTCGGCACGGTGACCCTGCCCGGTCTGCCACTCGCGGTCGGTGAACCGGCCGTCAATCCCGTCCCGCGCAAGCTGATTCGCGAGGCGGTGGCCCGGGTGGCCGCGGCGCACGGCGGCACCGGCGACGTCGAGGTCGAACTGTCCGTGGACGACGGCGCCCGGATCGCCGAACAGACCTGGAACCCGCGGCTGGGCATCCTGGGCGGCCTGTCCATCCTGGGCACCACCGGCATCGTGATCCCGTACTCGTGCTCGGCCTGGATCGACTCGATCCGCCGTGGCATCGACGTCGCGCTGGCCACCGGCGAGACGCACGTGCTCGGCGCGACCGGCACCACCTCCGAGCGGGTCGGCGCCGAGGTGTACGGCCTGTCCGGCACCGCGCTGCTGGACATGGGCGACTTCGCCGGCGCGCTGCTCAAGTACCTGCGCAGGCACCCGATCCCGCGGCTGACCATCGCCGGTGGCTTCGCCAAGCTCTCCAAGCTCGCCGACGGCCATCTCGACCTGCACTCGGGCCGTTCGCAGGTGAACCTGGACGCGCTCGCCGACCGGGCCGCGGCGGTCGGCGGCGACGCCGACCTGGCCGCGCGCATCCGCGCCGCGAACACCGCCCTGCACGCGCTGGAACTGGCCCGCGAGGCGGACGTCCCGCTCGGCGACGCCGTCGCGGAGGCCGCCCGCGACGCCGCGCGAGCCCTGTTGCGCGGCAGCGAACTCCCGATCACCGTCGACGTGATCGCGATCAACCGCACGGGCACCATCGTCGGTCGGGCCGCGCCCGCCTAGCCCCGGTCCCGATCCGGCCGGCGCCCGGTCGCCGCCGACCCGGCTCACCCGATCGGCCTCGGCTCGGTCCGGTCGCGGATCTCGCTGTACAAGTGGCTGTCGCAGAAGCCCGGTTCGCCCAGTACGCGGCCGACCATGATGACCGCCACCGCCTTGATGCCGTTGTCCCGCACCAGGGGCACCAGGTCGACGAGTTCACCGCGCACGATCAACTCGTCCGGTCGCGACGCGCGCGCGACCACCGCGACCGGGCAGTCCGCACCGTACAGCGGGGTCAACTCGGCCACCACGCGCTCGACCTGACCCACCGCCAGATGCAGCACCAGCAGCGCGCCGGAACGGCCCAGGGTGGCCAGGTCCTCGCCCGGCGGCATGGCCGTCGCGTTGCCCGCGACCCGGGTCAGGATCACCGTCTGCCCCACCGTGGGCAGCGTCAGTTCGCGGCCCATCGCCGCCGCAGCGGCGGCGAACGCCGGCACGCCCGGGGTGATGTCCCACGGGATGCCGAGCGCGTCGAGGCGGCGCTGCTGCTCCGCCACCGCGCTGAAGAACGAGGTGTCCCCGGACTGGAGCCGGGCCACGTCGTGCCCGGCCGCGTGTGCGGCCCTCAGTTCCTCGACGATCTGGTCCAGGTTCAGCTCGGCGGTGTCCACGAGGCGGGCCCCGGGCGGCGCCGCCTCGACCAGTTCGCGCGGCACGAGCGCGCCCGCGTACAGGCACACCGGCGACGCGGCGATGATCCGCAGCCCCCGCACCGTGATCAGGTCGGCCGCGCCGGGGCCGGCGCCGATGAAGTGGACGGTCATGGCTGCACTACTCCTCGCGGGAATCAGGCTGGGAAAGAGACTCGAAACGGGGCTTGACCGCCACCCACTGGGTGACCGGCATGGACGCCCGCCACCCGGTGAAGCGGCCCACCGGTGCGGACCGGGTGACCTGAACGCGGGTCAACTCCCCACCGAACACCGCGCGATGCCGCAACAGCTCGGCCTCGGTCTCGGCGACGACGGCGTTCGCCACCAACCGCCCGCCCGGGCGCAGCGCGGCCCAGCAACGCTCCACCACACCGGGCACGGTCAACCCGCCGCCGATGAAGATCGCGTCCGGGGTTGGGCCGAAGAGCACGTCCGGCCCTTGGCCGACCACGATCCGCAGGTCCGGCACGCCTAGCCTGATCGCGTTCGCCGCGGCCCGCTCGGCCCGATCCGCACGCGTCTCGAAGCCGACGGCCCGGCAGGTCGAATGCGTGCGCATCCACTCGATCCCGATGCTCCCGCTGCCCGCGCCCACGTCCCACAACAGTTCGCCCGGACGCGGTCCGAGCGCGGCCAACGTGATCGCGCGCACCTCGCGCTTGGTCAATTGACCGTCGTGCTCGTAGACATCGTCCGGCAGGCCCGCCAGCCGGCTCAGCCCAGGACCCACCTCGCACCGGACGGCCACCACGTTCAATTCCGCGAACCGCCGGTCGGGGGCCGCCGCGAGCGCCTCGGCGCTGCCCCGCCACACCGACTCGGCCGGGCCGCCCAGGTGCTCCAGGACGGTGACCGTGCTCGTTCCGAAGCCGCGTTCACACAGCAACACGGCCGCCCGCACCGGCGTCAGCCCATCCGCGCTCAACACCAACACCCGCGCGTCCGAGGCCAGTTCCGCAGCCAACGCGGCGAGCGGTCGACCCACCGCGCTGACCACCGCAACGGACTGCACCGACCAGCCCAGCCGCGCGCAGGCCAACGAGACCGACGAGGAAACCGGAAGCACGGTGACTCGCTCGGCGCCCAACGTGCGCACCAGCGCGGCCCCGACGCCATAGAACATCGGGTCCCCGCTGGCCAGCACGGTCACCTTCCGGGACACGGCCAGTTCGGCGACGAAGGCCACCGAGAACGGCGACGGCCACTCGACCCGCTCGGCAGTCGCCCCCTCCACCATGGCCAGATGCCGTGCGCCACCGACCAACACGTCGGCGCCGCCCACCAGCGCCCGCGCCGCCTCGGAGAGCCCGGCCCAGCCGTCGTCCCCGATCCCGACCACGGACACCGGCCCGCTGCCCGAGAGCGGCGCCCCCGACACCGAACCCGTCCTCGATACCGTTCCGACCCCAGACCCGGACACAGGCCCAGGCCCCGGCACAGGCCCAGGCCCGGACACAGGCCCGGCCCCGGACACAGGCCCAAGCCCCGACACAGGCCCGGACCCACCCACGGACCCGGGCCGGGCCCCGGCCCCGGCGCCGGCCCCGGCCCCGGAACCCCCCTCAGGCATCCCCCGCGTCCTCGCCGCCTTCGAGGTCGCCCTCGACATCCAGGTAGACCTCGCGCAGCCCGTCCAGCGTGGCCGCCTCCGGCTTCTCCCACATGCCCCGGTCGGCGGCCTCGAGCAGACGTTCGGCGATTCCGCGCAGCGCCCACGGGTTGGCGGTGCGCATGAACTCCCGGTTGGTCTCGTCCAGGACGTACTCGCCCGCGAGCTTCTCGTACATCCAGTCCGCCACCACGCCGGTCGTGGCGTCGTAGCCGAACAGGTAGTCCACCGTGGCGGCCAGTTCGAACGCGCCCTTGTAGCCGTGCTTGCGCATCGCCTCGATCCAGCGCGGGTTGACCACCCGGGCGCGGAAGACCCGTGCGGTCTCCTGCTGGAGCGTCCTGGTGCGGACCGCGTCCGGCATCGTCGAGTCGCCGATATAGGCCGCCGGCGCTGTGCCGGTCAGCGCGCGCACCGCCGCGACCATGCCGCCGTGGTACTGGAAGTAGTCGTCCGAGTCGGCGATGTCGTGCTCGCGCGTGTCGGTGTTCTTGGCCGCGACCGCGATCCTGCGGTAGGCGTCCTCCATGTCCTCGCGCGCGAACACCCCGTCCAGGCCCCGCCCGTAGGCGTAGCCGCCCCAGGTCGCGTACACCTCGGCCAGGTCCGCGTCGTCGCGCCACGTGCGCGCGTCGATCAGCGGCAACAACCCCGCGCCGTACGCGCCGGGCCGGGAGCCGAACACGCGCGTGGTCGCCCGGCGCGCGTCGCCGTGTCGGGCCGTGTCGGCGCGCACGTGCGCCCGGACGTAGTTGTCCTCGTCCGGCTCGGCCAACTCCGCGACCAGCCGCACCGCGTCGTCGAGCAGCAGCACCACGTGCGGGAAGGCGTCCCGGAAGAAGCCGGAGATGCGCACCGTCACGTCCACCCGCGGCCGGCCCAGTTCGGCGAGCGGGATCGCCTCGATCCCGGTCACCCGCCGCGACGCGTCGTCCCACAGCGGCCGCACGCCCAGCAGCGCCAGCACCTCGGCGATGTCGTCGCCACTGGTGCGCATGGCGCTGGTGCCCCACACCGAAAGGCCCACCGAACGCGGCCAGTCGCCGTCGTTGTCGGCGCGGTAGCGGTCCAACAGCGAGTCCGCGAGCGCCTGTCCGGTCTCCCAGGCCAACCGGCTCGGGATCGCCTTCGGGTCCACGGTGTAGAAGTTGCGTCCGGTCGGCAGCACGTTGACCAGCCCGCGCAGCGGCGAACCGCTGGGCCCGGCCGCGACGTAGCCGCCCTCCAGCGCGTGCAGTACCGCGCCGATCTCGTCGCCGGTGCGGTCCAGGCGCGGCACGATCTCGGTGGCGGCGAACGCCAACACCTCTGCGACCGCCGCCGATTCGGCGCCCAGCACCTCGTGCGTGACGGCCAGGGCCCGGGCCGGGTCCCACCCGCCCGCCTCCATCGCCGCGACCAGGCGGTGCGCGCGGTCCTCGGCGTCGTCGGTCTCGGTGCGCGACGCGCCGCCGCCCTCGACCAGGCCGAGCGACTCGCGCAACCCGGGCAGCGCGGCGGCCTTGCCGCCCCACACCTGACGCGCCCGCAACATCGCGGTGACCAGGTTGATCCGGCCCTCGCCGGTGGGCGCGCTGCCCAGGATGTGCAGGCCCTCACGGATCTGCGCGTCCTTGACCTCGCACAACCACCCGTCCAGGTGCAGGATCAGGTCGTCGAACTCGGCCTCGTGCGGCCGGTCGGTGATGCCCAGGTCGTGGTCGAGCCTGGTGGCCTGGATCAGCGTCCAGATCTGTGCCTGCAGCGCCGGGCCCTTGGCCGGGTCGAGCGCCTGCACGTTGGCGTACTCGTCGAGCAGTTGCTCCAGGCGGGTCAGGTCGCCGTACGTCTCGGCCCGCGCCATCGGCGGCACCAGGTGGTCCACGATGATCGCGTGCGCGCGCCGCTTGGCCTGCGCGCCCTCGCCCGGGTCGTTCACCAGGAACGGGTACACCAGCGGCAGGTCGCCGAGCACCGCGTCCGGGCCGCATTCCGCGGACAGGCCCAGGTTCTTGCCCGGCAGCCACTCCAACGTGCCGTGCTTGCCCAGGTGTACGAGCGCGTGCGCGCCGAATCCGCCCGGGCCGGCGGGCGCGTCCAGCCACCAGTAGGCGGCCAGGTAGTGGTGGCTCGGCGGCAGGTCCGGGTCGTGGTAGATGGCCACCGGGTTCTCGCCGAAGCCGCGCGGCGGTTGGATGATCAGGATCACGTTGCCCGCGCGCAGCGCCGCGAGCACGATCTCGCCCTCGGGGTCGCGCGAGTGGTCCACGTACAGCTCGCCGGGCGGCGGGCCCCAGTGCTCCTCGATGTTCGCGCGCAGCCCGAGCGGCAACTTCGCGTAGCGCTCGCGGTAATCGGCCGCCGAGATGCGCACCGGGTTGCCTTCGAGTTGACCCTCCGTCAACCACTCCGGGTCCTGGCCACCGGCCGCGATCAGCGCGTGGATGAGCTTGTCGCCGTCCGGCGGTTCGAGCCCGGGCAGCGCGTCGGCGCCGTCGAGCGCGCCGACGTCGTAGCCGGCCGCGCGCATCGCGCGCAGCAGCGCGACGGCGGAGGCCGGGGTGTCCAGGCCGACCGCGTTGCCGATCCGGGAGTGCTTGGTCGGGTACGCGGACAGCACCATGCCGACCTTGCGCTCGCCGACCGGAATGTGCCGAAGCCGGGCGTGCCGCACCGCGATCCCGGCCACGCGCGCGGCTCGCTCGGGGTCGGCGGCGTAGTGGGTGAGCCCGTCCGGGCTCGTCTCCTTGAACGAGAACGGGACGGTGATCAACCGGCCGTCGAACTCGGGCACCGCGACCTGGGTGGCGGCGTCCAGCGGGGACAGGCCCGCGTCGCCGGCCTCCCATTCGGCCCGGCTGGTGGTCAGGTTCAGCGCCTGGAGGATGGTGATGTCCAGGCCGGCCAGCGCGCCGACGTCCCACTGCTCGTCGTCGCCGCCGGCGGAGACCTCGGCCGGCTTCGCGCCACCCGCGCCGCCCGCCGCGAGCACGGTCACCAGCAGCGCGTCGAGTTCGCCCAGCGCCGCGAACAACGACTCGTCCGCGCCACGCAGCGACGCGCACCAGATCGGTACCGGCCGCCCGCCCGCGTCCTCGATCGCCGCGCACAGGTCGTCCACGAACGCGGTGTTCCCGGCCAGGTGGTGGGCGCGGTAGTAGAGCACGCCCACCACCGGGCCGTCGATCCCGCGCGCCGTACGCTCCAGCCGGCCCCAGGAGGGCACCTCGACGGGCGGCTCGAAGCCGTGCCCGGTGAGCAGCAGGGTGTCGGAGAGGAAGCGGTGGAGCTGGGTCAGGTTGTCCGGACCGCCCTGGGCGAGATAGGCGTGGGCCTGCGCGCTCACCCCGGCGGGTACGGTCGCCAGTTCCATCAGCGCGGCGTCGGCGGTGAGTTCGCCGCTGAGCACGACCACCGGGCGCGGACCGGCCAGCAGCGCGTCCAGGCCCGCCTCCCACGCGCGGCGCCCGCCGAGCAGGCGCACCACGACCAGGTCGGTGCCGTCCAGGAGCGCGGGCAGGTCGGCGACGTCGACGCGGGCCGGGTTGGCCAGGCGCCATTCGCCCTCGCTCGCCTTCGCGCTGAGCAGGTCGGTGTCGGATGTCGACAGGAGCAGGATCACCGGGTACCTCCGCCGATGCTGGCGTGGCGGACCACGGAGTGGATGTCGCGAACGGGAGAGCCGCCGTCGAACGTGCCGCGGAAGCGAGCGGGAATGCCGCTGGAGTGGGTGCCGCAGTCGAAACTGCGGATGCAAGAACGCCGGCAGGACGAAATCGTCACCTGGAGCGCCTCTCCGGGGTCCTCGCCCCATCGGACTCGGGGTGAGACGCGCAGTTCCTGACTCCCGGTCCCGTCGCAGGCGTCGGACGACGCCGTACGGCGGAGCCGGTCACAGTGGCGGGACCGTCCCGGGATCGCACCGGGTTCCTGCCACGCCCTCCCCGCGCCGGTAGGGCCGGCGCGGGGCCAGCATCGCTCAGCGGCCCGCCTTGACGCAACATGCCCCGATCGGCGTCCGAGCCGGTGGTGACACATGTCACCGCCCGCCCGGCCGCCGACGTCCGCCGCCGGCTCTCGGGTCAGCCGTTCTCGCGCGCCCGCTCCACGAAGGCTCCGAACTCGTCGGCGACCTCGTCGGCACTCCACTCCAGGGCGGGTTCGGCGACGGTGATCTCGGCGAACGACAACCCCGGCGGGCCCGGCTCGGTCCACCGGCCGACCAGCCACACGCCCCGGTCGGCGGCGTACTCGAGACCGGTCCGGTTGAGCAGCTCGGCCGGGTACGGCAGCCACACCTGGAACTGGTGCGTGTGCGGGACGGCCGGGAACACGGTCGTCCCGGGCACCCGGGCCAGGCCGGCGGCCACGACCTCGGCGTGCGCGACGTAGCCGGGCAGCCGGGGCAGCGTCTCCTCCAGGGCCATGAGCGCGTCCAGCGCCATCGGCCAGGCCTGGAAGGGCCGCCCGCCGTACCGGTGCCGCCACGCGTGCGCCTCCTCGATCAGCTCGGCGCCACCCGCCAGGGCCGCGCCGGCGCTCGCGCCCAGGCCCTTGTAGTAGGAGACGTAGACCGAGTCGAACAGGTCGACGATCTCGCTCGGTCCGCGCCGAAGGTATGTGGTGCTCTCCCACAACCGCGCGCCGTCCAGGTGCAGCGCGGCGTCGCGGTCCCGCGCGGCCTGCACGACGGCGATCAGCTCGTCCCACTCGGGCAGCACGAATCCGCGATCGCGCAGTGGGAGTTCGTAGAACAGGGTGCCGAAGCGCTCACCACTGGCCCGGACGTCCTCGGCGGTGATCTGACCGGGGCCCTGGGTCAGCGTCAACGGGCGGAGCCCGGACAGCACCGACAGCGCGTCGCGCTCGTAGGTCAGCGGATGCGCCCTCGGGTGGATGCCGACCACGTTCGAACCGGTCGCGCCCGCGTGACAGCGCAGCGCGACCTGCTGGGCCATCGTGCCGGTGGGGAACAGCAGCGCCGCCTCGGTGCCGAGCAGCTCGGCCGTACGCGCCTCGAGCCGGGCGACCGTGCCGCCGTCGCCGTACATGTCCGGCCACTCGCCGGGTTCGACCGTGTCGTGCGCGTACGCGGTCAGCCGGGCCAGCCGTTCGGCGGCCGTGGTGGGCCGTACCCCGGACAGGATCCGGCCGCATGCGCGGATCGCGCGCAGCCTGCCGGCGTGCTCGTCGTTTCCGATGTGTCCCATGCACGCATCATCCAACGCGGGACGCGGGCCTGGACACACGCGAGCGCGGCCCGCACCGGAGTCGGTGCGGGCCGCGCTCGGCGATGATGTGCCGTCAGACGGTGATGTTCTCCGCCTGCGGGCCCTTCTGGCCCTGAACAGCGTCGTAGGAGACCTTCTGGCCCTCGACAAGCTCACGGTAGCCCTGCGACTGGATCGCCGAGTAGTGCGCGAAAACATCCGGGCCGCCGTCGTCCGCCTGGATGAAGCCGAAGCCCTTTTCCGCGTTGAACCACTTCACGGTTCCAGTAGCCATACAAATCTCCTTCGTGGTGCCAAATGGAAATACGCACGTGCGCAAGTCCAAGTCGCAACAGCAATCCATTTTTCACATGAACCCGGTTCGACATAAACGAAAAGCGCCCGACGGTCACGACCGTAAGGCGCTCACAAAATTCATGGGAACCACTACTGCAACTGCCTCGAGGCTAGCACGGAAAAGTCGCCGACCCCGGAAGGCGCGAAATATTTCTTCTCGGACCCCGCACGCCGACCCCGCACGCCGACCCCGCACGCGGGCCCCGCGGGCGACACCGGCGCTCGGACGCCACACGCCGGACGCCACACGCCGGATTCCACGCGCGGATCCCGCACGCCGTACCCCACGCCCGGACCCCCGCGCGGGAGCCGACCCCTCACCCGGGTTCGATCCCCAGCTCGGCCAGGATCGCCGCCGTGTGTTCGCCGACCGCCGGGATCGGACCCATCGCCGCCTCCCGACCGGTCACCGTGACCGGCGGCAGCAGCGCGCGCAGCGGACCGGCGGGCGAGTCGATCGTGCGCGTCCGGTCCCGCGCGGCGTGTTGCGGGTGCTCGGCGAACTCGGCGATGGTGCGCATCCGGGCGTTGGCGATGCCCACCTCGTCCAGGCTCGCCACGATCTCCGCGGCGCCGCGGTCCGCGAAGGCCGCCTCGATCAGCTCGGTGAGCCGCTCGTTGCCGGCCACACGCAGCGAGTTGCTCCGAAACCGGGGGTCGTCGATCAGGTCCGGCCGACCCAGCACCCGCTCGCACAGCGCGGCCCACTCGCGGTCGTTCTGCACACCGACGAACACCTGGCTGCCGTCGCCGACGCGGTACGGACCGTACGGCGCGATCGCCGCGTGGCGCGCGCCGGTGCGCGGCGGAGGCGTCCCGCCATAGGTCGCGAAGTAGTACGGGAAGCCCATCCACTCGCCGAGCGCGTCCAGCATCGACACCTCGAACGAACTGCCCTCGCCGGTGACCCGGCGCTCGTACAGCGCGGTCAGCATGCCGGTGAAGGCATACATCGCCGCGGCGATGTCGGCGATCGGGATGCCGGCCTTGGCGGGCGCGTCCGGTGTCCCGGTCACCGAGAGCAGACCGGCCTCGCATTGCACCAGCAGGTCGTACGCCTTCTTGTCGCGATAGGGACCGGAAGTCCCATAACCCGATATTCCACAGACGATCAGCCGAGGAAATCTGGCCCGCAAATCCGCCGCGCCCAGGCCCAGTCGATCCGCCGCGCCGGGCGCGAGATTCTGGACGAACACGTCCGCGCGGGCGAGCAGGCGGTCCAGGATTTCCGCCGCGCGCTCGTCCTTGAGGTCGAGCGCGAGGCTTTCCTTCCCGCGATTCGCCCAGACGAAGTGGCTCGACAATCCCTCGACGGTCTCGTCGTACGCACGGGCGAAATCGCCCGCGCCCGGGCGCTCGATCTTGATCACGCGCGCGCCCAGATCGGCCAGTTGCCGAGTCGCGTACGGCGCGGCGATGGCCTGTTCCAGGGAGACGACGGTGACGCCTGCGAGAGGTGGAAGCACCCGTCCATCTTGACAGGGCGTCAGGCGTACGACGCGGCACCCGCGGACCCTTCGGCGTGTGCCGAAGCGTCGCCGGCCGATGATGGCGGCATGGACTCGATCGCACGCGCCACCGACCCGGATTCGGTCCCGCGACTCGCCGCGCTCGCCGCGCTCCTCGCGGACGAGACGCGCGCGGCGGTATGCCTGGCCCTGCTGGACCGCCGTGCCTGGACCGGCGGCGAACTGGCTCGGCACTGCGGGGTCGCGCCGTCCACCATCAGCGAGCACCTGACCCGGTTGGTCGAGGGCGGCCTGCTGGTCCAGGAGCGGCAGGGCCGGCACCGGTACGTCCGGCTCGCGGACCCGGGTGTGGCCCGCATGGTCGAGGACCTGGCCGCGTACGCGACGCCCGTGACCACCCGTCCGGCGAACTCGCTGCGCGCGCACTCGGCCGGCGCGGCCCTGGCCAGGGGCCGCACCTGCTACGACCACCTGGCCGGCCGGCTGGGCGTGGCGATCACCGACGCGCTCACCGCCCGGGACCTGCTCCGCCAGGACGCCGGCTTCGCGCTCACCGACCCGGGCATCGCGTGGCTCACCGACCTGGGCGCCGACCTCACCACGTCGCGCAAGCGCCCGCTGGCCCGGCCCTGCCTGGACTGGACCGAACGCCGCCACCACCTCGCGGGCACGGCCGGCGCCGAACTGTGCCGACTGTTCGGTGCCCGGGGGTGGACGGAGCGGGTCGGCACGGGTCGGGCGGTCCGGGCGACCGAGGAGGGGCGCAGCGCGTTGGGACGGTTGTTGGGCATGCGGGAGGCGGAATTCGAGGTGGCGTGAGGAACCCGGCGCGCGCGGGTGTGGTCGGGCGGCTCCCGGGTCGCCGGGGGTTTCCCGGGTGGGGTGTCGGTCAGTCGCCGGACGGAGGCCGCCGGCGCAGCCGGTCGAGCAGGCGACGGGGCCACGTGTGCCTCGGTCGGGGTGGGTTCGACGTGTCCGACGCCTGACCCGCCTGCGGCGACTCGGGCTCGGGCCCGGGGTCGGCTTCACGCTCGGGCAGGTATACCGGCAATCGCCACCGCACGGTTGCCACCCCCATGTCCCAACTGCGCTCGTCGGGGCCGAAGGTCACCGGCGTCGGGAGTACGCGGAACCCGGCCACGTCGGCGGCGTCATAGTCGGCCACGCCCAGGCCCGTGCCCGAAGGATTTTCGGTGGGTGTGGTCGTCCGTATCTCCCATTCGCTCCCGCGCCCGAAGATCTGAATCGGCATCCCGCCCCGGACGCGGACGCCGGGCCGAATCCGCAGACATGGCCGATCCGGCCCCAGCCGGTGCAGGGGAGCTCCGGCGATCCCCGGCTCTCCGCACACCAAGGTGAATTCGGCCCCCGACACCCAGACCGCCTCCAACGCCGAGACCTCGGACGGATGGGTGATCGGCACGATCGCCGCGAGGTCGCCCACGCCGTGCAGTACGAACGTGCCCTCGGGTAGATCGGGTCGAATCGGCGGCGTCGGATCGACGTCGAGCGACCACGCCCCACCCGCGGTGACGACCAGCAACCGTGGTCCGGCCAGCTCGAACTCCTCCGACTGCCAGGGTTGTTCCCGCCGTGTGTCGATCCCCCGCCATCCCCCGGTACCCGTTCCCACCGGTGCCCCCACCATCCGGACCTCGACTGGGCCGGCCGACCGGGCGCCGGTGAGCCTGGCCACCCCGAGCGGTCCCGTATAGCAGACCACCTCACTGCCGAAGCCCTCCGCCGACCGCTCGAACTCCCTTGCCACGTCCGGGTGTTTGAGCTGCAAGGACCACGCGCCGGAACACCGGACCCGAACCGCCCGCACCGCCCGCCGCCCCTGGTCCGAGATCAGGACGCTGCCGTCGGAGCCCTCGCGCGGCCCGTCGTAGACGCACTCCTCGACCGGCCCACCCGGCCGATCGACGCGCCACAACCGCACGTGCCGCCCCGGCGCGCTCTCGATCTGCAACAGGGCCGGCCGGCCCGGCACCGGAAGATCCAGCACCACATCGGCATCCCCGAAGCCCCGATGCGTGAAGGGCGTGTCGTCCTGCCCGTGCCCCCGAACGGGCCCGGACGCCGCGCTGTCGCGCCGGTCAGGTTCGTACATCGTCCGACGATCCCACGCGGCCACGAGTCGGGTAAGCCGGAACCCCCTCCCTCCGCGAGCCCGGCAGCCGCCGAGAGCGCGGGCCGACGGCCGGCCGGGGCGCCCGCCCTTCGTCGGTGTTCAGCCCCCGCGCGGGGAGGCGCCCGCCCGCTCGGTGGGGGTGCGGGTGAACGCCGCGCGATAGCCGCTGGGGGTCAGGCCCGTGCGGTGGACCAGGTGTTTGCGCAGCGAGTCGGTGGTGCCGATGCCGCTGTGGTGTGCCACCAGTTCCATGGACAGGTCGGTGGTCTCCAACAACTCCCTTGCCCGGTTCACTCGTTGGTGAAGGAGCCATTGCAGTGGGCTGAGGCTCGTCTCGGCGTGGAAGCGCCGGGTGAGGGTGCGCACGCTGGTGTTCGCGTGGGCGGCGAGGTCGGCCAGCGTGAGCGGTTCGTCGAGCCGCGCCAGCGCCCAGGCCCGGGTTCCGGCGAGCGACACACCGCTTTCCGGCGGGAGTGGTGATTCGATGAACTGGGCCTGGCCGCCGGGGCGTACCGGCGCGGCGACGACCAGACGCGCGACCGTGTTGGCGGTGGCGGCGCCGTAGTCGGTCCGGATCAGGTGCAGGCACAGGTCGATCCCGGCGGACAGGCCGGCGGAGGTCAGGACCGGGCCGTCCTCGACGTACAACACGTCCGGCCGCAGGTCCACGGCCGGGAAGCGGCGGCGGAACTCCTCGGTCATCGTCCAGTACGTGGTGGCCGCGCGCCCGTCCAGAAGTCCCGCCTGGGCCAGCACGAACGCACCGGTACAGATCGACGCCATCCGCTTTCCCGCCGCCGCGGCGTCACGCAGCGCGGCCAACACGCGCGGGTCCGCGTCCGCGCGGGCACCCGTGCCGGTGACGATCACCGTGTCGGCGTCGTCTATCGCGTCGAGGCCGTGCGGCACCACGATGTCCAGGCTGCCGGTGCCGACGACCGCGCCGGGCTCGGCGGTGCACACCCGCACCCGGTATCCGGCCGCGCCGTCGACCACGTCGACCGCGCCGAGCACCAGTTCCGGGATGGACAGGTCGAAGGTGGTCACCGGTGGCACGGCCACGACGGCTATTCGATGCATGGCCCGAACCTCCGGATGTTTGGCATTCCGGCCACTACCGTACGCCCGGGCGCGGGCGGGAGGGTGATCACGTCCTCCTCGGACACCAGTCCTCCTCGGACACCACTCCTTCCCTCCTCTCCTTCCTGGAGCACTCATGTCCTCGTCCTCCGTCTTCCACGTCGTGATCGGTGCCGGCACCACCGGCTCGGCCACCGCGCTGCTGCTCGCCGAGTCCGGCGAGCGGGTCCGGGTGGTCACCCGCCGGGGCGGCGGCCCGGTGCACCCGCTGATCGAGCGCGTCGCCGCCGACGCGACCGACGTCGCGCGTCTGGTCGAACTCACGCGTGGCGCGGCGACGTTGTTCAACTGCGCGATGCCGACCTACGATCGCTGGCCCACCGACTGGCCGCCGCTGGCCGCGGCGATGTTGACGGCGGCGGAGCGCGCGGGGGCGCGCTATGTGATGCTCGGCAACGTGTACGGCTACGGACCGGTGGACGGGCCGATGACCGAGGACCTGCCGATGGCGCCGACCACCGTCAAGGGCCGCGTCCGCGCGCAGATGTGGACGAACGCGCTCGCCGCGCACGACGCGGGCCGGGTCCTGGTCACCGAGGTCCGCGCGAGCGACTTCGTGGGCGCGGGAGTGGCCTCGTTGTACAACTTCCTGGTCGTCCCGCAGGTGCTCGCCGGTACCCCGGCCGCGATCCCCGGCGACCTGGACGCGCCGCAGAGCTGGTCCTACAACGGCGACGTGGCCCGCACCCTGGTCGCGGCGGCGCGGTCGGCCGAATCCTGGGGCCGGGCGTGGCACGTACCGTCGTCGACCAGCTCCACCCGGGACCTCACCGCACGCCTCGCCGAGCTGACCGGCTCACCCGTCCCGCGACTGACCCGGATGACGGCCGAGGAGGTGCGCGCGATCGGCCTGGAGAACCCGATCATGGCGGAGGTCGAGGAGATGCTCTACCTCACCGAGGGCGCGTCCACCCTCGACGCGACGGTGACGACGAAGATCCTGGAGGTGTCCGCGTCACCCCTGGACACCGCGCTGCGCGAACTGGGCTCTCCGGTGGGCGAGTAGGCGTCGCGCCCGGCCCGGCCGTGTCCGCGTCCCGATCCGACACACTTGTCCCATGGACGACGACGCGGAGCACGCCCGGGCCTGGCTCGCCATCGAAGGGATCACCGAGTCCGACGACGGCACGTGGCGAGACGCCGAGACACCCGACGAGCCGATGACCGGCAACGAGTTGGCGCATTCCTGGACCGATGTCGCGATCACGGATCCGGACCTGGACGGGGCCGGGCGATTGCGGCTCGCGTTCGGGTTCCTGGACCTGCTGGACGACTATTGGGTGACCTGCGAGATGCGTTTCGCACTGGCGAACAAGACCGACCCGCCTCCCGCCGACGTGTTCTGGGCCGGCTACCGCGCTCGGCTGGAGGCGGAGCGGGAGTACGCGGCGGTCGGTTACTCCCTTTGGGTGGACTGGTTCGAGGATCGCGGCACCGTGGAGCGGGCGTTCGCCGAGGTGCTGGGCAACGACCTCGACCGGCTGGGTCGAGCCGCCGAGGACGGGCCGTTGTTCCGGCGGGCCCGCCGTGTGCTGGAGTGCTCGGGCCCGGTTCCCTGGCCGCTCAAGTACCCGGTGTACCAGGCCGCGGCGGCCCGACCCGAGCTGCACCCGGCCCTGTTCCAGGGGCTTCGGGGCAGCTACGGGGACGTCCACGGCAGCCTCGACACGGCGGCCGGCCTCGCCCTGCTCGACCGGCTGCGGCTGCCCGCCGACACCCCCGACGTCGAGCGCCTGCGTACCGTCCTGGCGGCGGGCCACAACAACCACTTCCGGTCCCCGGGCGCGTGGGGAGCCGCCGCGTCCTGAGTTCGCGCGACCCGCGAGGCGTGTTTAATCGGGTCTCATCGGCGCGATGGAAGGACCCGCGATGGCCACGGTGGATCGGCACGGGCTCGAACTCTCCGGCATGGGTCCGGAGGCGGTCCGACACTACGAACGTGCTCTCGACGCGCTGTTGTTCTTCCGCCCCGAGGTGAGCACCGAGGTCGAGGCGGCGCTGCTGGCCGATCCGAACGCGCCGATGGCCAACGTGTTCGCGGCCTATCTGGGTTTGCTGGGCACCGAGTCGGTGGACGCTGCCGCCGCGAACGAGCGGTACGCCGCGTTCGTGCCGACCCCCACCCGGGTCGGCGCCCGCGAAGTCGCGCACATGCGGGCCGCCGAGGCGTGGCTGGCCGGCGACATCCACCGGGCCGGGGACATCCTGCACGAGTTGGTCGTGGCCTACCCCCGGGACGCGCTCGCGCTGCTGGTCGGCCATCAGATCGACTTCCTCACCGGCGACGCGCCGCGCCTGCGCGATCGGGTCGGCGGCGCGCTGAGCGCGTGGGACCGGGACGATCCGCACTACGGTCCGGTGTTGGGGATGGCCGCGTTCGGCCTGGAGGAGACGGGCCACTACGCGCGCTCCGAGGAGGCCGGGTTGGCCGCCGTGGCCGCCAATCCGCGCGATGTGTGGGCGATCCACGCGGTGGTGCACACGTACGAGATGCAGGGCCGGTTCGCCGAGGGGATCCGCTACCTGGACGGTCGCACCGCCGACTGGACGGGCGGCAACTACCTGAACGTGCACAACTGGTGGCACTACGGCCTGTTCTCGATCGAGGCCGGCGCGATCGATCGTGCGCTGGCCATCCACGACGCGGTGCTGCACAACGACAAGTCGCTCGGCGTCGCGATGGAACTCCTGGACGCCTCGGCCCTGTTGTGGCGCATTCACCTGGCCGGCAACGCGCAGGTCGAGCGCTGGAATCGGCTCGCCGACGCGTGGGCGGCCCGCGCGGACGTCGCGTACTACGCGTTCAACGACACGCACGCCGTGATGGCCTACCTCGGCGCCGGCCGCATCGCAGCGGCGCGGGCGGTGATCGAGGATCGCGAGAACCGGCTCGGCACACCCCACCGGGAGGTGGCCAACGACCGCATGACGGCGCAGGTCGGCCTGCCGGTCTGCCGCGCGCTGCTCGCCTTCGAACAGGGCCGGTACGCGGACACCGTCGACATCCTCGTCCCGATCCGGCACCACCTGAACACCTTCGGCGGCAGCCACGCGCAGCGCGACGCGATCCAGCAGACCCTGGTCGAGGCCGCGCTGCGGGCGAACCGGCACGACCTGGCCCGGACGCTGCTCAGCGAGCGGATCAACCTCCGCCCGACCAGCCCGTACAACTGGCAGGGCCGGGCGCGCCTGGCCGACGCCCTGGGCCGGTCCGCCGAGGCCGCCGAAGCTCGCGAGCGCGCCGCCGAGCACACCGCCGCGATCACGGCGGCCTGGGGGCGCTGACCCGGGCCGACCACGCCCGCGCCCCGTGCGCGAGAATTGCGCACTCGTCCCGGGCCGAACCGACCGGCCCGCGACGCCATCGAACTGCACGGGAGAGTGGCACGCATGGGAGAGTCCTCGGCGACCGGTTCCGGAGCACGGCGCCAGGTTCCGGACGATCAGGGGCTGCTCGCCGCCGCCGCGCGGAGTCCGGGCGGTTCGGTCGCCGAGAGCGATCCGGCGTTCGCCGACGACCCCAACGGATACGTGCCCGGTGAGGCGATCCGAGGGGCGTGGGTGGTCGGTCCGGACGGGCTGCTGACCGGCGAGTACCGGGAGAACCCGCACCACGGGCCGCCGCGGGACGACTTCGCCAAGCTGCTCGAGGACGACGCGTGGTTCGGCTGGCTCGGCGAGGACCCGGCGGGCGCGATCCGCGAGTCGGTCACCGAGTGCTTCGAGGACCAGGCTCCGGGCGCGGTGCTGACCTGGATGAAGGTGCTGGAACCGCCGCGCTGCGCGACCACCGGCCGGCCCGCCCCGGACGACGAGCAGTACCTGATCCCCACCCGCGCGGGCGTGGCCGTCTGGTTCGCGGCGCAGATCAGCGCGCCGGACCGGGCTCGGGCCACGGTGTGCGGCATCTTCACCTGGGTCGCGAGCCACCTCGATGCCCCGGGCGATCGCCGGGACCGCATCTGGCTCGACCTGGACGCGGACCTCGACTGGGCGGAGCAGCAGCTCCCGCCCCGGATGTACGGCTTGGACGCGGAGGCGGGCGACGCGGGGGCGGGCGACGACGAGGGGGCCCCGAGCGCCTGAGCCGCGGCCGGCGGGCCGCGGTCCCGCCTGGCCCGTGCGCTCCGCGCGCTACCGCGCCGCCTGCAACCGCGGCTTCAAGTGCCGGGCGATCGCCTCCGCGAGCCCGGGCGGCACCGCGTTGCCGATCTGCCGGGCGATCTCGGTCTTGGAGCCGCACCACACGAAGGTCTCCGGGAAGGACTGGAGCCGGGCCGCCTCGCGATGCGTGATCGGGCGGTTGACCCGGTCGGTCGGATCGTCCGGGTTCCACTGCGGGTGCAGGTACTGGCCCTTCTCCGGCTTGTAGAACTCGGTCCGGATGGTCAGCGACGGGTGGTCCCAGCGCATCCGGCCCATCACGTCCGTCGTGCCGGTCTTCTTGTTCCGCCAGCAGTCCGGCAGCAGGTGGTCCGGCAGGTCGAATCGGCCGCCGCCGGGCGGGACGCAGTCGTAGCGCAGCAGCGAGCGCTCGATCGGCGTGCGGGCCAGGTGCAGGTCGGCCTCCTTGAACACGCCGGGCACGCTGCGGCCGAAGAACTCGGTTCTGGCGACCGGCAGGCTGGTCGTTCCGGGGACCCTCGGCAGGTGCTCGATCGCGTCCCGGACGGTGTTCCAGCGCCGCGGGCGGCCGGGGCCGTGGGTCGGCTCGGGGACGGTGATCTCGCCGATCCGGGAGCCGATCACGATCGCCCGCTTGCGCCGCTGCGGGACGCCGTAGTCCACCGCCGGGAGCAGCGCGTCGGTCAGCACGTACCCCTCCAGGAGGCCGCCGGGCTGCGCCTCCGCGAGCAGCAGCGCGAACTCGGCGGACTTCTGGAAGCGGTCCACGTTCTCGATCACGAACACCTTGGGCCTGGCCCGGCGCACGAAGCGCAGGTATTCCTTCCAGAGCTTGTTGCGCGGGTCCTCGACGTTGCGGCTGCCCAGGTTGGAGAAGCCCTGGCAGGGCGGGCCGCCGATGATCAGGTCGGCGCGCGGGATGTCCTTGTCCGGGATCTCCGCGATGTCGCCCCAGCGCATGTGCGCCTCGCCGAAGTTGGCGGCGTAGGTCGCGGCGGCGTGCAGATTCCACTCGACCGCCATGACCGGCCGAAAGCCCTTCGCGGCGGCGAATCCGGACGTCATTCCCCCGCAGCCCGCGAACAGGTCGATCATGGTGATGGGTCGTGCCATGCGGACAGGTTAGCCGGCCGCGCGTCGGGCGATCACCGCCTCCCGCACCCTGGCCGCCGCGGTGACCGGGTCCTCGTGCTCCCAGACCCGCACGACCAGCCAGCCGGCCTCGGCCATCCGCCGGTCGGTGTCGATGTCGCGGGTGCGGTTTCCCTCGATCTTGTTCTTCCAGAACTCGGCGTTGCGCTTGGGCCAGGTCGCGTGCACCGGGCAGCCGTGCCAGAAGCAGCCGTCGACGTAGACGGCGACCTTGGCCGGGCCGAACACGACGTCCGCCTCGCGGCGCACGCCCTTGAGCGGGCGGCGGTGCACGCGGTAGCGCAGGCCCATGCCGTGCAGCACGCGTCGCAGCGCGACCTCGACGCCGGTGTCCTTGCTGCGCTGGCGACTCATCCGCGCGCGGGTCGCATCCGTGGTGGTCAGGCTCGTCACGAACACCATGGTGCACGGTCGCACTGTCATCGCGCCCGAGCACGACGAGGCCGACCTCGCTCAGGCCGGGTACGCCCGCGCCTCCGTCGCCTTCACCGCCGCCCACACCGGCTTGCCGGGCGCGAGTTCGAGTTCGGCGACCGCGAGCGGGGTGACGTCGGCGAGCAGCGGGACGGGGCCGGTCAGCTCGACCCGGACGGTGTCGCCGTGCAGTTCCATGCCGCCCACCTCGACCTGCCACAGGTTGCGCGGGCTGCCGTCGGGCCGGCTCCGGTACAGCGTTACCGCAGCCGGTGGGAAGGCCACGAACACCTCGGCCGCGTGCGGGAGTTCGGCCACCACCAAGCGCTGCCCGGCGGGCAGGTCGACGCCGCCGGCCGAGGTGGTGCCCCGGTACAGGTTCAGGCCCACCAGGCGCGCCACGTAGTCGGTACGCGGGTGCCGGGCCACCTCGGCCGGCGTGCCGTCCTGGACCGCGTGTCCCGCCTCGATCACGGTGAGCCGGTCGGCCAGCACCATCGCGTCCAGCGGGTCGTGGGTGATCACCACCGCGACCCCGTCGAAGTCGGCCAGGTGCCGGCGCAGCGTCGCGCGTACCTCCACCCGGGTGCGCGCGTCCAGCGCGGCCAACGGCTCGTCCAGGAGCAGCAGTCGCGGATGCGTGGCCAGCGCGCGGGCGAGCGCGACCCGTTGCGCCTGTCCGCCGGAGAGCCGGCCCGGCTTGACGCCGGCGTGTTCGGCCAGGCCGACCCGGTCCAGCCAGTCCGCCGCCAGGCCGCGGGCCTCGCGTCGGCCGACGCCCTGGCAGCGCGGGCCGAAGGCGACGTTCTCCAGCGCGGACAGGTGCGGGAAGAGCAGGTAGTCCTGGAAGACCACGCCCACCGGTCGCCGCTCGGGTGGTGTGTACAGCCGCCGCTCCGGGTCCTCCAGGTCGACGCCGGCGAGCCTGGTGTGGCCGCCGGGGCCGAGCGGGACGAGGCCGGCCAGGGCGCGCAGCGCGGTGCTCTTGCCGGCGCCGTTGGGGCCGAGCAGCGCGACCACCTCACCGGGTGCGGCGGTCAGGTGGACGTCCAGGCGGAACGCGTCGCGGGTGACGACGAGGTGGGCGTCGAGGCCGCCGGCGTGGTCCGGGGCGGTCGATTCACTCGTGCCGGCCGCTTCGTCCGGGCCGGTCATGAGGTGGTCATCCAGCGTTCGCGCAGGCCGGCCAGGATCAGCACGGACACAGCCAGCAGCACGAGGGAGAGCACGATCGCCGCCTCCGGGTCGGTTTCCAGGGCCAGGTAGACGGCGAGCGGCATGGTCTGGGTCTCGCCCGGGAAGTTGCCGGCGAAGGTGATGGTGGCGCCGAACTCGCCGAGCGCGCGGGCCCACGCGAGCACCGCGCCGGCCGCCACGCCGGGCGCGATCAGCGGCAGGGTGACCCGGCGGAACGCGGTCCAGCGGGACGCGCCGAGCGTCGCGGCGGCCTCCTCGTAGCGCGGATCGGCCGCCCGCAGCGCGCCCTCGACGCTGATCACCAGGAACGGCATGGCCACGAACGCCTCGGCCACGATCACGCCGGTCGTGGTGAACGGCAGCGTGTAGCCGAAGGTCTCGTCCAGCCACTCGCCCACGATGCCCCTGCGGCCGAGCACCAGGAGCAGCGCGACACCGCCCACCACGGGCGGCAGCACCAGCGGCAGCGTGACCAGCGCGCGGACCAGCCGGCGGCCGGGGAAGTCGGTCCTGGCCAGCAGCCAGGCCAGCGGTACCCCCAGGACCAGCACGACGCCGGTGGCCACGGTCGCGGTGAACAGCGAGAGCTTGAGCGCCTCGCGGACCTCGGTACTGCCGAGTTGACTCCCCAGGTCGCTCCACGGTGCCCGGATCAGCAGCCCGAGCAGCGGCAGCACCAGGAACACCAGGCCGATCAGACCGGGTACGAGCAGTGCCAGGGGCGCACCGCCGCGTCGGGAGCGCCCGGAGCGCCCGGCCCGCCCGCGCGGGGCCGGCGGGCGTGCGGCCTGCTCGTATGCGGCCTGCTCGTGTGCGGCTCGATCCTGTGCGGCTCGATCCTGTGCGGCTCGATCGCGGCGGCGGGCCCGGGGAAATCGGCTCACGGTGCCTGGAAGCCCGCCGCCGTCAGGGCCGTGCGGCCGGGCTCGGACAGGACGTACGCCACGAACGCCTTGGCGGCGTCCGCGTTGGGCGCCTTGGCGAGCGGGACGATCGGGTACGTGTTGACCGCCTGCGCGGACTCGGGGAAGTCCACGCCGACCACCTTGGCACCGGCCGCCTTGACGTCGGTGCGGTAGACGAGGGCGGCGTCCACCTCGCCCAGGGTGAGCTTGGTGAGCGCGGCCTTGACGTCCTGTTCGAGCGTCGAGGGGGTGAACTTGACGCCGGCCGCGTCGAGGGCGGTCTTGGCGGCGGCGCCACACGGCACCTGCGGGGCGCACTGGGCGACCTTGAGGCCGTCCTGCTTGAGGTCGGCGAGCGACTTGATGTTCTTCGGATTGCCCGGCGCGACCGCGATCTGCAACGTGTTCTTGGCGAACGCGGTGGGCGTGCCGTCCGCGCTCTTGGCGTCGGTGACGAGCTTCATGTTCTTCTCGTCGGCGGAAGCGAACACGTCGGCGGGCGCGCCCTGGTTGATGCTCGCGGCCAGGGCCGAGCTGCCGAGGTAGTTGAACTTGACCGTGACGCCCGGGTGCGCGGCCTCGAACTGCTTGCCCAGCGCGGTGAACGTCTCGGTCAGCGAGGCCGCGGCGAACACGGTGACGGTGCCCTTGAGTTGCTTGGCGTCGGCGGCGGGCGCGGACGATCCGGCACCGACCGGCGGCGTGGCACCGCCGACCTTCTTGTCGTCCTTGTCGTCGCCGCATCCGGCGAGCGCGATCAGCGTGCCCGCGAGCAGGGCCGCCGAGACCGCGCGTCCGGCCCGCACCGTGCCTATTGCACCCATCGTGTCGACTCCCCACTATTCGAGGGAGTGCTCACGCGCGCCCTCGGTCCGCTCCACCATGACATTCGTCGACTTCACCACTGCCGTGGCGAGCACCCCGACCCGCAGGCCGAGTTCGTCCGCGGCCTCGGCGCTCATCAGCGAGACCACCCGGTACGGCCCGGCCTGGATCTCGACCTGGGCCATCACCGTGTCCTTGCGGACGTCGGTGACGATGCCGCGGAAGCGGTTGCGCGCGGACGACCAGCCGAGTCGCTCGCTGTCCGCGCGGGCGTCGCCGGCGGCCGCCGAGCGTGCGAACGCGGCCAGCGCCGCACCTTCCACCACCCGCCGGCCGTTCTCGTCCCGCCGCGCGTCGAGCCGACCGGAGTCCACCCACCGCCGCACCGTGTCCGCGCTCACTCCGAGCAGGGCCGCCGCATCACCGATCCCGAACATGTTCACGGCCGGGATCCTAGTCACGAGCGCCTCTCCCACAGAGCGAAGCCGATACCCACAAACACCGGCAGAAGCCGTCGCCTGCGGATCGCCATCCTTGCAGATGCGAGGATCATTCGACCATAGGGGTCGCAGATTCGACGGAAACAAGCACCGTCGGGAGGCCGTGTCGGGACGTGGCCCCGGTTCACGTCGACTCCCGGGCCGGCCCGCTCAGTGTGTTCGGTGGCACTCGGCGAGGGTGGCGAACGCGGCCTTGGGCTCCCAGGGCAAGCCGGGGTAGGCATCAGCCGGCAATCGGCGCCTGAACGAGACTGATCCACCAGCCGGCGCGGTCGGCGGAGTGCCGGACCATCGCGTCGGCGAGGGCGCGTCGGGCGGTGAGCGAGGTGCGTCGCCATTCGGGGAATCGCCACATCCAGCGCCGGACTTCGCCGAGGTTGTGGCCCTCTGCCAAGAGGGCCGCGCCGAGGTAGGCGATCTCCGCCCACCTCGGACCGAGCGCCACCTGCCCCCAGTCGACGACCGACAGTCGCCCGTCGGGCCGGATGATCATGTTGGCCGAGGTCAGGTCGGTGTGCAGGAGCCGATTCCCGCTCAGCGGCCCACTCCGTCCGGGCGGCAGATGCTCCCGAAGCCGTCCGACCAGGGTGGGCAGCCCGGCGCTGCGGCCGGGTTGAATCCGCCCGATCCGATCCACCACCCCGACGACCTGCGCGAGATCCCCGGAATCCAAACGCATCCGCACGGGCCGCCCGTCCACGTGCTCGAACACAAGCACCCGCCACCCGTCGACCGCCCCGTGATGCAACAGCCGAGGCGACAGAACCCCGGTGACCCCACTCGCCGCAATCTCACTCGTCTGCGCCCGAGCGGACAACGGCGCGGTCGCCTCCTCGGCCGCCTTGACGAAGACACGACCGGTCGGCGTGCCGACGGTCGCAGCGAAGGAACTGGCGTGCGGCCCGACGACCGGTTCGACCCAATGAACGGACCCAACCGCCTTCTCCACCAACTCGGCTACTTGGCCGTGCAGTTCATGCCATCCGTATCGCCTGCTCAACTCGTCTCCCGCACGGACTCGCCGCCGGGTGCGATCGGCACCGAAAGCGGTCCGCCGACAGCACACCCGAACTGATCGACGCGCCGCAATTCCTGCACCACTCGCGCGAGTTCGCCATCCGAATCAAGCGCAACCAGGTGACCGATCGGGCACAGGTACGGCGACCGGCCGGCCCGGGACGGCTGCACAACGGCAACCCGCGTCGACGCGGCGGGAAGCGCGACCACCGTCCCCTCCGGCAACTGCGCGTGGTCGTCCACGTGTCGCACCCGAGATCCCACAACGATCGGCGTTCCGCCGCCGGTTCGATACTCTTGAATCTCCATTACCGCCTCACGGTGGATCGATGGAAGACAGCGGCCGGGCTCACGCCTGGAATCGAGACGCCCGGCCGCTGTCTGTCGAAATGGTGGCGACACAAGGCCCCACCGCAGCCGACGCTTCGCGCCGACCTTCCCTTGCCTCACTGGCGTCAGCCCATGATTACGCCACGGTCGTTACGCTCGAAAGCTCGGCGCCATGGGCATTGTTTTTTGGCAAGGACAATGAGAATGGATGTGCGATTCAAGTTGCAATCCATCGACCTCGGGCCGGATTCAAAGACAGTCGGCACAGGAAACAGCCCCCGGCCAGTCGTGCTTGCCGGGGGCTGTATCGACGTGGAATCAGGTCGTGCGCAGCGCCGACAGCAGAGCCGACCAGGACGCCGGCGCGACGGCCACGTGACCAATGCTCGGGTCCTTCGAGTCACGGACCGGAACGAGTGCAAGGCCGGGAGCGACCTCTACGCACTCCCCACCGTCGGGATTGCTGAACGTCGACTTGAGCCAGTGCGCGGCACTCAGGTCAGAGGCACTGATCATGCGTCGAACTCCTCTATCGCAGACTTGATCATGTCTGCCGACTCCCTCGGCGTCAGGGCGTAGGCACAAACCTGATCGTATGCCCGCTGTCGATCAAAAACGGCCTCCGGGTCTTCCACCATCCATCCATGATTGTTCGCCTCATGCCACGCGCCGACCTTGCCGTCCGCCGGCGTCAGCAAGAAGAGAGAACTTCCCAGTAGAGGGTGCGCGCCATGTGCGAACGCGATGACTCGGATGGTCGTTCGGGGCGCGGCAACCCTCGGGAGAAGCGCCGCCAGTTGCGCCCGCATGATCGAAGGGCCACCGACGGGTCGGCGCAAGACCGCTTCGTCCAGTACCGCGAGGTAGATCGGCGAGTCTTTGCGAGCGAGGATGATCTGCCGACCTTCGCGAAGGGCCACCGATTCGTCCAACTCGCCCTCGGACGCGTCCGGCGATCCCTCGCGCAGGAGCGCTCGGGCGTAGTCCGGGGTCTGAAGCAATCCCGGGATAACCTGCGCCGCGTAGGCGTGGATTCGTACGGCTTGCTGCTCGTACTCCATGACCAGCCGATACCGCCCCGGGTGCCGGTCATCCTTGATCATCCGATACATGGACTGGAACATCCGTCCTGTCTCGTACAGTTCATCGAGCTTCGCGGGAATGTCGGGCGGAATTGCCCGCTGAGCCCGCTCGAACCGCGAAAGCGTGGAGACGTCGTATCCGACCATCCCGGACATGATCTCCAGTGAAAATCCGGCGGCTTCGCGGTGTTCCCGCATCAACTCGTTGTAGGTACCCCGAGGTCCGGCCCCGGGATCGATGGGTCGTGGCTTGAATCGCACTCCCACTCTCCTCATGTACGTCGAAATGTCGCCCCGGTGCCGAGCTTTCGATCGTACAGAGAGTGCTGCTTTCATCGCCCTACGTGGCGCGAGATCCGACGGCAAAGGCGCGCAGGACTCGGAAACGCCGTCATGTCCGCGGATGCGAGCCGGGCCGGGTGCGGGGCCGGTCGACGGGCCGGTGCGCACGCGCCTTGGATTGCGCCCAACGGGGATGTGTTCGCATGGGCGTTCGTGCCCGACCCTGATGACGCCGAGATGCTCCTGGAAGTGCGGCTTCAGCGCCGCCAGATCATCACGAACGGAAGCGCACGGATGACCGTAACGCTGTCGGAAGCGGCCCTTTGGCAGCGTTTCTGTGGACCGGTAGCCTTGCAAGCGCAGTTGCATCATCTGGTGGAACTCAGTCGACTCGAAAACGTCAGCCTCCGCGTCGTGCCATTCGACGCACTGATCGCCCCGTCCTTGGGACCCATCACCGTGCTGACGCTTCCCGAAGCCGACTCCACCGTTGCACACGTGGAGTACGAAGGCGGATCACAACTGCTCAAGGACGCTCGAAGCGTCAAACGGTATCGCCGCAGCCTTGAGTACGTTCGACTCGCTGCCGCAACCGAGGCCGAGTCGCGACAGATGATCCTGAAGAGATTGGACGTACTTTGAGCACGGTCGAGACGTACGCGTGGCGAAAGAGTCAGCGGTCGGCACACAACGACGCGTGCGTCGAGGTCGCACCACTGCCGGCCAGGACTGGCATACGGGACACCAAGGACCGATCCCGTGGACACCTCGAAGTCAGCCCGGGCGCATGGCTCGAACTGGTCCGCACGCTCAAGGGTCAATAGGGGGAGTGAAGAACATGACTCTTGAGCCCGAACTCGGTCAGACGACGTGGCGTAAGTCGAGCTACAGCGCCCCCCAAGGAGCGGAGTGCGTGGAGGTCGCACCGGGCTTCTCGGTCGTGCCTGTCCGGGACTCCAAGGACCCGAGCGTCGGCCACTTGGTGGTCGCCCCCGCATCCTGGTCCGCGCTTCTGTCCACGTTGCGCGCTGCCTGATCCACCGGCCGACCGAGCCCCGTCACCTCACGTGACGGGGCTTCGTCGTGGGACCCCGAGGTCCATGCGGGTCAGAAGGTCTGTGCTCGTAGCACGCTCACCACGAGAACCGCGTTGCTCACCTCGTAGCGCAGGAACACCCCGGATACGGTGACGTCTCGACGATCGCGATTGCCTCTCACCGGTGAGGAACCGCAGCCGTACGGATCATTGCCGATGCTGCTTTCGACGTCACGCTCAAGCGAGCGGCGTTGACCGTCACTCAACTTCGAGAGGGCGTCGCGCGCCTCGTTCGCGTATTGCACTCGGTATCGGCTCACCGCATCACCTCACCGAGTCCCCATGGATGTCGCCGAAACCGGTGAAGTCACCGGCTTGCACGCGCTCGGCCGCTGCCTCGTCCGCATCGCGAGCCGCTGGGCCGATCGCCCACCCCAGAGACATTCGACGTTCGAGTTGGTCGAGGGGTGTGTTCCACACGTCGGCCATGAAGTCGGCCACCTCATGCGGCCGCACAGTGGCCATGATCTCAGCAAGGGTCTCCGGCAGCTCGACCTCTTCGCCAAGCACGATCGCTGTTCGCTTCGCCATGAGCCGAGTGTGTCGTCTGGGCGTCGAGAGCAACAAGACGGCGCGCGAGCAATACACGCGCGCTCAGGCAGTGCACCAAGGCTTCGCCGCGAGCCCGGTGTACGCGCTTGACGGGCCGCCGGCCCATCGAGGCTGCCGAGCCTGGCCGGGTGCGGGACGTGCCGACGGGCAGGCGCGCACGCACCTTGGATCGCTGCCGGCGGGCAGGCGTCCGCAGGGGCCAGGGGGTGTCGTGCTACGCGGGGTCGAGCGTGTTCGGCGCCGTGGTCTCGGGGGTTGTTGTCGGGGGGCAGAGGGTTCGGCGGACGGTGTTGCGGAGCCAGTGGTGGGCTCCGTCTGCGGTGTGTCGGGGGTGCCAGGCCATGCCGATGGTCACCGGTGGCAGTTCCAGGGGCATGTCGAGGAGGTGCAGTCCGAGGGCGTCGGCGTCGTGGGTGAGGGGCGAGGGGGCGGCGCCGGGGAGTGCGGCGGGTACGAGGCAGACGACGTCGCTGCGGGCGGCGAGGGTCATCGCCGCCAGGTGACTGGGGAGGACGACGCCGACCCGCCGGTGGAGGTCCCACTCGGCCAAGGCCGTGTCGAGGGGACCGGTGAACCGGCCCCGGCGGCTGACCGCGACGTGCTGGGCGGCGGCGAGCCGGGCCGGGGTCAGCGGCCCCTCGGTGAGCGGATGGCCGGGTCGGACGGCCGCCACCATGCGGAGGCTGACCAGTTCTTCGACCCGGGTTTCGGGGTCCACGTGGTCGATGGATCCGACCTCCAGGTCGATCCGGCCGTCGCGCAGCGCGGGTCCGGCCTCCAGTTCTTCGGCCTGGATCCGGAACGAGACCCCCGGCGCCTCCCGCCGGCCCATGTGCAGCAGTCCGGGGGCCAGTGCCGCTCCGACCAGGTCGGCGGCTTGGAGGGTGAAGGTGCAGCTCAGGCCCGCGGGATCGACGCTCGCCCCGGGACTGAGCAGCGCTCCGAGGCTGCGGACCACCGCGGCGGCTTCCTCGCGCAGGGCCAAGGCGCGTGGGGTGGGAACCATGGCTTGTCCGGCCCGGACCAGGAGGGGGTCCTGGAGGATGCGCCGCAGCCGGGCGAGGGTGCGGCTCATCGCGGCGGGCGAGGTATGCAGACGAGCGGCGGCGCGGGTCACGCTGTGCTCGGCCAGCAGGGCATCCAGCGCGATGGCGAGATTGGCGTCGATGACCGGATCCGGGCTGCTCACCAGCATTATTCCATTTCAGTCAATGATTCCGTGCCGAAGTTCCCATTGTGGCAGCACGGCGGTCCTCAGCAGGATCGAGGCGTAACGAACCGGCGCGACCTACGAGGTTTTCATGATCGTCATCACTGCTCCCACCGGGAACATCGGCCGCCACCTGCTCTCGCTGCTCCTGGAGTCCGCCCCCGCCGCGGGCGAGGAGCTGCGCGTGATCGTGCGCGATCCCGCCCGGCTTCCGGACGCGGCGCGCGGACGCGTCGACGTGGTCACCGGCTCGCACGCGGACGCCGAGGTCCTGGACCGGGCCTTCGAGGGTGCGGACGCCGTGTTCTGGCTCGTCCCCCCGGACTCCTCGCTGACCCCGCGGGACGGCTGGACCGGCTTCACCCGCCCCGCCGCCAAGGCGCTCGCCGCCCACGGCGTCGGCCACGTCGTCGGCGTCTCCGCGCTCGGCCGCGGCACCGCGCTCGCCGACCGGGCCGGCCTCGTCACCGCCTCCCTCGCCATGGACGACCTCATCGCCGACACCGGCGTCGCCTACCGAGCCCTGGCCAACCCGTCCTTCTTCGAGAACCTCCTGGAGGAGGTCGACTCGATCCGCGAGCAGGGCCTGTTCATCGACTCCGTCGACGCCGATCGCAAGGCCCCCCTCGTCGCGGTCGCCGACATCGCGGCCACCGCCGCCGGCCTGCTGCTGGACCGCTCGTGGACCGGCACCGGCAGCGTCCCGGTCCTGGGGCCGCAGGACCTGTCCCCCAACGACCTGGCCCGCATCATGACCGAACAACTCGGCCGCCCCGTCCGCTACGAACGCCAGTCGCTCGAGGAGATGTACGCCACGCTCGTCGGCTACGGCCTCAACGAGGCGTTCGTCCAGGGCATCGTCGACATGAAGCGGGCCAAGGACGAGGGCCTCGACGCCGGCGTCGCCCGCACCCCGGACACCGCCTCCCCCACCAGCTTCGAGCAGTGGTGCGCGCAGACCCTGAAACCCGCCGTCCTTTCCTGAAGTCCGGCACCCGGCGCCGGAACCCGCAAAGCCCGGCGCGCCCAAACCACTTGCCACCTTGGAGGCACCCCGATGCCCGCTGAAAAGACCGAGCCGCCCGTCACGGCGTTCATGCTGGTCAAGACCACACCCGAGTGGCTCGCCCTGACCGTCCGGGAACGCGTGGACGCCTTCACCACCCACGTTCTGCCGGCCATCAAGGCGAAGACCTCCGGCGTCCGGTCACGCTTCTACGACACGGAGTTCTACTCCGCACGCGTCACCGACGTCTGGGTGTGGGAAGCCGACGACCACCACTCCTACCAGCTCCTCATCGACGCACTGCGCGAAACCCCTTTCTGGGACCGCTACTTCGAGGTCCTCGACCTCCTCGTCGGCACCGAGAACGGCTACGCCCGCACCTACGGCCTCGAACCCGTCGCCACCATCAGCACCTGACACACCGCCCACCGCGTCGCCTCCCGGGCGAACCCGAGCCCGGCCATGTCGCCGACCGGCGCGATCCGCCGGCCCGGCGGCAGGAAACCGACTGCGACATCTTCGAGGCGATCCAAGCCTCCCTGAGCCGACCCGAGCCCCGTCACACGGCCCGACCGCTGTGACGGGGCTTTTGTCGTGCCAGGCCCAGCCGCAGAGTTTCGAGACCCGACGACGACGAGGCGCTCGAAAACCAGTGGAGCCGCGCCTCTGTGCGCCCTACCGTGCTGCCGAATCCAGTCGTCTGGGCAAGGACGTGCCGTTGTACACCCTGTGAGACCTCCCGAGCGATGAATCGTCGCGCGCCGCACATGTGCGCCGCGCTGCTTTTTGCTGCGGACTTCTCACTGGAAACGGTGTACTTCTGTGCTCGAAACCTGGGTGGTCGTACCCACCTGCCTGCCGCTCGTTCTCCGCCGTTGTCACGCGTGCGCGTCCGAGCGCTTCCGGGCAAGCGGCAAATTTCGCGTCAACGCGAACCACAAGCTCATCGACGCCTGGCTCCTCGTGCGCTGTACCGCATGCGGGGAAACCGCCAAGCTCACGGTCCTGGAGCGGATGAATGTGCGCTCCGTACGACCCGACCTGCTCGACCGGCTGCATGACAACGACCGCGGCCTGACAGTCGAGTTGCTCCAGGACCCGGTCGTGCGACGCCGTAATCGCATCGCCCTCGACTGGGACGGCGCCTGGCGCCTGGACACCGGCGGATCGCGTCATTCCGACCGCGAAGTACTGGACGTCTCGGTCCGCTTCGCGGCGCGGATCCCGGTCCGGCCGGTGCGACTGATCGCCGAAGGTTGCGGTCTTTCGCGAGCCGAGGTCGAGAGGCTGATCGCGGAGGGGAAGCTCGTCTCGGCAGTCCGGCTGAGCGGCAAGCTCTCCGGAGACTTCACCTTCACGCTCAAGCGCTGAGCCCTCCTCGGGACCAGGGGCCTGTCCGCCAGGATCCGCCGGACGGGCCCCTGGTGTTGCGGGCCGTGTGGGAAGAAGACCGGCATCGGCCGAGGTGGGATGCCGTGTGGCAACGGCGGTGATGCCTTTGTTGGTTCGCGTGGTCCGATCGGACCGTCGAGGTGGCGATGGTGGACAGCGAGGCCCTCCGGCGGGCGGATCGATCGGCAGCCGTCGGCTACCCGAGTCGCTCCACCAGCCAGTCGGCGGTGTCGGGGAGCCACGCGGACTGCGCGTTGCACAGCAGGTGGTCGCCGTACGGGACCACGACAGCCTCGCCCGCGGGCGCCTCGTGAGCGGCGCGTTCGGCCGGCAGCACACCGGGCGTGACGTCCTCGCCGCCTTCGACCACCCGCAGCGGCGTGCCGATGCCCGACGCGATGCCGGCGAGGTCGACGGCGCGCACGAACTCCGCGGCGGCGCCCGCGCCCCCGGCGCGCACGATGAGCGTCTCCCGTACGAACAGCGGGAGTTCGGCCCAGTCGAGCCGGTACGGGCCGCTGACCGCGACGGTCGCGGCCACGCGTGGTTCGTACGCGGCGGTCAGGGTCGCGTAGAAGCCGCCCAGGCTCATCCCGACCAGGCCGACGCCGGCGCCGGTGTCCAGCTCGGTGCGGGTCTCCAGGGCGTCGATCACCCGGCCGACCACACGGTGGTAGTCGGCTCGCGGCGCGGTGCCGACCAGGACGCCCTGGCCGGGGCCGTCGAAGGAGAAGCTCGCGACACCGCGGCGCAGCAGCGCCTCGTCGACCGCGTGGAACTCCTCCTTGCCGGAGTTGAGACCGGGGGCCACGACCACCACCCGGGCCGGCCGGACCGCCCCGGGAGGCCGACGCAGCCATCCCGCGAACCCCTCCCCCTCGATCCGCACCGCACCCGGGTCCAGGTACGCGAACGCCCGCGCCATCGCCGCGTCCGCCTCGCGCGCCGCCGCGATGGTGTGCTCGTGCTCGGCGAGCGGCAAGAACGTCGCGCAGTGCAGCCAGCGCGCGGCGGTGCGAAGCGCGTCGCCCGCCGACACCACGCGCCCGGCCGCCGCGTATGCCTCGCCCGCGCGGCGGTGGCTCTCGCCGACCCGCCGGAACGCGGGCAACCAGTCGCGGAGCGTGTCGAGGCCGCCGGTGACCCGGTCGTACTCGTACGGGTCCAGTCCGCAGACGAGCGCCCTGGAACGATTTCCGGCGATGAACTGCGGGAGGAATCCGGGCAACTCGAAAACGGTCGTGGTGGTGGCGGACGGGCCCGCCGGTCCGGTCGGTGTCGGCGCCTGCATCGTGGTGTGCTCCCGGGTCGGTCCTGGCATTGCGGTGCCCGCGTGCCCGGGTCCACCGCTCGGGTGCGCCGCCCGGCGCACCCGGCGGGATCCAGCAGACATCGGCGGGTGTGCCCGGGGCCAACAACCGTCCGCCCGCACCGACAACCGAAGGTTGTCACCCATGGTGAGCGAGATGGACCAGGACCTCGCCCGGGTCCGCGCGTTCGTCGCGGCGGCCGAACCCGCGGCACTTCGGCCGGGTCCGGGCGGTGGTCGGGCCCAAGCGGCAGCCGGGCCCGGGCGGCGGTCGGGTCATCAGACGTCGTCGCGCCGGACGCACCCGCTCACGAGACCAGGTCGCGCCAGAACGGCACGGTCACCGGTGCCTGCTCGATCGCCCCGCCGGCGAACTCCGCCGCGAGGTAGTTGGCCAGGTTCGCGCCGTACACCACGATGTCGGTCTGCATCATGGACAACACCGGGTGGCCCCACTGGCCCTCGGTACCGGGCAGGTAGCGGTGTCCGTACACCGGCACCATCGTCGGCACCCGCGCCAGGTGATATCGCGCCGACTTGAGCGCGTGCTTGAGCTGCGCCGGACGCGCGCCCCATGTCGAGGGCCAGAAAGCGTTGTGCTCGACGTCGAACAGCACACCCTCACCCGGCCAGCCAAGTTGCGCCTTGAGGCCCCGCGCGTTGCCGTCACGCCAATTCGGCCAGCTCTTCCCGGCCGGCAGGCCGGCCGACAACAACAGACGGTGATCGGCGGCGAATCGGAATCCGAACTCCTTTTCCACCGATTCGAACTCGTCCTCGGTCAGTCCCGAGGCGATCTCGGCACCGGTACGCTCCAGCAGCCGGCGGAAATCCTGCTCGGTCGGTCGATCCGGGGGCGGTGTGCTGCTCATGGCCACAGAGCGTAGTCGGCGGCGGTCGGCCCATCGATGTCGCCGTGTCCGCACCCGGCGCGATTTTTGCCCAAACCGGGGCCGCCAAGCACCTGAAAGTCGGATGACGCGTGTTCTAGCATGAGCGCTCGATGCTGGGATGAACGGTGTTTGTTGGGTTGAACGGTCGGGGGACCCGTTGATCGACGTAGTTCGGCATACCCCGCGGGCCGCCCGATGACGGTCCCGCTTCTCGCCGCCATCGCGGCCCTCCTCGCTTTGGTGGCCGCTCTGATGTGGTTCGGTTTCCGGCGCAGACCCGCGTCGATCGCGGCGCGCGCCGAGACGTTGTTGACCCAGGCCGAGGCCGCGCACCGGGCGGGCCGGTTGGCCGCGGCCGAGCGCGGCTATCGACGCGTCGCGGAGGCGTTGGTCAAGCCCGGCATCGCGGACACCCATGCCGAGACCCGGGGGCGGGCGCTGGTGGGCCTGGGCGAGGTGGCGGGCCGGCAGGGCCGCTCGACCGACGCGATCACCGCCTTCCGGACCGCGTTCGCGCTGACCACGCTGCCCGCCGCCGCGCTGGAGCTGACGGCCGCCGACGCGACCCGGCGGGCCGCCCCCGGCGCGCTGGACATCGCGATCTGTGTGGACCTGGTCACTCGCACCGACACCGATCCGGATCACGCCGCGTACGACTTCCTGGAGGCCCGGTGCGTGGTCGCCCCCGGCCTGCCCAAGCCCGAACTGCTCGCGGTGGAGGAACTCGCGGGCCGGATCGAGGCGGGCGCGCCGCGGACCGAGTGGGCGGTGTACGGCCGCGCGTGCGCGCTGCGCGACCTCGGCCGGGCGGCCGAGGCGACCGCCGCGTTCGAGCGCGCCGACCGGCTCGTGCCGCGCGCGTCCACGTGCTACGAGTTGGGCAGGCTGTACCGCGACGCGGGTCGCCCGGACGACGCGCTCGCCGCGTTCGAGCGCTCGCTGACCATCGAGCCGGAGCGGCCCGAGGTGTTGTACGCGATGGCGCTGACCCATCTGCGCCGCAAGCCCGCCGACAAGGTGTCCCGAGCCGCGGCGCTCGAAGCCGCCGTGGCGCTGCTCACCCGCACCTGCACGCTGGCCCCCACGCACGCGCAGGCCTGGCTGGGTCTGGGCCGCGCGCAGCACGCGCTGGGCCGGGACGCGGCGGCCTTGGAGCCGCTCCGCCGGGCGGCCGATCTGCTGCCCGAGCACGCGGACGTACAACTGGAGTTCGTCACGCTCACGCTGGCCCGGGGGGACCGCATGGCGGCCTTCCCGGTGTTGCGGCGCGTCCTCGCGGCGCAGCCGGGACACGTCGAGGCCAACCTGACGCTGGGCACGCTGCACGACGAGGACGGCGATTTCGCGGCGGCGGCGCCGTGCTTCGAGCGGGTGGTGGCCGCCGAGCCCAAGCGCGCGCGGGCCCGCTTCGGGCTGGGCCGGGCGCTGTTCGAACTCGGGGCCGCGGGGCGCGCGGTGGTGCATCTGGCCGAGATCCGCGAGCGCGACGCGGCACAGCATCACCTGCTGGCCCGCGCCTACAGCGCGACCGGTGAACTCGAGGCGGCCGACGCCTCGTTCTCGGCGGCGATCGAGGCGGGCGACGACAGCGCGCTCGCGCACCACCGGCAGGCGTGCGTTCGGCTGCGGCGCGAGCGGCGCCAGGACGCGATCGCGTCGTTCTGGCGGGTGTTGGACCGGGTGGACGACGATTCGCCCTTGGCCGCGGAGGCGTTGCTCTTCCGCGGCATCGCCTATCGGGACGAGGGCGACCTGGGCGCGGCGCGAGCCGACGCGGATGCCGCGGTCGCCGCCGCGCCCGGCGACGCGCGGGCCCACTACGCGCGCGGGCGGCTCGCCGTCCTGGAGGACGAGTGGACGCTGGCCCGGCGCGAGTTCGAGACCACCGCCCGGCTGGATCCGCAGTACGCGCCGGCCCGCTTCGGGTTGGGCCTGGTCCGCGAGCACGCCGGCGACCACACGGGCGCGGCGCAGGCGTACGAGAGCGGGTTGGCGGCCCGCCCGGACTGGACGCCGGGCGTGGTCCGGCTCGGCGCGGCCCGGATCGCGGCGGGGCGGATCACGGACGGCATCGAGGTACTGGGCCCGGTGCGTACCGAGCCCACCGGCGCGGCGCGCTTCCATCTGGGCCTGGGGTACGCCCGACTGGGTCGGGTGGACCGGGCGGACGAGTTGTGGGCGGCGCCGGGCGGGGTCAACGACGCGATCCGCGCGCACAACGTGGCCACCGCGCGCGATCTGCTGGCCAGGGCAGCGCTCACGGCCGGCGACCACGCGCTCGCGCGTGAGCACTGGCAGGCGTGCCGGGACGCGTTTCCCGACCACGAGGGCTATCGGATCGCGCTGGCCGAGACGCTGTTTCGCGAGGGCGCCGAGTTGTTGCGGTTCGGCCGCGACCGGGGCGCGCCGCTGACGGCCGCGCGGGATCGGCTCGGCGCGGCGGTCGCGTTGGTTCCGGGCGATCGGCGGATCCGGGTGCATCTGGCGATCGCGGCGCTGTACGCGGACGAACCGGCGGTCGCGGTGCGGTTGTCGGCCGCGCTCGATCCGGTGGCCGATCCGCGCGTGGGGCATCTCGCGCCGCTGGCCCGACTCGCGCTCGGCGCGGGCACCGTGCCGCTGGGCGCGCTGGCCGAGGCCGAACCGGCCGCGTGGGCGGTGCGCGGGATGCACGCCGCGCGGGCCCGCCGCTGGGGCGACGCGGCCCAGGCGTACCGGCAGGCGCTGGTGGTGCCCGGACCGGTGGAGCCGCAGCCGCACGCGGCGGTGTGCGAGTCGGCCGGGTGCGTCGCGTCGGCGCGGGCCGTGTGCGGGCAGTGCGGGCGGGCCTATTGCGCCGACCACGGCGTGCTCGCCGGCGACCTGCCGGCCCGCTGCGGGGGCTGCGCGGACGCGATGCTGGCCGCGCTGACCGCGTGCGCGCACCAGGCCGGCACGGGTGCGGCGGCTGAGGCCGAGCTGACCCGGTGGGCGAGCGGCAGCGGGCGTACCTCGGCGCACCACCTGTTGGCCCTGCTGCGTGCCCAGCGCGGCGATCACGACGCGGCGTTGGCCGGTCTGGAGCAGTTGTTGGCCGGTCCCGGGGCGAGCGACGCGGGCAGGCTGATCGCGGCCCGGGTCTATGTGCGCCGGGCCGCCGCGCACAGCGCCGACCTGGTCGCCGCGTCGTCGGACGTGGAGCGCGCGGCGGGCCTGGTGCCGGAGTTGCCGCAGGTGCGGCGGGCCCGGCCGCTGTTGCGCTCGTGGCAGGCGCTCGCGCACGCCCGGGCGCAGCGACACGACGCCTCGATCGCGATCCGGCTCGAACTGGAGCGCGCGGTGCCCACCGATGTGCGCAACCTCCAGTGTCTGGCGCTGTCCGCGTTGCGCGCCGGGTTGGCCGACGACGCGGGTCACACCACCGTGATGTGGCAACTGGTGTGCGGAACCTGGGCCGCGGTGCTGTACAGCCCCAGGTTCTGGATCGATCTGGAGGCGCGCACCGGGCGGGAGATCTCCGAGGAGCGGATCCGGATCGCGCGCACCGAGCAGATCGAGCGGGTGCACCGCGAGTTGCGTGAGCGGGCCGGGCAGAGCGAGGGCGCGGTGGCCGCGCTGTACCGCGAGTTGGCACAACGCTGGGCGTTGGAGGTGGCCGCGACCGAACGCGTCGCGCACACCGAGCCGGCACCCGCCCCGATCGTGTGCGGACCGATGTTCCTGGAGCGGGTCGCCGACCCCGAGCACGGGTCGCCGGCGGGCCGCGAACTGGCCGCCGCGGTCCGGGCCGCGGTGGACGCGCACACCGCGGATCTGCTCGGCCCGTTGGGCCTGTACCACCATCTGATCGACGCGGGCCGGTTCGACGAGGCGATCTCCGGCCTGACCGCGCGGGCCGGGTTGGCCGGGCCGGCCGCGACGCCGGGGGTGGCCGCGCTGCTGGCCCGGGCGCACCTGGCCCGGGCCCGGGATCTGGGCGAACGCGGGGAATGGGCGCCGGCGCTGGGGTGTCTGGAGCAGGCGGCGCCGCTGCCGGCGGACGCGACGGAGTTGGCCGCCCGGGTCGGAATCCGGGCCGCACAAGCGGTGTTGGCCGCCGATCCGGACGAACACGCGGAGGCGGCACGGTTGTTGTCCCGCGCGTGGGCGCTGGCGCCGGACGGACCCGGCCTGCGTGCGGCGTTGGCCGGGGCGTACGCGCAACTCGCCCGGCAGGCGCACGAACGCAAGCTGTACCGCGACGCGATAGCACTGGTTCGCCGGGCGTTGGAGCTGACCCCGGACGACGCGGCCGTGCGGGCGTTGGCGGCCGGCGCGCTGCGCGGGCTGGTGATGGAGTTGTTGGCGACCGGCACGGACGCGGCGGTCGAGGAGGCGGTCGCGACGATGCGCGAGGCGTTCGCGCTCGATCCCGGCGAGGCGGGTCGGATCGGGCTGACCAACGCGCTGTTCCTGAGCGCCGAGCGACTCGCGCTGCGCGGCGGCGCGCGTGAGCAGGCGGTGGCGGCGATGCGCGAGGCGCTCGAACTCGCGGACACCGGTGGGGAGAACGAGTCGCCGGCCGCCGAGGCGCGCCGTCGGGTGGCCGCGCTGTTGGTGGAGGCGGCGCGGACGAGCGAACGCGAGGAGGACTTCGAGCGGGCGATCACCCTGCTCGAGGAGGCCCTGCACTACGGCGACGACCCGCCCACGCGCCGGGCGTTGGCGTTCAACCACTACTACGCGCGGCATTACGAGGTCGCCGAGGAGTTGTTGCGCCGCGAGATCGCCGACGGCCTGGAAATCGAGCCGCTGCGCGAGGCGTGGATCGTGGTGGTGGTCGATCGCGGCTACGACCTGCTCGCCAAGGGCCGCGCGTACGAGGCGATCGAGGTGCTCGGTCGCGCCCTCGCCGAGCACGAGGAGCCGAGGCTGCGAGACGCGTTGGTGGCGGTGTATCTGGGCGAGGAGCGCTATCAGGACGCGATCCGGGTGCTGGAGGCGATCCCGTTGACCCCGGAGAACACCGTGCTGCTGGCGCTGGCGTTGCACAACGAGGGGGTGCGGCAGGCGAACATGGGACACAACCACACGGCGCTCGTGCACCTGGAGCGCGCGAACGAGTACCACCCCACGGACGGCACCCGGGAGATCCTGGACGAGATCCGGGCCCGGATCCACGGCTACTACTGACCGGGCGTCGACCGACCGGCCGGCCGGCTGTACCCCGCACCCCACCGCCCACATCACAAACCACGGACCTCGAACCCGGAGCACGGACCATGCCCGCAGCGGAACGATCGCCCTACGACGTCCTCGGGATCACCCCGGCGGCCACCCCGCCCGAGGTGCACGCCGCCTACGAACGGGCGCTGGCCGAGGCGGACGGCACCGCCGAACGCGAGGCCTGCACGACCGCGTACCTGCACCTGCGCAACACCGGCCGGCGGCTGGGCGCCGACATCCTGGAGTACGCCGCGCCCGACCCGGCGAGCACCGCCCGCGAGGCCTTCGCGGGTGTCGCCGACGAGCCCTTCCTGGCCCCCGGGGCGCCGGCCCCGCCGATCGCCGCCCTGGTCGTCCTGCGCCGGGCCGAATCCGCCGCCGACCACCAAGAGCCCCCGCCCACCAAGGGCACCTTCGCCGTCCCCACCCGCTTCTCCCCCACCGCCGAGGTCCTGCCCCCGGTGGACATCCCGCACTGACCAAGTCCACACCTCGGCGACGCCAAGGCCAAACCCGACCTCGCCCGGCGGGACATCGGGGCCGGTCTTCCGGGACGCACGTCGTCCCGGCGGGTCGGCGTCAGTGCCCTGGGCAGATGGGCGGTTTCACAGCGAGACGGTGCGGGTGATGGTGACGACGAGGACTCCGGCGCTGATCGTGTAGCGGACGAACACCCCGGAGATCGTGGTTTCCCGGCGGTCTCGGTCGCTGCCGACCTGCACGGAGCCGGACCCGTAGGGGTCGCGGCCGATGGACGAGTCCACGGCGTTCTTGAAGGCCCGGACCTGCCCGGAGGACAGGGGTTTGAGGCCGTCTTCGGCCTCATTCGTGTATTGCACGCGATAGCTCATGTGATCGCGTTCCCGTCTCGGTCCACGCAGTCGCCGAAGTCGCCGGCCTTGAGGCGCTCGTGCACGGCCTCGTCGTCCTCCTGGGCCTCCGGAGGAAGCGCCCAGTGCAGGATGGCGTCGCGTTCGAGCCGATCGAGCGGGGTCTCGTACATGACCTTGTCGAACTCCTCGCGACGGTCCTCGGGGAGCGCGGCCCGGATCTCGGCGAGCGTATTCGGCAACTCGATCCGCTCACCACGGACGACGGTGGTTCTGGGCATGGCGGCCTCCTGCTCGCGATGGCTTTCCAGAATGGCATCGCTCCGTTGACGACCGATAGCCGGCGCACACGAGCGGAGCACGCGAACTGGCGTGCGCCCCTGAGACTCCCGGAGTCGCCGCAGGTCACAACGCCCGCAGCCGGTGAAGCATGAGCAGCACGAACAGGTTTGCGCCCGGAGATGACTTCGCCCCGCTCCCACGGATGGCAGCGGAGCAGACTCACCTGCCGGCGTTGTGCGTCGGCGTACGCTGGCGGTACCTGATTATCCCGCCGGAGTACGGGGCGGCGCCGTCACCGGCCGCAGGGCAGCACCGGCGCGACGGCGCACACATCGGCTCGGGTGGACCTGCTCGGAGGGAATCCAGGCCATGCCAACGGACCACGATGAAACACCGACGTTCGCACCGCACAACGGCACGAGACTCGCCGCCGCGCGTGCCGCCCGAGGCTGGACGCAGAGCCGCCTCGCGATGGAGACGAACTTCAGCCTCGCCGCCATCAAGGCATACGAACGCGGCGCTAGATCCCTGGACCGCCCCGCGAACATCCTGAGCCTGGCGCGTGCCTTGAAGTGCCACCCCACGGACATCACCGGAGCGCCCTACTACGCGCCCGGATCGGATGACGGAGCCGTGTCCGCGATCAAACGTGAACTTCTCCGCTACAACCGAGCGCCCCGCCTGACGGAGGCACAGGCCCGCGAGGTCGATCTCGCCGAACTGCGCGCTCGTGTGGCCGAGGCAAACGCCTGGCGGCAGGCCGCAGCGATGACGCGAACCGGCGAGGTGTTGCCAGACCTGCTGCTCGACACCCGCATCGCAACGCACATCCTGGAATCGGACGACCGACGCGAGGCGTACGGACTGCTGTGCTCGGCCTACGAGGCGGCGATGCAGTACCTGTACAAAATGGGCCTGGTCAGCGATGCGACGCTTGCGACCGAGCGGGTCCTGTGGGCTGCCGAGCGTACGGAGGATCCGCTACGGATGTTGGCCGCGCGCTGGTACGAGTCGGGCGAGTACATCGGCATCGGCGAGCACGACAAGGCCGCGACCATCCTCGACGACGGCTTGGCCGAGTTGTCCAAGCCGCAGCACCGCGACGACCCATTGTCTCTGTCGCTCGCGGGCGCCTACCACCTGAAGGCATCCCTCAACTCGGCACGCGCCTACGACGACGCCGCCGCATGGGCGCACTGGGCGAAGGCCGAGAAGTCGGCGACCGAACTAGGCGGGGACCGCAACGACTTCGAGTTGGTCTTCGGCCCGACCAATGTGGCGATCTGGGGCGTGTCGCTGCCGGTCGAACTGGGCCGAGGGCGAGACGCGGTGCGCCGGTTGGAGCGGATCGTCTTGCCGCAGGACTACAGCAGGGAGCGCCGCAGCCACTTCCACATCGACGCCGGCCGCGCGCACTACCTGGCCGGCGACCACGACTCGGCATGGGACGCGTTCGAGTACGCGGAGCGCCTGGCGCCGCAGCACGCGAGGATGCATCCCGCAGTGCGGGAGAACGTGCGCCTGATGACGGCGAAGTACCGCAGGAGTGGGCGTCGAATGGAGTTCGCGAGGCGCGTCGGGGTGGCCTGACGCAAGCCCCGGAAGGGATACAAACTGTAGCCTCTCCGTCACTGGACGGCCCCTAGCGTTGTTGACCAGCAGGTTTCCAACGCGCGAGGGGCCGTTTTCATGTCAAAGCCCGTAGCCGTCCAACCGTCCGGAGACCCGGGCCGCCCGATCCGGATCATCGCCCCGGACCGCGATCCCCTCGACGTGACGCGCGCCGAACTGACGGCTTTGGTACACGAGTCGCGGCTGCACCTGATGCGAACGTTCCCAGCCCCGCCGGTCGGCGGCTGAGTCCCCTGTCGCCGCCCGCGCCCGACCACACACCGGCGGGCGGCGCCCGGTCCCGCAGTCACCGGCGCGGCTGCGGGACCGGTCCCTCATCCCTTGCCCGGCCGGGTGCCTGAAGACCCCCGCACGCCCGGCCGGGCAAGGCCATCGAGCACAGCCCGGAAGGAGGGTCGTGCACCCACCGCCCCACGGCCGCCAGGCCGCCCTCGCTCACCTCGCCGCAACCGCCGCCGACCGCACCCGACTCCAGGGCCGACGACCGAACCCCGCGACAACGCCACACCAACGGCAAGCCCACCACCAACAGTGCCGCACCGCCGGCGCCGCGGTCGCCGACGCCCACCACGTCGGCATCCCCACCGAAACCATCGCCCGTATCGTCGGTTTCTCTCCCGGCTACGTACGGATGATCCTGCACCGCGAACACACCCCCGCGCTCAGCCGGCACAGGACGCAGACCGCCCCGACCGCCCCCTTCCGCCTCCGTGGAGAGATCATGTCCGCCTCACCCCCGTGGTCGATCGGCGACCACCTCTGGCGCAAGCTCGGCCCCCGCAACCACCACCTCGGCACCATCACCCGCATCTGGCACGACGGCACCCGATGGATGGTCGAATACGAACACGGCGTCCGCACCCGGGAAACCGCCACCGCGCCCGCCACCGAGATGTACAAGGCGGGGCCCCTCACCCGACCGGTCTGACCAACGGCGCCACAAAGCCACTTCGGCTCACCCGTGACGTAGCGCAGCGAACCGAGCATGCCCGCCTTCGGCAAGTTCTCGGCGATCCACTCGGCCGACTCGATGCGTCGAGCCTGCCGGCACCGCTCGCGCAGACCGCTTCGGATGTCTCGTGGACCACGAATGCCCCTGCCACCGACCGGTGGCAGGGGCATTCGTGGTCCGTACTCGCTCAGCAAGCCACCCTGGCCACGGATTTCACCGGGCTCACAATGGCCGTGCGCTTCATGACCTCGGCCAATGTCGTGTCCTTGGTGTAGCCACGAGATCCGATGGTGACGCACTCCCCGGAGCTGTCCGGCCCGTCTTCCGGTCCAACGGTGAGGGGAAAGGTCATCAGGAACAATTCCGAGATGGCCAGCGCGACGGAGAACGCGTCACCCTGCTCATCCAGTTGGGTGAACAGCCGGCCGAGCGTGTCCGAAGGAACAGCGCAGACATAGACAACCTCACCCACCCCGTTACGGATCCCGCCCAGCAGCTCGGGGACCTGCTCGGGGACATCGAGAGCGGTGGCGATGCGGGTGTAGACCTCCAACCGCTCGTCGTGATGCATGTCCGCCGCCAATCGCGTGACGAGCTCGCCGGCTTCGAGGTCGTGAAGGCGTTCGTGGTGCTCCACGATTTCGAGCGTGCGCGCCTCCTCGAAGTGGAAGGCCAAGGCGTCGAGCAGGTCCGCGCGCAGTTCGTCGACGGTCGGTCGGCCCAGCATAAAGCCGGGTGCCTGCGGTGACGTCGCATAGAAACCGGTCTGGGTATCCCGAATGATCAGGTGAAAGAGTTCGCTCATTTCACGCCCACCGCCTTCAGCGCATCGTCCTTGCTCAGACCTACCTGCTTCACCAGGATGTCGCGGACAACGCCGGGCGCCAAACCCTCGCCGTCGTGGAACGCGAACGTAAGCGGAGGTATTCCTTCCGCCTTGAGTCTACGGTGCGAGCCGTTTTGCCGAACCACGACATAGCCGAGACCAAGGAGGACCTTCAGCATTTGCGCAGCCTTGAGCGAAGGGAATGGATTGGGCACTCGCCGTCCATGAGATGAGGGAGCCGTGGGTGATCGTGCGAGTTCCCGGTGGCGAGAAGTTCACGATAGGTGAGCAAAGCAGATCACCCACATGTCTGCCGGAAGAAGGGCATCGTTCACTCGAACGCGCGATGCCACCCGTCGTGGCGGTCGGCGACGCACGTGATCGATACGACCGACTCATCGCGACCTTCAGCGTCCGCCGCGTCCCCTCGGCATGGGTCGACGCCACCCGCATCGGCGGTGTCCTGCTGCTCACCCTGGCCGGTCCGCTCGACGCCTACGCCCTGGTCCGCCCGACCGTCACCGGCTCGGGACAGGCCGACGGGCCGATCCTGTCCGACCCAACCGCGTCGTTCATGATCTCCCGACCGCAATCGCCCGACATCCGAGCGGCATGGGCCGCCGTAACGGAGGGACGCGACGGCGCCACGCGGGCATCCGAAACACCCCAGGCCGCCCTCGACGGGGCCGACACGCGGTTCATCCTCGGCCTCGCCGTGCCCGGATGCAGCCGCTTCACCAGTAACGAGGCCGGGCCGGCGCAGCACCAACCTCGGCCACCCGGACGGAAGTTGGGCCACCTTCGAGCACGCCACCGGCACGGTGGCCCAAGGCGGCCCCCGACGCTTGTGGGACGCCATCGATGCGATCCACCGGGAGTGGCAGGCCGCCGGATCCCCCGCCCCGCACGACCTTCGATTGCGCATCGACGGCACCCGGCAGACCCTCTATCTACCGGGCAAGCCTGGAGGATGGCGACTCGACGGGTAGTAGTTCCCTCACCACGGCGACCCGCCGCACATCCACCGCCCACTGCCCAGGCCCCGAACATCCCGAAGCCGCCCTGCCTTCGGTGTTCGGAAGCGGGCCGCTCCACAACGCGCAAGTGCGGGACGGGCTGCTTTCGTGGCGCCCCCCGACGACCGGCGATGGGTTCAGCCCGGATTCGCCGGTAGGAGGTTCGCGATCGCCGACCAGTCCACCGGGACGTCACCGCTGTGTGGCCGGCCGTTCGGGTCCAGGTGGATCGTGACGCCGTACGAGGACAACGTCTGGATGCTGTCGGCGTAGGCCGGGTGCGCGGCGAGGGTGTCGTTGAACCACGGGACGGCCACGGTCGGGAGGTGCGTGCTCAGCCATTCCGCGAGGGTGCCCAGGGCGACGTTGTCGGCCAGGCCCAGCGTCCATTTGTTGAGCGAGTTGAAGGTGAGCGGGCACGCGAGCAGGGCGCCGGGTGCGGGGAAGGGACGTTCCTCGCCCGGTCGGCGGTCGCGGGTGCGTGGCCGGCGGCCGGCCACGGCGGTGAGGGTGTCGAGGCCGTTCGACAGCCAGTCGGCCGCCGTCGGCGTGAGGATCGGGCAAGGATCCCACCCTCGCGCTCGCACCTCGGCGAGGAGCGTGGCGATGTCGAGGACGGGCGGCGCCGCGCCCGCGACGATGTACAACACCCGGGATTCGCTCATGCGTCGGAGCATAGGAGGCGGTCACGGGACCGGACGCGCCCCGGGGCGGCGAGCGTGACTACGACGGGAACCCGATCGGGGGTTTCCATGCCCGAAGGGAAACGGGTTGGGCACTCGCCGTCCATGAGGTGAGCGGGTCGTGGTCAACCGGTCCGGGTGAGGCTGATGACGCTGACCGTGACGCGCCGGTCCTGGACCACGTAAGCGGCGAAGCCGTAGCGGCCGAACGGCGCTTCCAAGGTGTCCTTCAGGCCACCGGCCATGCGGCTCCCGGCGCTCCAAGGGTCCTGTCGGAGCCGGCGTTCGAGGACATCGAGCGCGTTGAGGGCGTCGCGGGGCAGGGTGCGCCTGACGAGGTCGGCCTTCGGGTGGTATTCGATGGAATAGCTCACCGGTCCGCCTTCCGGAGCCTTGCGAGCGGAATGGCGCCGACGTCTTCGCCGGCTCGGATGGCGCGGGCCCGGTCGAGAACGTCGTCGTAGATCCCGGCGCGGTGATATTGGAGGCGCCGCTGCCAGGGGCCGAGGATGTTGGCAAGTTGGGCGAGGTCGCCGAGGTCCGCCGCGACCTGGAGTGCGTGGGCGTAGTCCTGTTCGAACTCGGCGCGGGCGTCGTCGGGGAGTTCGGCGCGGATCTCGCCGGGCGAGGGCCACATGGCGCCACCCGTATGGATGGTGACGTCGGGTTCGCGCGGGTCTCGGATCTGCTCGTCCATACCTACAGCGTGGCATCGCGCAGGCCCTGGTCGGTAGCCGGCGCACATGAGCGCAGTGCCCGCGACCCGATGCGCGCCGCGTGGCTTCGAGCGTCTCCGATCCAGGTCGAAGACCCCGGCCTGCGCCGACGGACGTGAGCCGTGCCGATGTGCGCCGACGGCGGGCCGGGAGCCGACCCGCGTCGCCACGCCGACCCGCGTCGCCACCCCGAACGGGCAAGCGCCGGACGGGCCCGTACCAGCCGGAGTAGGCGGTCAGCGCCCGACCCGGTTCGATCCGCACGGTCAGGTCCGGGCGGTCGGCCACGAGCC
>NZ_JBSFEO010000044.1:0-103091 GCF_053594475.1 Embleya sp. NPDC001921
GCGCCCACCCGAACTCCCCTCGCGCCACCGCCCCGGAGAACACCACGCACCACTCGTCGATCTCCTCACGACCTTGCCCGCGCAGTCGCATCCCGTGAGTATTCCGTCTCCGATCCCTCGCGAGACCACCGTCCCGCCCCGGACGGCCCCGGTCGTGTCGGCGGTGCCGGCAGACACCCGACGCCCTCGGGGATGTGGGACGGTGTCAGTGCCTCCCGGCCGTAAACCTCATGTTCGGCAGCCATCCGGGGGGAAGTAGCTGGAGGTGATCCGGTAGATCCCGGGGCGCGAAGCGGTCAGTTGGATCCAGGGGCCGCTCGCGCGCAGGCAGGCGCCGTCGGAATACAGCCAATGCGAGTAGGTGGCACGCACGGTGACCGTTCCCGGGCTGGGCATCTTGAGCACGATGTCGGCGTCGCCGGCACGGAGCACTTCGGCGGGGGCGGTGGCCAGTGGCACGGCGTCCCGGACGCGGAAGACGGTCCAATAGGCGTCGTTCCAGACCGGCTCCAGCCAGGAGCCCAGGCGGCCGGACCTGATCAACGCGGCCTCGGTCCTGGCGTAGCCGTCCGGTGGGGCGTGCGGCAGGACGACGTAGCCGACCGCCCAATCGTTCAGCCACGCCCGATAGGTCGCCTCGTCGAGCTCCTCGGAGTAGAACAAGCGGCCGCGCTCCATGTCGAGTTGGCGGTTCCAGCCGCGCACCGTCTGGAAATACCGGGCGAACACCCGGGCTTCGCGGTGCGAGCCGGTGGGGACCACTTCGACACGGCCGCGATATGCGCCCAGCCGGTCCAACTCGGCGATGACCCCGGCGGTGTGCCGCGACCAGCCGGGCACCTCCGTATGCGCCCGCACATCTCGGGCCGTCGCCACCGCCGTCCAGATCACGCACATCGCCAGCCCCGCGGCACACAAGCGCGTGCGGAAGGACGCGTCACCACCGACTCGGAGCAAGGACCTCCCGGGCCGCGGGCCTCGCCGTCTCCGCTCGAACCAGATTGCCAGCAGCACGGGCGCGCCCAAAAGCGTGCCCAGGCGCTCGACGTTGGTGCCCACCGGCGAGGGAATCAGCCAGGTCAGCACCACACCGACGGCGTAGACCGCGCCACCGGCCCGCAGCTCGCGCCAGTCGCGCGGTGCCGTCAACGCCACCACGACGCCGGCCAGGACCGGCAGGATGATCCGCTCGGCTCCCATGGGCTGTTGGCCGTGGGACGGGAACAGCGCGCTCACCAACCCACCGACCACACCCGTCGGTACGATCAGGGCCAGGCCTCTCGCCCACTGCCGGTCGAGCAGGAACCCCGCGCCCGCCACGAGAAGGAACAGACCGGCCACGGGGCTGAACAGCACGGTCAGCCCAGCCCCCACGACCCCCGCGACGAGCCGCCACACAGGTGTGTGCCGCCCCACGAGGACCAGCAAGGTGCCCACCGCGCTTGCGACACCGAGAGCGAACGTGGCGCGGCCCGAGACGACGTTGGCCCACAGCGCCAGCGCCCCGATCAGCGCCGGCCACGTCGGCACTCTCCGGGTGGTGCGCACCAACAGCGCGGCCAACAGCCAGGTCGAGGTCAACCCACTGAGGGCGGCGAGAGTGCGGACCCCGACCAACGCCATCAGCGGCGGCGAGAGGACGCTGTAGCTGCCGACGTCGATCCCGCCGAACCAGAACAGGCCGTACGGCGTACCCGGATGCCGCACGGCGAACTCCGCCCAGGAGTACTGAGCCGCGAGATCACCGCCACCGGTGGCCAGCAGCAGGCCCCATCCCACATACAGCGGTAGTGCGAGCGCAACCGCCACATGACATATCCGCCACCGGGGCGTGGAAACGCCGGACGGCTTCGCGGGCTCGGGCTCCCCGCCGTGACGCGCGCCGGACGCCTGGCCCAGGCGACCACCGCGCCGTTCGCCGGAGGCGGCGCCGACGAGCGCCGGCACGATGCGGCCGCCCTCGCGTCCGAACGCCGACCGACGCGGGTATGGACCCCACCGCAGGCGGCGCAGTCGAGCGAAACGATTCCGGCCGGCGCCCCCGCGCGGCTCGCTCATGACAGGTTCCTCACAGGCGCAACTGGGCTCCGCAACCACTCGACGGATGCGGAGCCTGCTCAGGCATCAGAATGACGCACGAAGACTAATGGCCAGGCGCGCCGTGTGGCGCTCGGGGTCGGACCGGGCTCGATCGAGGGGAGGCCGGCGGCCCGGTGGTAGGACGGCGTGGGACACGGCGGGGCAGCGAGTGTGAGCGCGAGGACCGGGTGGGACGTGGTGCCCTGCCGGGCCCCGGTCGGCCGCGCGGTGTCGTCCGGCGGGCCGGCCGCGGGTTGCCTGCCGCACACCCGTGTCGGAGGCCGGTCACGGCTCAGATCCCGCTTCCTTGGTCCGGAGGAAGGTCACCGGACCGGTGGGCGGCGCGCTCGTTGTCCCCTCGACTCGGGGGGCTCTGCCGGACCGCCGGGCCACGCCGACCGCGCGTCGCACGATCGGGCTCAGCGCGGCACGAACCACGTCGGGACCCCTGGCCGGGTCCTTGCCGGCGCCGGGTGCCTCGCGCAGCAGCGGCCTCCCGTCGTGCCCGGTCGTCTGCGCCATGTGGCGGAAGATGTCGGCCTGGTCACGCGGTGACAGCGAGCCCGAATGCGCGCCTTTCGTCGGCCGGAACACCACGCGCCCGGACAGCCGCCCCTGTCGCAGCGCGGCGCTCGCGGTGCGCACGAACTGAAACGCCCCTCGTGGTGCTACGCGGTCTTCGGTGACGGACTGGGTGATGTACCAGTTCCGCACGGCCGCACTCGACTGGGCGGTCATGTCCAGCAGCGCGGTGATGGGATTGCGCCGGTGCAGTACAGCCGCCTCCTCCGGGACCTCGCGTCGCCCGTAGGCGTGGCGCCGCATCAGGGCGTCGGCCACGGAGGGGTCGAGGATGTCGAGGTCGCAGTCGACGAAGACGACCCCGCCGCGACCTCCCGGATGACGGCGCTCGAGATCGGCGCCGACCATGGCTCCGGCGGAACCGACCACCTGCACGATCTGCCTCGGATCGGCCAAGCCCTTTGTCACCAGGTCCTGTTCGACGGCCCGGGCGTCCTCGGTGTTCTTCCCGAAGTTCGCCTTGTGGCCTTCTTGGAACCAGTCCCACCCGTGTCCCCCGGTACCCCGCAGCGCCGGGAGTACGGCGCGCCCGCCACTGGCCAGTGCCACGGCTGATTGCCGCCCCGCCGCGGAGTCGCCGGCAGCCCGATTGAGGTAGGCGAAGCCGCAGTACGAGCGCACGACCGCCAAGGCCTTGCCGGTGAGGCCCTCCGGTTCGGCGACGAGATAGGGAACCGGCGTCCCGTCCTTCGAGGTGGCGTGGTGGAGACGGCCCTGTATCGGCGGAATCGACAGCCGTGCACGCACGTTGCGGCTGAAGTTCGTCACGGCCTCGGGTTCACCGCCGGCCGGGTCCACCCGGTACGTCTCCGTTGCCCGGCCCCATGCGCTGAAGGTGAACAGCACGGCGCCGTCGGGCGCCGTGGCGAGACCGTCGACGGCACCGATGGCGCCCACGATCCGCTCGCTGTCGCCCTCGTACACCGGCGGGCCGGGCAGGTCGAGGTATCGGGGTCGATCCGTCCCGCTCGGGTCGACGACGGCGATCTCGAACAGCAGACCGGATCGGACGCGGGACACCGCGATCATCTCCCGGCCGTCCACCTCGACCTGCGTGTAGTCGATGATCTGGGCGCCGGGTTCCTCCGGAACAAGCGTTCGCCGGCGGTCCAGGCGGGCTTGCATGTCGTGGGCCCGGTCACCGGAGACGGGCAGCTCGACCCGGGACAGGGTCCCGTATCCAGCCCGGCCCCGCTCGCGGAGCAACAGGTTTCCGTTCGCGTCGAAGGTCGCCTCGGTGAGGTGTGCCCGATCGTGGTTCACCTCGTGGACCTGTCCGCTCTCCAGCGAGACCAGCGCCATCTTGTTGCCGATGCCCCACAGAGCCACGCATTCGGCGACCGCCAGCCATCTACCGTCCGCCGAGGCGGCCAGTTCGTGCAGATACACCGGGTCGAAAGCGTCGCCCAGGTCGAGTCTTCGGTCGGCGGTCCCGGCGCCGATCCGATGGTGGTACAGGGAGTGTTGGCTCGCGCCTCCGGTCGTACGCACCGCCCTTTCGTAGACGAACTCGCGCGGGCCGGTGAAGGCCACGGCGTGCACCGCGGGATCCAACACCTCCACGGTTTTCCCGGTTCGCGCGTCGATGACGCGCGCGACCGCGGTCGAGTCGGCTCCGGTCTCGCCTATGTCGCAGATCACCACATATCGGGGATCACCCTCCTCGGGAGGTCCCACCACCCAGCCGCCGCGGCCGATGCCGACACCGGAGCGTGGGCGGGCCGGATGCAGCAACTCCCGCCTGGTACCGGCCGGATCGGTGACGAAGAGGGTGCGGCCCGGTGAGCCGACGGCGGCCTCGATCGTGAAGGACCAGCCTCCGGAACGTTGCGGCAGCGTTCGATCCCCACTGCGAAGGGCCTCGAAGGCGCCGGTGAGCGAGTCGCCACTCGGCGGCGCCAGGGCTTCCCCGACCGCCCGCGAGCCCGCCAGCCAGGCGCGTCGCGCCGGGGTGTCCGCCCGTTCACCGTCGTAGACGGACGGGAACACCGGGAACGGTGGTCGGGGCACCGTTCCGAAATCCTTCGGGGACTCGCCGCTCACGCCGCCCTCCGTTTCGTGTCCCGGCGACGCCGCCGAAACGGTGCCCCACCGTAGCAGCGCACGCGACCGGTGAGACGCCGGACGAACAAGCGCGGGGACGGTGGTCCGCACTGCTCGCCCCGCCACCCGCACCGCACGAACGAGCAACCCCGGCGGCACCGCAACTCGGCCGACCTCGCCCGCAATTGGGCGCCTCCGGCAGGTGCGCACTCGTATCGACACCCGCACGGGAATACACCCACGCATGGTCGCCCGACCCGGCATTGCACCGGCTGTCGGGTGTCGGTGACGATCGTCGGGACTTCGGTGCGGCTCGGGTCAGACGTCGCGTGATTTGATGAGTGCGGTGGCGCCGGCCAGTGCCGCGGCGGCGTAGCAGGTCATCAGGATCATGCCGGGCCACGGGCCGAGGCCGCCGGCCATGCCGCCCTCCACGTCGTCGTACGGCGCCACCATTTTGGTCAGCAGTGCGGTGGGCGAGTAGACGACGACCCATTCGCCGAACTTGCCGGGGATGAACCCGCCGAAGATCGTCGGCACGAGCACGATGGCGAGGACCGCGGTGATGGCCCCGGCCGAGTGCCGGAGCATGGTGCCCACACCGAGGCTGAACAGGCCGAGCAGCGCCAGGTACGTCGCCGAGCCCAGGACGCCCTTGAGGATTTCCCGGTTCGTGGAGTCGGCGGCCACCTCGCGCGAGAACATCCCGTCGGCGACGAGGTAGGCGAGAGAGCACGCGACCAGGCCGACCACGAACATCAGCAGGCCGAAGACGACCGCTTTGGCGGCCAGGACCGTGATGCGGCGCGGGTACGCGGTCATCGTGGAGCGGATCATGCCGGTGGTGTACTCGGCCGAGATGGTGAGCGCGCCGAGCGTCGCGGCCGCGATCTGCGCGATCACCGTGCCGGCCAGCGCGAGCGACACGGTCGGGTCCTTGCCCTCGTCGTCCGGGGTGTCGATGGTCGCGCCGAGGAGGGCGGCCATGCCGACGATCAGCACGACCATGACGATCAGCGACCACATGGTGGAGCGGACCGTGCGGATCTTCGTCCACTCGGACTGCAGCATGCGCGTGAAGTGCAGGCGGCTGACGGGGGTTTGCCGGTACAGACCCAGCGCGCCCGGGGTCTGCGGCGGCTCGGGATCGTCCGAACCCCGGCTGTTGATCCGCCCGTTCACTGACGGAGTGCGCGCGCTGCCGTTGTCCTCGGCGCCCGTCGGCACGCCCGGGGGTGACTGCCGTGGGGTGGGAATGGCCATGATGCTCAGCCCTCGCTTCCGCGGGTCCGGCCAGGTCGGTCCGAGCGGTATTCCACGGAGTCCTGGGTGAGGCGCATGTAGACCTCTTCGAGGGAGGCGAAGCGGGGGGAGAGTTCGTGGAGGGCGATGCCGTGTTCGGCGGCGATGTCGCCGATCGCGGCGGTGTCGGGGCCGGTGACGCGCAGGGCTCCGGCGTCGCCTTCGGGGGCGATGGTGCCGCCCTTGGCGGTGAGGAGCTCGGCGAGCTTGTCGGCCTGCGGCGAGCGGACCACGGTGTGGGCGGTGGAGTTGCGTTCGATGAAGTCGCGCATGGAGGTGTCGGCGATGAGCCGGCCTTGTCCGATGACGATGAGGTGGTCGGCGGTGACCTCCATCTCGCTCATCAGGTGGCTGGAGACGAACACCGTGCGGCCTTCCGCGGCGAGGGCTTTCATCAGGTTGCGAATCCAGAGGATGCCCTCGGGGTCCAGGCCGTTGACGGGTTCGTCGAACATCAGGATGCCGGGGTCGCCCAGCAGCGCCGACGCGATGCCCAGGCGCTGGCCCATGCCGAGCGAGAACCCCTTGGTGCGCTTCTTGGCGACCGTCGTGATGCCGACCATGTCGAGCACGTCGTCGACGCGGCGGCGCGGGATGCCGTTGCTCTGCGCCAGGCACAGCAGGTGGTTGTACGCGCTGCGGCCGCCGTGCATGGCCTTCGCGTCCAGCAGCGCACCCACCTCGCGCAGCGGCGCGGACAGGTACTGGTACGGCCGCCCGTTGACCAGGACGTTGCCCGCGGTGGGGGAGTCCAGGCCGAGGATCATGCGCATCGTGGTGGACTTGCCCGCGCCGTTGGGGCCCAGGAAGCCGGTGACCGTGCCCGGCCGGATGCGGAACGAGAGCTGATCGACCGCCGGTTTGTCGCCGTACCTCTTCGTCAAGCCTTGGGCTTCGATCATCGCGTCCTCGTCGGGCGTCGGAGAGTCAAGGATGAGGAGCAGCGACGCCCGTCATGTGCCCGGCGTCGTCGTCGACCTCAACTCTGGAGAACACCCACGATCGGCACCTCGTCCTTGCGATCTAAGGGACTACCCGGACTCACCCGTACGTGCCCCCGACACACGTGCGTCGAGCTCCGCGCACACGGTCTTCCGCCCGGCCCCACGCACCTGCCGCCCCAGCGCTCCGCGAGGGTGGCCACCAGCATGAGGCCACGCCCCGACGTCGCGTCCGGCACCGGCGGCCGCGGGACGGCGGTCGGAACGTGGCCGCCGTACGAGTCGGTGACAGCGATGCGGAGCAGCTCGCGGTCGGCGAGGTCCGACCGGACGGCGACTTCGAGTTCGAAGCGCGCGTCGGGAGTGTGTCCGTGGGTCACCGCAGTGGCGGCAAGCTCCGCCACGACCAGCGCGGCGGCCTGGGACAGTTCCGAGTCCGGCGGCCGGCCCCGGAGCGCGAGTTGGCGTACGGTCACGTGCCTCGCCTCGCGTGCGGCAAGTGGGGTCGACTCCAGGACACGAACCAACTGGAAACGTGGCAAGGATTCCTGCACGGGTTCTCTCTTCGCGGTGCCGGCTCCCGGACCGTGGTCGCGCTGTCGTCTCGGTGTCGCTTCCGGTGTTACCGGTATTTCCGCGGGTGTTGCGCCTAGGAAAGACCGAGCACGCTGTCGCCCCGTGGTCGACGACCCACCACCCCGGACCCCGACTGTAGAACCGGCCTTGTCCTCCGGATCGCGCGGACGCCACGGATCAGCCGTGATATCAAGTATGGACCGGTTTTGATATCATGGGGTTGTTTCCGGTCGAGGACAGGAGAGTCTTCATGTCTCGTACGCTCATCGATCTCGACGACGCGTTGCTCGCCGAGGCCCAGGAACACCTCGGGACGAGTACCAAGGTCGCCACGGTGAACGCGGCGCTGCTCGCCGCCGTCAAACTGGCCCGGCGCCGGGAGTTGGCGGACGCGATCGCCTGCGGCGAGTTCGACCTCCTCGACCAGGACCGCTCCGCCCCACGCGACATCTCGTGAACGTGAACCGGCAGTGCTACCTGATCGACAAGTCCGCGCTGGCCCGCTGGGGCAAGCCCGCCGTGCGCCCCGTCCTGGACGACCTGTCCGAGCGCGGATTCCTCGCGGTCACCGGGGCGGTGGAGATGGAAGTCCTGCACGGCGCCCGTGACGCGGACGAGGCCGATCGTCTGCACCGCCTGCTCGCCGGCTTCGACTACCTGCCCTGTCCGGACGAGGTGTGGGACCGCGCCAAGGACGTCCGGCGCCTGACGGTGGGCAAGGGTGTCCACCGGGCGCTGTCCATGGCCGACCTGCTCATCGCCGCCACCGCGGAGCGGCACGGTGTGGTGGTCCTGCACTACGACGGTGGCTACGACATGATCGCCGCCGTCACCGGCCAGCCCACCCAATGGGTCGCCCCCGCCGGAACAGTCGACTGACGGCGAGCGCTCCGCGCCATCTCCGGTCGTCCTTCGATCGGGCTCCGCCCGAAGCCCCTGTGAATGTGGTGCCACGGCCGGTGTTCGGCCTTGGAGGCGCGACCGTGGCATGCGGCACGGCGCGACCTCGCCCCCTCGGCGCGTACGTTGCCGAGGAACCCGCGATGCTTTCCGGAAAGGTCTTGGCACTCACCGATGGCCCCCAGACTGCCTCGCCGTTACAAGGACGCGACCCCTCTCGGGGCGGGAGCCAATGGTGACGTCTGGCGGGCGTTCGACACGGTCCGGGGTGCGGCCGCGGCTCTCAAGATTCCCAGGCTGAAGAAGCTCAAGGGAGCGCAACGGGAGCAGGCCCACGCGGCGTTCCGCCAGGAAGCCGCAATAGCCCTCTCGCTCGACCATCCCAACCTCGTCGGAGCGTATGACCACAGTGACAAGCGACGCCGGCCCTACCTCGCGATGGAAGTCGCCTCGGGTGACACCGTCGAGGAACTGGTGCGGCGCGGAGGTTCTTTCTCCGCCGACTGGGCGGTCCACGTGGCGTCCGAGGCCGCCTCGGGTCTGGAGGCGATGCACAAGGCGGGGTATCTCCACCGGGATTTGACCACGGCCAACATCATCGTGGCCCGATCGGGCAGTGCCAAAATCCTTGACTTCGGGCTCGCGGCCAGCGTGCGCAGAGACGTTCCGGACCGAGCACCGACCCACAGAAACCTCAGGTCGTCGGCACCCGAGCTGCTATGGCGCACGGCGACCGACATCCCCGACCGCGGAACACCACAAAGCGACCTCTACTCACTCGGCGTCGTCATGTACGAAATGCTCGCGGGACGCAGCCCGTTCACGGACAAGTCGCTGCAGACGTGGGAGCAGCGCCTGGCCACGCCGGTCGTGCCGCTGGAGCAGGTTGTCCCGGATCTCCCCGCGGGGCTTCACCGGCTGGTCGGACGGCTCATGGCCTTCGATGCCGGAGTCCGTCCGGCGAGCGCGGCCGAAGTGCGTACGGAATTGGCCCGCCTGATGCCCGAAGCCGTCGCGCATACACGCGGTTTCGGCCTGGCTGCCGCAGTCGACGACGGCCCGCGGATCGAACCGGCTGCGGCGGCGCAGCGTGTCGGCGAGACCGGGCTTGGGGCGGGCTTCTTGCCCGCCGCACGGGTGCAGTCACAGATATCGACACGAAACCCGACACAGCCGGATCTGCAACCCGGGGCTTCGGCGGAGCTGTCTTCCCCAACGGGGCCGGAGCCGGCACACCGGCCTCGGGGAGCTTCCCGGACCAACCAGCCAGGACCGACGCCGCGCGGGCCGGACGGACTTGGCACGTCGTGACCGGGTGATGACCGACACGCGACAACCGGTTCTGTCGGTAGTCCCGAGCGGTGAGCCCCGCAGCGTCGGTGGGACCCACGGCTCCGGAAGAAGACCGACCCGGAGCGGCATCCCCGCGCCCGGCCGCGTGGTCGGCTCCGACAACGGCTCTTGTTGATCGGAATCGGCCGACCCCGGCTGCCCGACATCTCGACCGCCACCGCGGTCGCCTACGTGCGTGCCGCGTGGGGTTGTTGAAGGGCCTGCTGTCGGAGGCCTCAGGTGTTGGTGCTCCTTGTGCCTGGCCGAGGTGGGGGATGTACGCGTACGAAACCGGTTTGGTAGGCGATGGCGACGAGCCGGCCGCGGTGGCGGGCGCCGAGCTTGGTCATGATGCGCTGGATGAAGGTGCGCACGGTCAGCGGGCTGACGTCCAGGTAGTCGGCGATCTCGTCGTTGGTGAGACCTCGGGCGGCCTGGGCCAGGACTTCACGTTCCCGGGGGGTGAGGGTCTCCAGTGCCGGGGGCGTTGCCGCCGGGGGGCTGGGGCCGGCGAGGTAGCGGGTGACCACGGCGTGGGTCGCCGGCGGGGACAGGACCATGTCTCCGGCCGCCACGGTGCGGATGGCGTTGAGGAATGCGGCGGGGTCGACGCCTTTGCCCAGGAAGCCGCTCACGCCCGCACGCAGGGCCCTGGTCACGTATTCGTCGGTCTCGAAGGTGGTGAGGACGAGGACGCGCGTGTCCGTGAGGGTCTCGTCACGGGTGATCTCCTCGGCGGCGGCCAGGCCGTCCATTCCCGGCATTCTGATGTCCATGACCACGACCTCCGGGGTGGTGGCGCGGGCCAGTCGCACGGCCCGGGTGCCGTCTGCCGCGACGCCGACGACTTCCATGTCGTCGCCGGCGTCGATGAGGATCCGAAAGGTTCCGGCGAGGAGTGCCTGGTCGTCGGCGAGCAATACCCGGATCGTCATTCGCTGTCCTCGTGGTGGGCGAGCGTGACGTCGGGGGGCCGTGACGCGGCGGCGGGGAGCTCCACGATCACCTCGAATCCGACGTCGGAGCGGGGGCGGGCCCGCAGACGCCCGCCGACGGCCCGGGCGCGCTCCCGCATGCCGATGAGTCCGTAGCCGGCCGCGTTGTTCGTCGTCCGCCGCCGTCCGTCGTCCGTGATCGTGATGGTCAGCAGGCGGCCGGTGTGGGTGAGGTGGACCGAGGCCGTCGCCGTGTGCGCGTGTTTGGTGACGTTGGTCAGGGCTTCCTGCACGATCCGGTAGGCCGTGAGGTCGACACGCGGTGACAGCGCCTGCCGGCGGCCGTCGCGGGTGAGTCGTACGGTCAGGCCGGCGTGCCCGAAGGAGGCGAGGAGCGCGGGGAGCCGGGCCAGGCCGGGCGCGGGATCCAGCGGAGCCGTCTCGTCCCCGGTCTGGCGCAGCAGTCCCACGGTTGCTCGAAGTTCCTGCAGCGCGGAGGCGAGGGTGGCGGTGAGGTTGCGCCGCGCGAGCCGCGCCTGATCCGGCTTGGTGGACAGCAGATAGTCGGCGGTGGCGGCCTGGGCGTGGGCGAGTGTGATGTGGTGGGCGACGACGTCGTGCAGTTCGCGGGCGATACGTATCCGCTCGGCGCTCACCCGAAGACGTGCTTCGTCCTCCCGGGTGCGCTCGGCGAGTTCCGCGCGTGCCTCCACGGCGGCGATGTAGTCGCGTCGGCTGCGCGCGGAGTCGGCTACGGCACTGGACACAAGGACGAAACCGACGAGTCCGACCTGCTCGGACCGCATGTGCGCGCCGTTCGGTGCCCACAGGACGGAGGCGGCGAGGAGTACGAGGCCGCAGGCGGCGGTGTAGCGGCCGGTGGTGGGTCGGTCGGTGCGCCGGGCGAGGGAGTACAGGGCCGCCATGGCGGTGCCGGTGACGGTGGAGCTGAACGGGTAGCCCAGCGAGGCGCCCATCGCACCCAGGGCGGCACTGCACCCGGTGGTGCCCACCACCGTCAGGCGCGGGAATCTGCGGTGGGCGAGGAAGAAGGCGGAGGAGACCGCGGCGACGACCACCGCGGGCAGTGGCGGCCACTGGGTGATGCGGGGCGGCTGCCCCATGGCTGTGGAGACGATCGTGATGCCGGACAGCGTCACGGCGAGCGCGGCGTCGACCGACCGGGGACGGCGGCGGGCCCACAACCGCAATTGGGCGATCACGCGAACTCCTTGGTCGGTCGTTGCCTTGTCGTCGGTCGGGGTCCCGCACCGCGGAACGGCGTCGGGCCACCCGTGCCACCGCGGGCGGCCCGAGGCGGTCCACGGGCTCAGGTGTTCACCGATTCCTCCCGGTGTGCGGTCTGTGCCGGCAGGGCGATGTCGGGGGTGAGGCGCCCGGTCAGCTTTTCGCCCTCGACGTCCATGTCGGGCAGTACCCTGCCCAGCCACCGGGGCAGCCACCACGCCGTGCGACCCAGCAGGGCCAGGGCCGCGGGGACCATGGTCATCCGGACGATGAAGGCGTCGAAGAAGACGGCGGAGGCCAGGCCCAGGCCCAGCATCTTGATCATGGAGTCCGTCATGCCGATGAAGCCGGCGAACACGGCGATCATGATGACGGCGGCGGCCACGACGACCCGGGCGCTGTGCCGGAAGCCGGTGACGATGGCCTGGGAAGGCTGCTCGCCGCGGACGAAGGCTTCCCGGACGCGGGTTACGAGGAAGACCTCGTAGTCCATGGCCAGGCCGAAGACCACGCCGATCAGGAAGATCGGCATCATGCTCATCACCGGCCCGGTCTGTGCGACACCGAGCGGGCCGCCGAGCCATCCCCACTGGAACACCGCGACGATCACGCCGAAGGACGCGGCGACCGAGAGCAGGAAGCCCAAGGCCGCCTTGAGCGGTACGAGCACCGAGCGGAACACGACCATCAGGAGCACGACGGCCAGGCCCACCACGACGGCGAGGTAGGGGATGAGCGCCGCGGTGACCTTGTTCGAGACGTCGATGTTCATGGCGGTCCGACCGGTCACCAGCATGGATGCGCCCGCGTCGGCCTCCAGTTCGTTCGCTTGGGTGCGGATGGCCTTGACGAGGTCCTTGGTCGCGGTGGCGCTCGGGCCGGTGCCGGGCACGGCGGTGACGACGGCGGTGTCGCCGGCCTCGTTGAACACGGCCGGCGAGACGTCCACCACTCCGTCGGTGGCGGTGAGGATCTCGGTGGCCCGGGTGACGACCGTCTTCGGGTCGGCGGCGTCCTTGGCGTCGACGACCACGGTCAAGGGCCCGTTGAAGCCGGCGCCGAATCCGTCGGCCAGTGCGTCGTAGGCGTGGCGCTGCGTGGTCGAGGTGGGCTGAGCCTCGTCGCCCGGCAGGGTGAGCTGCAGGTCCAGCGCCGGAGCGGCGACCACGCCCAGGCCCGCGACGCTGAGCAGCAGCACGGCCAGCGGCCTGCGGATGACGAAGCGGGCCCACCGGCTGCCCGCAGGCTCCTTGGCCGGCGGGCTCGGCTGCCCCGGTGCGCGGTGTGCGCGGGGCAGCACGGCCCGGGGGAAGAAGCCCAGCAGCGCGGGCAGCAGGGTCAGCGCGACCAGTACGGCGACCACGACGGTCCCGGCTGCGGCCAGCCCCATGTCGGTCAGCATGGGGACGCCCGCCACCGACAGTCCCGCCAGCGCGATGACGACCGTGGCTCCGGCGAAGACGACGGCGGATCCCGCCGTGCCCACCGCCAGGCCGGCCGCCTCTTCCGCCGTGTGCCCCTCGGCTCGTTCCGCCCGATATCGCGAGACGATGAACAGCGCGTAGTCGATTCCCACGGCCAGGCCCAGCATGAGTGCCAGGGTGATCGTCGTGGTGGACATGCCCGCGGCGATGATCGCGCAGATCCCCGCGGCGAGACCGACGAGCGCGGTGATCAGCGGCAGACCGGCGGCGACCAGCGCCCGGAAGGTGAGGAACAGCACCACCGCCGCGACACCGATGCCGATCAGTTCGGTGACGCCCCCGAGTTCGGGGCCCGCGTCCACCGCCGATCCGCCGACCTCCACGGTCAGGCCCGCGTCCCGACCGTCCTGGACGGCGTCCATGAGGGACTTCTTCGTCGCCTCGGTCAGGTCGTCGCCCACCGCGTTGTAGGTGACGGTCGTGTACGCGGTGGTGCCGTCCTTGCCGACGGTGTTGTCGTCCTGCGTGAAGGGGTTCAGGACCTCCTTGACCTGAGCACCGCGGGCGACCGCTTCGACGACCCGGTCCACCGCCGCCCTGCTGTCGCCGGCGGTCACCTTCCGCCCGTCGGGGGCCGCGAAGACGATCCGTGCGTCGGCGCCCTCCGCGTTTCCGCCGGGGAAGCGTTCGTCCATCAGGTCGAAGGCCCTCTGCGATTCGGTGCCCGGCATCGAGAATCCGTCGTCCTCGGCCGCCGGCGCCGTGGCTGCGGCGAAGGCGCACGCCGCCAGGAGCACGATCCACACGAAGGCGAAGTATCGGCGTTGTCGGAAGGACAATCGACCGAGTCGGTAGAGCAGTGAAGCCATGACGAGGCGCTCCAGTCGGCAGGAGGGAAAGGCTGTGCAACGGCAACGAGGCCACGCTCCGGCCGCGTGGGCCACACGGGCGCGTGGCGCCGGAGCCATGACTCCCATCGTTCGTGACCGGGGGCACCCTCGTCGTCCGGCGCTCGGCGACACCGCGGCGTACTGAAACGGCAGTACGAGCAGAGCGGGAGGTGCGCCGAGGGGACGCCCGTGGGACCGCACGGCTGCCGGCGCACGGTGAGGCCCATGTGGTCGCGCGCGCCCGACGCCGCGGGCCGGCGCCGGCGCAGGCCCGCAACCGCGGGTGCCCTCCGACGAACGACTGCTCCAGTCCCGTTCGGAGTTCCCGAGCGCGACACTCAGGCCGCGGCGTCGAGGTCCGGGTAGCGCGGGAGCCGCCAGTCGCCGCCCCGGTCCTCCTTGGAGAACCGCGCGACGAGTTCGGGGACGCGCAGGAAGCAGGCCAGTGCCGTGACCCGGTGGAACGCTTCGATGGCCGACCGATGCACGGGCAGGCCCACGCGCAGAAGGTGCGGCTTCACCGCTGCCTGGATCGCGTCGACGAACGGGCGCAGCGTGGTGTCGTAGTCCGCCAGGGCCCCGGGCAGGTCGTGGGGCCGCCGGTTGATCTCGCCGGCCAGGACGTATGCGCCGACCAGGCCGCCGGAGACGCCCATGCCGCTGTAGGGGGAGGCGCAGTGGGCGGCATCTCCGACCAGGACCACCCGCCCTTCGGACCAGGTGTCCGTGCGTACCTGCACGACCTCCTGGGAGTAGAAGCTCTCGGTGGTCCGCATGCCGTCGACGAAGCGCTCGGTCTGCCATCCCGCGTCGCGGAACCTGTCGGTCCAGAACTCCTTCTGACGTTCGACCGGCCGGCGGTGGACGGCCGAGGCTTGCGCGGACTCCTCCCGCAGCACGAAATAGACCTGGCTCTCGGTCGGGTTGTGACTCCTGCGCATGATCATCCGGCCGCCGGGGGCGTTGTAGGTGTCCCGGATGCGGGTGTCCGACGCGATGCGCGGAACGAACCAGTAGGCCATGTGGATGCCCACTCGCCGGTACGGATCGGGAGAGGCTGCCGGCAGGACGGCTCGACGCGTCCGCGAGCCCTGCCCGTCCGCGCCGACCAGGAGGTCGTAGGTGTCGGACGAGTCGTCGGAGAAGTGGGCGACGACCTTCTCGTCGTCCTGCTCGAAGCTCTCGACGCCGATGCCGAAGACGTGGTCCACGTCGTCCTTGGTCGCGTCGTGGAGGATGCGCACCAGGTCGCCGCGCATGATCTCGTACTCGGAGGTCAGAGTCTGCCGGCCCCGGCCGGAGGTGTTGGCCATGACGGTCGCCCGCGCCCTGCCGCGCGCGTCGACGAAGGCGACGCCGGCTTCGTCCACGAGCTTGCTCCTGACCGCGTCGAGGAGCCCCATGCGCGTGACCGCGTCGATGCCTTGGCCTCGGAGGTCGACCTGGGCACCGGTGGCCCGCAGCGCCGGGAAGCGTTCGACGACGGTCACTCGGTGGCCGCCCCGGGCGAGCCAGTAGGCCAGGGACAGTCCCGCGACCCCACCGCCGCAGATCAGGACCCTCAGGGAGGGAGTCCCGGTTCCGGATGTCATGGCGCAGCCTCGTTTCTATCGGTGATAGGCACATTTACAGCGTCATCTATCACCGATAGATTGTCAACGTGAAGGTGAACCGCGAGAACGTCGTCGGCGAGGCACTCGACCTGCTGGACGAGGTCGGCCTGGACGCTGTCAGTACCCGGCGGCTGGCGAAGCGCCTGGGCGTCGAGCAGCCGTCCCTCTACTACCACTTCCGGAACAAGAGGGAGCTGCTCGGTGCGATGGCCGAGGCCGCCATGGCACCGCATGCGGCGGCTCCGCTACCGCGGCCCGGTGACGACTGGCGGGACTGGTTCCTCGAGAACACACGCGGCTTCCGTCGCACGCTGCTGATGCACCGCGACGGCGCACGACTCCATGCCGGAAGCATGCCCGGCGGGGCGGACCTCGACCGGATCGCCCACAAGATGCAGTTCCTGCTTGCGTCCGGCCTTCCCGAACAGGACGCCCGGATGGCAATGCTGGCCGCCGGCCGCTACACGGTCGGCAGCGTCCTGGAAGAGCAAGCGGACACCGCCCTCGCCGTCGGGGCGGACCACCCCGTCGTCCCGACGATCGACAACGAGTCGGCGTTCGAGGCGGGGCTGGCCCTCATGGTGGACGGTTTGGCGCAGCGCGTGGGGACGTAGCAACAGGACCCGCCCGCACCGATCCCCCCACCAGGCGCCCGACGCAGGTGCGTCCAACCTCCCCGGTCCGACCCATACGCCGCCGCGACCGTGAACTCGGGGCACTGAAGCGGGCCTTCGCGAACCCCGGCGAGGTACTCGGCCACCGGCGCCGCGATCTACCTCGCGCGCAGAGCGGGGGCGTACATCGCGCTCGGCGACCTGGACACAGCCGCCGGCATCGCGCACCAGGCCGTCGACACGATGGGCGGCGTCGACTCCGCCCGCGGCTGCGCCCCTGACCGCGCACCGTGAACCGACCTGCGCGACGCCCTGACCGCGCACCGCGACGCGGCCGTCGTGCGCGACTTCCTCGACCGCACACATGGAAGGCCTGTCGGGCCGTGTCGGTCCGCCCCGGTCGGTCCGCCGGGTCGACATTCCCGACCCGCTTGGCCGAAGCCAAGACCGGATGACGAAGTCACCGGCGCCATCGCGAACCGAGGCCGGCCTCGCACCGGACGAATCCGCGCAGTTTCGCGCCACCGGCCGCCGGCAGGGGCACGCGGCCGACCGGTGGGCTGCTGCCGGCGACGTAGCGGTCGATCAGGCGCCGGGTGACGGAGTGGGAGACGAAGGTGTCGCCGCGCAGTACGCCGCGTATCGCGACGAGCGTTTCGTCGGTGGGTGCGTCCTTGACCAGGAAGCCGCTCGCGCCTTCGCGCGGGGCTGCGTACGCGTACTCGTCGAGGTCGAAGGTCGTGATGACCAGGACGCGCACCTCGGGCAGTTCGCGGACGACACGACCGGTGGCCGCGACGCCGTCCGGTACGGGCATGCGCACATCCATGAGCACGAGGTCCGGGCGCAGCGCCGCGGCGAGTTCCACGGCGCGGTCGCCGTCTGCGGCCTCGCCGACGACCGTCGGATCATTCCTGGCGGTCCACCACCATGCGCAGACCGACGCGCATTGGTTCTTGGTCGTCGCAGAGCAGGACGCGTGCCGGGGACTGTTCGCCGGAGCGGATCTCGGCGTCGAGGCGGCCGGTCATCGTGCGACCGCCGCATCCTGGACCGAAGTGTGGTGGAACGCCGGGTCGGGGAGGCGGAGTTCCGCACGGACCCGGTACCCGCCCTCCGGGGTCGTGCCCGCGTACACGGTGCCGTGGAACAGCGCTGCGCGGGCCCGCATGCCGGCCAGGCCGTGCCCTGCCACCGGGGCAGCGGCAGGAGCGGCGCCGCGGTGAACGTGACCTGCACTCACACCGGCCGCCGGCCCGGTCCGTGCAGCCCGTCGTTGGGCGAGGCCAGGACGACGGTCGTCTCGGGCCTGCCCTGGGCGGTGATGCCGGTCGGCGTCCGCCGGGAGATCCTCGACGCGGTCACCGGCGCGCTGACCGGGCGGGTGGATGACGACGTTCGCGTCCGGGCACGCCGCCTGGATGCCGACGGTACGCCGCTTCGCCGACCAACTCTCCGATGCCTTCGGCGCCGTCGAACGCACCCGGACCGTGTGGCGGAACCTTCCGCCCGCCTTCGTCTACCGGGCCAAGACGGCGTAGGCGGAGTCCGAGGTGGTCACGGACTCCGGCAGCCCGCGACGTGGCCAACCGAGCCGACCGTCGACTTCGTCGCAGCGAAGTCTTGACCTGGGCTTCGGCCGACCGAAAGGGTTGAAAGACAAGATCAGCGCCTGTTCCCGAACCCCCGGAGGGGAGGGTCGTGACGCCTCGGCGCGATTCATCCGGGTGGAAGATGGTCTTCGCGGAGTGGGAGTTCGACAGGAGGTTGTCGGAGGCTCAAGGTATGGGGCGGCGAGAACGGATGACGATGCACTGACCTCTGGTAGGGATCGCTCACTACCGTTGCCCTGTCGGTGCGTCCTCGTAGGCTCCCGATCATGACAACCGAACCGGCCCGTGACCCACGTCCGATCTTGGCCCGGGCACTCGATCAAGCCGGGAAGCAGGTTGCGGCGGTAGGTCGTGATGAGCTGGGCAACCGCACTCCCTGCGCCGATTACGACGTTCGCGCGCTGCTCGGGCATGTTGTCTCCGTGCTGCACAAGCTTGCCCGTGTCGGCACCGGAGGCGACGTGCGCGACGTGCCCGAGGTGATCGACGGGATCGCCGATGACGGCTGGGCAAGGGCATTCTCCCTGGCCCGCAGCGAGGTCGAGCGGGCGTGGGCCGACGACGAGGGGCTCGACCGCATGGTCGAACTACCGTGGGCCACGCTGCCCGGCCGGGATGTCCTGGAGGCCTACACCCACGAGTTCACGGCTCATTCCTGGGACCTCGCACACGCCACCCGGCGGCTCGCCGAACTCGACCCCGACCTTGCCGAGCAGGCACTCGACGCATTCTCGAAGTTCGCGCCGCCGGAGGCCCGCAGCGAGGAGGGCCGGTTCAGCCCGGTCGTACCGGTGCCCGCCGACGCCGACGTCTACACCCGGCTGGCCGCCTACCTGGGGCGCCGACCATAGTCGACGGCACCGGGGTCGGCCTTCCCCAGACCCGGGTCTTCTTCGAAGTCCTCGAACCCGCCCTCGCCTTCGGCCGCGCCGGCCGCATGTCCTGCTTCGACGTCACCGGCTACGGCGTCTACCGCGCCGCCCGGGAGACACGCCGGGTCCCCGCCGAACGCCGCGACATCACCGTCACGCACTTCGTCGGCACGAGCCTGGCCGGGCGGGACGCCTCGACGGCGGCGTACAACTCGAACTCGCGGACCGCCTGGGCACAGGCCGTGTACGCCCAGGCCGCGCTGTACGAGGAACTCGCCGCCGTGGAGCCCTCTTTGACGGCACCGTGCGAATCTCCGACCGCTGCGCCCAGCCGCTCACCCTGACCGCCGCCGCCCAGTCCCTCCAAGCGGTGACGGTCAAGGCCTTCGACCCGGCCAACGCGTACCAGAAGCGGAAGATCAGCAAGAGCAACGGCACTCTGAAGCTCACCAACCCGCAGACCGGGCCGGTCCTCGACACCCCGAGCGTCACCCAGAACGCCATCGTGACCGTCAAGTGGGTGAACTACGGGAACTCCCAGTCGCGGGTCCCCTTCGGCTGATCGACCCATCGTGCCCGCCGACTCCATACGGGGCCGGCGGGCACGACATCGGGAGCGGAAGCGCACAGCCCTTCACCGCTTCGCCGCCTTCTGTGACGCCATCGTTGGATGCTGTTGCCGGGTTTCAGGGCACCGCCGCCATGGTGTTCGAGCACTTGCTCTGCAACGCATTCATGTTGGCCGGGGACCTGGGCGAGAGTGGGTTCGAGGCGTGGCCGGTGACTGGCGACCAGGCCTACAACCGCGTGTTGAGGCAGTGTGAGCAACTGGGCTGGGCACCCTTGGGGGCGGGGCCTGGCTCGCCAACACACCGCTTGGGGATGGCCGACATCATCCCTCAGCACGCCAGAGATTGAAGTAACGCCGTAGCTAAGGGGTCCAGGTGTGGTCTTCGAGTGGGCCGAAGGCGGCGCGTAGGTGCGTGTCCTCCCTTTGCCAGGTCAGCCACCGCTCGTATGCCCCTGCGCCTTCGAGGCGGATGCCCCAGTGGTACATGGGATCCAGGAAGAGCACGCCGCCGTACTCGAACCTGATCTCGGCCGCCCGGACCGTGCCGGCCTCCCGGTCCGAGTCGTCGTCGAGCGCGTACCGGACCCGGGTGATCGCGGCGAGATCGGTGTCGTCGCCGAGAAAGTGCGATCCGTAGTCGCCGACGGCGAACTCGTCCTCGTCGAGATCCCAGTGAGGAGAAGGGATCGGCTCGGGGACGGGCCGGAAGGCGAGTTGCCCATGGTTGCCGAGGCAGTCCACGCGGAGATACCCCTCTTCGAGGACGAGGTAGACGGTGCAGCCCATGGGGCTGAAGCGCGGCAATGTGTCTTCACGATCGATGAAGCCGGGAACCCGAACACCCCGGGCCCGAGCGCCGCGAAGAGGTGCGAAGACATGCTCGTATTGCCAATGCCCCGTCATGCCGATCATCGTGCCCGGGCCCGTCCCACGGTTCCATCCGTTTTCTGCGCCACGGTGCGCCGACAGCGGCAGCGGGGCACGCTGACGGAGGAGTCCGGAGCCATCCCGAGCGCGGTAGTGCGGAGAAGGTTCAGCCTCGGCAAGATCCCGTCGGCCGGTTGGGTGCCCGAGCCTCGCGATTTGCGGCCCGGGCGGCCTCCGGTTCCTCGGTGTACTCGGTGTGCTCGGTGTGCTCCTCGAGCCGACGACAAACGTCGACGACGGTCTGCTCCGGTTCCACGATCTTGCGCCGGGGGCTGTCGGCATCCGCTGGTGCTTCCAGCCGAGCTTCCCCGCCCGGTGGCCCTCGAGATCGCAGATCTTGAAGGCTTCCTGGCAGGACTGCACCTACGAACGTCGACCATCCGGATCCGAAGCCTCCACCCGTCGAATGGTCCAACTCCGTACAGACCCTGTCCTGATGCGTGCCGCGTCGTGCTTGAGGTTCGGATCCGCGAACTCCCCACTGTGACAACGAGTTGCATCCCGCACGCGGACCCCGCCGACTGCGGGGCGGGCAGACCACGAAGGTTCCCGCCCCGGTGGTGGCGGTGGGCCCGACCGCCGGGGCCGGGCCCACCGATCAGCGGCTCATCGTCACCCGGGCCGCGGTACGCGCATGTTCATGGATCGACACCCTCCGCAAAGCGTCCTCGGCTTCGTCACGGCATCGGAGCCTGCGCGGGCACCGCATCGCGGCCGAGCACAAGGCAGACTCGCTCGAGTGCGGAAGCGGCGTCGGGAACCCCCGCATCGAAGGCCCGACGGAAGGGCGGCAGCGCTTCTTCGTGCCGACCGGCCTTCTCGTACAAGCGGCCGAGGTTGAGCATGGCACCGGTGTTGCCGGCGTCGGCGGCACGAAGGTACTGCTCCTCGGCCTCCGCGGTACGCCCGGCCCTTTCACACAGGACGCCGAGGTTGTTCATGGCACCGGCCTGGCCTGCGTCGGCCGCGCGGCGGTACTGCTCCTCCGCCTCCGTGACACGCCCGGCCTCTCTGTACAGGATGCCGAGGTTGAACATGGCGTCGGTGTCGCCGGCGTCGGCGACAGGATGGAGCAGCTCCTCGGCTTCCGCGGTACGCCCGGCCTCTTTGAACAGGGTGGCGAGGTTGAATATGGCGCTGGTGTGGCCCGCAGCCGCAGCGCGGCGGAATGCCTCCTCGGCTTCTGCGGCACGCCCGGCCTGTTCGTACAGGATGCCGAGGTTGAACATGGCGTCGGTGTCGCCGGCGTCGGCGACAGGATGGAGCAGCTCCTCGGCTTCCGCGGTACGCCCGGCCTCTTTGAACAGGGTGGCGAGGTTGAATATGGCGCTGGTGTGGCCCGCAGCCGCAGCGCGGCGGTAGACCTCCTCGGCCTCCGCGGCACGCCCGGCCTGTTCGTACAGGATGCCGAGGTTGAACATGGCGTCGGTGTCGCCGGCGTCGATCGCGCGGCGGTATGCCTCCTCGGCCTCCGCCATCCGGCCGGCCTTCAAGTGCATGACGCCGAGGATGCGCATGGCCTTCGTGTCCCCGGTGTCGGCGACACGAAGGAACAGTGCCTCGGCCTCCGCGGTACGCCCGTCCCTGTGGCACAGGACGGCGAGGTTGTACATGGCCCCGGTGTTGCCGGCGTCGGCGGCGCGGCGGTATGCCTCCTCGGCCTCCGCCATCCGGCCCGTATCCACGTACAGGCCACCAAGCTTGTACATGGCATAGGCGTCGCCGGCGTCGGCGGCGCGGCGGTATGCCTCCTCGGCCTCCGCCATCCGGCCCGTATCCACGTACAGGCCACCAAGCTTGTACACGGCATAGGTGTCCCCGGCGTCGGCGGCACCAAGGAACAGCTCCTCGGCCTCCGCGGCATGCCCGGCCTGTTCGCACAGGACGCCGAGGTTGTACATGGCATCAGCGTGGCCCGTGGCCGCAGCGTGGCGGTACTGCTCCTCGGCCTCCGCGGTACGCCCGGTCTTCTCGTACAAGCGGCCGAGGTTGTACATGGCCCTGGGGTGGCCTGCGTCGGCGGCACGAAGGAACAGCGCCTCGGCCTCCGCGGTGTGCCCGGCCTTGTTACGCAGGGCGCCGAGGTTGTTCATGGCATCGGTGTTGTCGGCGTCGGCCGCGTGGCGGTACTGCTCCTCGGCCTCCGCGGTACGCCCGGTCTTCTCGTACAGGACGCCGAGATTGAACACGGTAATGCTGTTGCCGGCATCGGCGGCGCGGCGGTATTGCTCCTCGGCTTCCGCGGTGTGCCCGGCCTTGCTACACAGGACGCCGAGGTTGTTCATGGCACCGGTATGGCCGGCGTCGGCCGCGCGACGGTACTGCTCCTCCGCCTCCGCGGTACGCCCGGCGTCTTCGTACAGGGCACCGAGGTGGTACATGGCACGGATGTGGCCCGCGGCCGCAGCACGGCGGTAGACCTCTTCGGCCGCCGCGGTACGCCCGCCCATTCCGTACAGGAGGCCGAGGTTGAACACGGCGTCGGTGTTGCCCGCGTCGGCGGCGCGGCGGTATTGCTCCTCCGCCTCCGCGGTACGCCCGGCCTCTTTGAACAGGATGCCGAGGCTGTTCATGGCGTCGGTGTCGCCGGCGTCGGCGGCGCGGCGATACTGCTCCTCGGCTTCCGCGGTACGCCCGGCCTCTTTGAACAGGAGGGCGAGGTTGTACGTGGCACTGGTGTGGCCCGCGTCGGCGGCGCGGCGGTATTGCTCCTCCGCCTCCGTGATACGCCCGGCCCTGTTGCACAGGAGGCCGAGGTTGAACATGGCGTCGGTGTCGCCGGCGTCGGCGGCGCGGCGATACTGCTCCTCGGCTTCCGCGATCCGGCCGGCCTCCCGGTACAGGCTGCCGAGGACACGCATGGCGCCGGTGTCGCCGGCGTCGGCGACACGAAGGAGCAATTCCTCGGCTTCCGCGGTACGCCCGGCCCTTTTGCACAGGACGCCATGGTTGAACATGGCGTCGGTGTGGCCGGCGTCGGCGGCGCGGCGGTATGCCTCCTCGGCTTCCGTGCTACGCCCGGCCTGTTTGTACAGAACACCGAGGTTGTTCATGGCGTCGGCGTCGCCGGCGTCGGCCGCGCGGCGGTATGCCTCCTCGGCTTCCGCGGTACGCCCGGCCTTCTGGTGCAGGAGGCCGAGACCGTACATGGCTTTGGGGTCGCCCGCGTCCGCGGCGCGGCGGAACTGCTCCTCGGCTTCCGCGGTCCGCCCGGCCTCGTGGTACAGAACACCCAGGTTGTGCATCGAACCGGCGTGATCGGCGTCGGCGGCGCGGCGGTAGGTCTCCTCGGCTTCCGCCGTACGCCCGCCCATTCCGTACACAACGCCGAGGTTGTACATGGCACCGGTGTCGCCCGCGTCCGCGGCGCGGCGGAACTGCTCCTCGGCTTCCTCGATCCGCCCCGCCTCCGCGTACAGAAGTCCCAGGTTGTCCATGGCGTTCGTGTCGCCGGCGTCGGCGGCACGGAGGTACTGCTCCTCGGCTTCCGCCGTACGGCCGGCATCCATGTACAGGACACCGAGGTTGTACATGGCCAAGGAGTCGCCCGCATCGGCGGCGCGCCCGAAAAGCTCCTCGGCTTCCCCCCTGCGCCCGGCCCTTTCGCACCGGAAGCCGAGCCTGACCATGGCATCGGTGTCGCCGGCGTCGGCGGCGCGGCGGTATTGCTCCTCGGCTTCCGCGATCCGGCCGGCCTCTTCGTGGACGAAGGCGAGGTTGTACATGGCTCTGGGGTTACCCGCGTCCGCGCCGCGACGGAACTGCTCCTCGGCTTCCGCAGTGCGCCCGGTCTCCAGGTACAGGATGCCGAGGTTGTACATGGCCCAGGAGTCGCCGGCGTCGGCGGCGCGGCCGTACTGCTTCTCGGCCTCCGCCGTACGCCCGGCCTCCTTGTACAAGCGGCCGAGGTTGAACATGGCATGGGTGTCGTCGGCGTCGACCGCGCGAAGGTACTGCTCCTCGGCTTCCGCGGTCCGCCCCGCATTCGCGTACGAAAGCCCAAGGTTGTTCATCGCCCGGGGGCAACCCGCGTCGGCGGCGCGGCGGTAGAGCTCTTCTGCTTCGGTGGTCCTCCCGGCGTCGCTGTACAGGTCACCGAGGCCGGTCATCGCCCGAGCGTGACCGGCGTCGACGAACTGCCGGTACAACGCCTCGGCCTCGTCGGGACGCCCGTGGTTCCGCAACCAGCGGGCGAGGTCGCAGACGTCGTCGGCATCCCCGCCCCGTGCCGCACGGCGGAGTTGCTCCTCCTCCGTGAAGTCGCTCGTCCGCGCGTCATCCGCGAGTCGGCGCAGCGCCGCCGTGTCCGCGATGTCGTCGGTCGTTGCCGGCTTCCGGGCCGCGCGCTTGAGTCCGTTGGATCCGTATCTCGTCACAGCTCATCCATCCAGGCGGCTACCCCACGCCTCCGCCGGCGATTACCCAGAGCTGGGAGAAGGCCTCCACCGCGGGCCCTTCGAGCCTTGGCCGACAGTGCCGTTCCCTGGCGTGGGCAGGGGGTGGCATCGGCGATCGGCCTGCGCGTCCGGCCGAAGGCCAGATTAGCTCGGTCTTCCGGTCGATTTGTAGTCTCGATCGCCGGCGTGCGTGAAGTGGCTGATCGCCGGCGCAAAACGAGCCGGGCCGGGTGGCGGGGCGGTGCATCGGATGCTTGGCGAGGACACGCTCGGCCACTCCGCCGGCGGTTCGGTGTATCCGCAGGTCAGTGACCATGTCGAGCGCGCTTCTTGGACGTCCGTCACCGGCGGACGTGAGGCCCTTCTCGACGAAGCCTGTGTCGTCGAGGACCAGGACTGCGCCCGGCTCGCCGAGACGTTCCGCGACGAACTCCCTTACCTCGCCCGGAAGTTCGTTGCCGGGTCCCACGACGAGGACGCCGACGAACGTTGGATCCCGTCGGGCGTGGTGCGACCCGCGTACTCGGCGGGCCGCCACCCGTTCTCGCGCCAGACCGGACCCGACAGGACCCGACAGGACCCGCACGCCCCTGCCGGTGTTCAGTCCGGCGCCGGGATTGGTGGCCGCGGGGTGGCGGATGTGTGCGGTGGCGCGGTCGACGCCGGGCGTGTCCCGTCGGCCGGTGTCATGCCCGTGGCGGCGACCGAGGTCGGAGGGGCGACCGTAGGCGCGGTGCCGTCCCGGCCCGACCGGCGAGCGTTGCCGCGTGGGCCGGACCCGGCGAAGGCCGGGGTCGGGGGACTGCGTGGGTCAGGGCTTCGGGGGCACGGCGCGGTCCACCAGCCGGATGCGACCTCGGTCCACCCGTGGTTCCGGGCGGGGTCGCTTCGGATGTCATCCTCGACGACGTATCCGATCTCGGAGAGCGTCCCCGACGCGGCCTCGGTGGGCAATACCGGTGTGGGGACGGTGGGTTGCCCGATCAGGCAGCGACCGGCATCCGAGGCGTCGGGCACGGCCCGAACGACCGCGCCCTCCAAACGGCGGCCGGCTCGGTGACCCGGGTTCCGTCGGGAGCGATGACGATCATTTCCCACCGGTCGTTCCGGACGCCGATCTCGGCCGCGAACGGATCGGGAACGCTCTCGTGCACTTCTCTGCACTTCTCTGCACTTCACTCGCACGGGTGAAGGAGGCTCTGTGACGGCCTCGAAGATGGAGGCCATGGGGCCGGGGGCACCGGAATGCGTGGTGACCGGCCGACTGGCCGTGGGGCGCCGGTAAGATCAGTGCTCTCATGGGGCGTGCGATGCGAACAGCAGGGCCGGGCGGCGAGGGTCGGAAGTACGCGCTGACCTCGGACGAGGACGACGCCGATTTCTGGGGCTTCGCTCGTGAGGCCGAGGGGCTGTTCACACCGCTCCGGGATGACGATGACGAGGGCGCGCGCCGAGTGCACCTCGTGGGGTGCCTCCCGCAAGGCGGCCTGCTGAAGAGCCTTGGCCATGTCGGCAGTCGCCGGGCCCTGGCGGGGAACGCATGGCTCGACATCCTCGATGCCGACGGCGCCGCTGTGGGGTCCTACTTCGTCAACCAGGTCACAGTCATCGACGTCAAGGGCTCGGACTGCGGAAACGACTTCGTCGACCTTACGGTGACGCTGCGGTGCGACAATGCCCTGGCCGGAGCGGAGCGAGCGTGGGACCTGATCCGCGCAGGCCGCTTGAACCGCACCGGCATGTGGCACGAACTCGGCCCCGAGGACAGGCACGCGTGGCTGTCGGTCGCCCTGTGGTCCCGGGACTACCAACGTCAGGGGAAGCCTGACGCCCCTGCGGGCCAGGTGTTCACCTTCGACGGTCGGCGCATCGTCGACAGGGACAGCTTCTACTGCGCGATCGGTGAAGCCGTCAACGGGCCCGGCGGATACTTCGGCTGGAACCTCGATGCGCTGATCGACTGCTTGAGGGGCGGTTGGGGAGCCACCACACCGTTCACGCTGCAGTGGGACTACTCGGCCGACGCGAGAGCGTGCCTGGCAGAGCGCGTGCCCACCGACGATGGTGACGTCACGCTGTTCGACCTGCTCCTGGAGATCTTCGAAGAACGGGGTGTGCGCGTCATCCTCCGGTGACAGCGTGATCGTCGGCGATCCGCATGATCCGGTGCCGAGGCTCATGGCGCCTCCGCAGGGGCGTGTGGCGTGACGCCGGGCATGCCGAGGTCGACGGAGGGGCGTTGGATGTGTCGCCGTGTCTCCTCTTGTTTGGTTCGCAGGTGGGTGAGGGTGAGGTTGACGCCTTCGATCTCGCCGAGCCGGCCCTCCGATTCCGCGTGTTTCCGGCGGGCGCGGTGTTGCGTGCGGAGCGACGCGTCGAGGGGGCGGGGTTCCGCATCGATGTCTCCGCGTGTGCGAGTCGGGTGGGGTGCCGTGTGCTTCGCCCGGCCTCGGGGTGTGCGGGTCGCTTCGCGTGCTCCATGCCGAACCGCAAGGGCCCCACACCGATGAACGGCACGAAACCCCAACGAACCCGCTCGGCGTCCTCCATCGCGATCCCTCAGGGACCGTCCCTCAGCGTCGGTACCCCGCCCCACCTCCCCTCTCCCGGCCGAATCGCGACCGGCTCCCGCCGCCGTGCCGGTTGTAGCACCCCGGGACGACACCGACACCGAACGCCCTTCGCGGCTGCCGCGGCGCGGGGGCGGACCGCGATCCCGGCGAGCGTGGGAGCATCGAGGGCCTGAGCCTCCGTCCGGAACCGACCGATGTCGCCGAGTGGACCGCGGACATCGATCCGCCATTCGCCGACGGCGACTCGGAGAGGTGCGGCATTTGTACGGCCGTCGCGAACGCGACACGGCCCGATGTGCGTGGACTCGCACCTCGCGACCGGTCCCGGTACGGCCCACCCGACTGCCGCGGTCTCCAAGACGAACAGCCAGGCGATCAACCACACCCGCGTGACTCAACCGGGCCATCGGTCTCCCACGCGGGCGCGTCACCGCGGTCGAGAATCAACTCCGCGACGCCGTCGGACTCCTGCGCCGATGGCCGGAGCATCCTTCGACTCGCCCCTCCAAGCCCGGGACATCGACCGCGCGATCGTCACCCGAAGCGCTCCGGCCGACTCGGTGGCACGCGAGACCTCGAAGAAGCGGTCGACGACCGACCCATCACGCGGGCCTCGGGTCGCGTCGGCGTGGGAGCGTCGCAGCACAGCCGGCGACGGCCGCATCCGCCGTGCCACCCGAGAGTCCACACGAGACCGCCCCATGCCTCGGCGACCGGCACGACGCCGAACGTTGCCCGAGGAACGACGAAGCCGCGCCGGGTGCGTGGTTGGGCGACGCTTGCGACCTTCCCGGACGGGGGATGTCGACTGCCACAGGACGAGTGAGGGATTGCCGGGGGAGGCGATTCGTGCCGTTCACCGCCATGCACCACGACGCCGGACGCCTCGACGCGACGAAACCCGACCTGGGGGCCGGTCTGGCGTGGCACCGGGTCCACAAGGTACGCCCTCGGGTCCTGTTGACATGCCCGGGCTGGTGATGTCGAGACGTATGTCGTTCGAGACGTTGCGGGCGAAGGCGAGCGACTTCTCGGCCGAGGTCCCGACGGTCACGATGGCGCCGATGCAATCGCGGTTGCTGCCGGCCACGTTGACGGGATCTCCCTGGTGGACGTATCGGTGGAGGAGCCGGACTTGTGGGGGCAGGGTGTCACGCAGATAGCGGAACTGGCGCACGGCTCCGGTGGTGTGACTGTAGAGCTGCCACCAGGTCGCGGCGTTGGCGGTGCCGCCGGGCATGGTCCAGGCTGTGTCGATCCGGCCGGCGCGTTCTGCAAGGCCGTCGAGGAAGACGTTGCGGCCGCTGACCGTCTCGATCAGGGTGGGGAGATGTCCGCCGCCCTGACGGGGGTTGACCTCGATGATCTTCGGGCCGGTGGGTGTGTACCGGATCTCGGTGTGAGACGGGCCGGAGAAGCCGTTCAAGCAGCCCAGGGCGGCAACAGCCGCCGCGCGCAGCTGCGGCTCGACAACCGGGTCGGTGAACGGAAAGGTGTCGGCTTGTTCGATGAACGGGTGCGCCTTGTAGGGCAGTTTGGTCGTCACCCCGTACACCGAGGTTCGGCCTTCGACGGTCAGGGCCTCGACACTGAATTCCGGACCCGACGCGTACTCCTCCATGACGACGGTGGCGGGCTGAGGTTGACCCATCCTGTTCACCCGGTTCGAAGACACGGCTCGGAACGCGGCGATCGCCTCCGGTATCGAGTGGGCGAGTACGACACCGGTGCTCGACACGCCCGAGGCCGGTTTGACGACCAGGGGCAATCCGAGATCGTCCACCGCTGCCCGTACCTGCCGCTCCGTGCGAACCCCGACCCACCGTAGAGAGAAGCGCGTTGCGGCTGTGGCCGCCCGGAACCGGTCCTTGTGGACAGCGGATTCCACGACGTCCGGTGGTGGCCCCGCCAGGGCCCACGACCGGGCGAGGGCTGCGGCGATGGCGCAGTAGTAGTGGGAGAATGACATCACCACCGACGGCTGGATTTGTCTGGGGGCAAGCCGTCGGAGCGCGTGGATGTCGTTGGTGTCCACGGTCACGACGTCGGCGAAGACGGTGAGCGGCCGGAGCGGCAGCCCGATGGTCGGCTGGTACCGGGCGGGATTCCGGGTGAGCAGTATCAGGCGGGCGCCGTGGTCGACGAACCGGGTCAGCGCCCGATAGGCAGCCCAGTTGCGCGGATGCTCCACGAGTGCGACCGTCATACCCGCGAACGACGTCATGCCTGCCTCTCCCGGGGCCCGGAGGTCGGGCGTCGTCGTTGGCGGAGTGCGGCTTGCAGTGTTGCTGCCCGGCGGAGGTGGATCTCCTGGCCGGCGGGATCCGTTCGCCGGACGAGGACCTCGAAGTTGTACGTACGGACGTGCCAGAGCAGCCGCAGCAGGTCGACCTGGATGCGGAAGGTGGCCGGGTCGCGACCGGTCAGAGCACAGTATGCGGTCAGGACGTCTTCGCACTGTCCGGGCGAAAGACATTTTGCGTGCAACTGGTTGAAGTCGGCGGCGGCTACCCGAAAGCGTGCGGCTTCCCAGTCCAGCAGCCACATGCGCTGCTGCGGGTCGGCGAGGAAGTTGTCGGCGTGGATGTCGCCGTGGCAGAGACAGGGGCGCTCGTCCGCGAAGACATCCATCAACTCGCGCGTATGCGATCGCATTCCTTGGAGGTGACATACGAGGGGGGACGGGCCGGTGAGTCGGTCGAGTTCTGCCTCGAGGAGCCCGGACAGGTATGCCGGGGCGGGCTGCGTCCGGAACGGTCCGAGGATGTCGCCGAACGCCGTGCCCGCGACGGTGTGGACTCGGCCCAGCGTGGCGGCGAGCTCTATGAGGGCGCCGTCGCTGTTCCAATCCGGCTGCCCACCGGAGACGAAGTCGAACACCGCCCAGGAGCGACGGCCGGAGTCATCGGCGAGTACGCGGTACAGGGTGGGAACGCGCGCGAGGGAGCGTACGACAGGCGGCAGATACTCCTCCGCGGCGAACGTCTGCCCGTAGAGCGCGTCGTGCAGGACCCGGTGACGGACGAACATCGGCAGCCCATGGATCGTCACTCGGTATGCGTCGTTGAGCGGCCCGCGGTTGATGAGGATCCCCTCGCTGCACGCGCGGGCGAGGAATGCGGGCGTCAGGAGTTCAGGACCGCGCACGGTACTCGTCCTCGGTAAGCAACTGCGGAAGCTTGTCGACGCCCTTGACCCAGTACTCGGAACTTCGTATCGGGTTGATCCGTGCCGGCCCGGCCGCCACCCGCCCGAGAAGCGCGAGTCTGCAGAACAGGTCGGGCAGGTTCAGTCCGCAGCGAGTCAGGAAGTGGATCGAGGAGTAGAAACGCGCGGGTTGTACCTCGGTGGGGAAGGGACGCCCGTCGGCGCGCCAGGTGAAGTCCACTCCGATCGCGCCGTGCGGACGCGTGGCCGCGGCACGTACGCAGCGCACGGACAGGTGGTGGAGCGACTCGTCCCACAGGGTGCGTTGGGCACCGGTGATTCCGGTTACTCCGGAGACAGACAGGTAGGAATGCTTCCAACCCAGACGTTCGCGCAACTGGCTGGCGATCAGTTCGCCGTCGTACCACAGGCCGCTGAAGGTGGCCGTGCGGCCGGTCAAGCACTCCGCTGCCGTAAATGCGCCCCACCCTTCGTGCTCCTCGATCCAGGCGCGCGCGAAGGCTGCGGACTCGGTGGCCACCGAACCCGCTCCCGCGCTGCCGTGCCTGCGGCGCAGCCACACGCGCGTGTGTCTATCGAACACGGCTTCGAGGTCGGCCGGCCCATCGACGAGGACGGTATCCGGGACGTCGATGTCGGCCCTACGCAATGCACGAAGGGTGAGCCACTTGTCCTCCATTCGTACGTGGTCATCGAGGTCCGGGAGCAGCATGGATGCACGCACCCGGCCTCGGTTGTCGGACATCACCAGCAGCTCCGGTCCCGTGTCCGCCGCGTAGACCAGGTCCACTCCGTGCGCGGCGACCAGATCGTTGACGGTATCGACGAGTTCCGCCGGACCATTCCAGCGGACGAGGTGGCGTACGTCGGTCTCTGCGCCGTGGAAGTCGTCCTCGGTGGAGCTGAGTCCGACCGTCTTCCAGTTACGGGTGTCGGCAAGCGACCGGGTGAAGTTGAGGCCGGTTCCGTCGCCGGGGTTGAGCAACAGGACGGTGGCCATCACAGCTCCCGGACCGGAGGAAGGCCGAACGCGAGCGGGTTCGACCTGACCGTGTCCCGCAGGTCGCGTCTATCGCCGACCGGCAGCCAAACCGGCAGCGGGGTGTCGAGTTCGGGGTTCACGAAGTACATCAGGGAGCGACGCTCGTGCAGACGCAGGTTCCGAACCTGGTGATACAGGGGTCGAATCGCTCCGCCCGTCAGGGCAGTGAGGATCGAACCCGGCATGACCAGCAGTTCGTCGGGCGCCTGGGTGATCGGTCGCATGAGACCTCCTGCGGCGACCTCCAGGCCCGGGCCGGTGGCGTGGTGCACGGTGATGAGGTGACCGTCCTCGTGGGGGTCCTGCAAAAGGTCGCGGCCGGCGGGAGCGGGCAGACAACTGTTGACCTGCAGGTGCGAGGCAGCGGCGAAAGCGGGCGGCACGCCGCGGAAACGTTCGCCACAGGCGTCGAGTACGCGTGTGGCGATCTCGGCGCAGACCGCACGCCACGCCAGGAGCGCCTCGATCAGTGGGCCGAGGTCAGTCACCCGCGGGATGCGATTCGTGCGGTGCCACAAGGTGAAGCACTCGTTGCAGTCGGGCCGTTCCGGCGAGACCGAGTACTCCACGCCCATGGGCCGGTAGCCGTAGTTGCGGTCCTCGCTGCCGTGCTGCAGCTTCTCCGCGTGGGGTCGGCGGAAGAACGCTCTGCTGCGCTCGAGGGCCGCTGCCAGGGCGCTCGCCTGCCTCGGTGCGATGCGGAGCACCGCGTAGCCCTGTTCCACGAGGTCGTCGGCGCAGTGCGATATGACAGACATGTTCTGTCCCCCAAGTCCCTGAGTGCTGTCGGGTGTGGGCCCGGAACTCACGGCGGTGCGCCCGATCGTCAGGGTGGTTGGTGACCTGTCGGACGGTAGACGGACACATGGGAGCGGCTTTCGTGTCGGTACGGAGCCTTCGCGAAGTCTGCGTAGCGTGACTCCAGCGCCATCCCTGCGAGTTCCGCCATGAGGTCGAGTTCGGACGGCCAACAGAATCGCTGCTCCACGGGCAGAATCCTGATGCCCTTCGCCGTGAGGTGCAGTTCCCGATAGGTGAGCATCTGGGTACTGGCGTCCACGGTTGTGGCACGGATGTCGACGGAGTCCTCGCCGATCCCGGCGAGCGCGAGCATGTTGCGACCGGCCAGAAGGTCGGAGCCGGGCACGAAACAGCTGAGTACGAACACGCCGGCCGGTGCGAGCATCCGCGCGACGTTCCTCATGCACGCAACCTGCCGGCGTTGGTCGGTGAGATGAAAGAACGTGCTGTGCACCGCGTAGACCAGGGCGTACTCGCCCTCTTGATAGGTGGCCATATCCGTTTCCGCAACGCTCACGGGGAGTCCCGCAGCCTTGGTCCGCAATCGCCGTGCAAGGCCGCCGGAGACTTCCACCGCGGTCACGTGTGTTCCGCGACGAGCGAGAGGAACCGCGATGCGCCCCGTCCCGGCCCCCAACTCCAAAGCCGTGCCGGTTGCAGCCGCCTCGTGCAGAAAGGCCACAGCGGGTGCCGGGTCCCGGTCCGGATACAGATCGGGGAAATGTTCCGCCCACCGGTCCCAGAGATCGGCCTGACGCGTCGTGTCCGGCATGTCCAGCCCCTCGGCTCGCCATCCCGCCGCCCCGGAGCGCGTCACGCATCGGTAGCCGGCGACTCCACGAGGCTAATGGACCGCCCTTGCCCCGTCGAGACAACAAGTCGGAGCACAGCCGGACCGAGCCACATCAGCCTTCCTCCGCTTGACCTGGTGCGCCTGGCCACCGTGCCCGACCGCACCTCCGGCAGGGCCGTGATCCTCCACACGTGTGATCACCACGTCGGCCTCGGCGACCTGGTCCTCGGCCTGCCGCGCCCCGACATCGACCCCCAACTCCCAGCGACCATGAACCAGTTGTTCGACCGGCGGATCGAGACCATTACGGACCGGATCCGGCGCGGCGAGTCGGCCTGAACCCGTCCACGGGCGACCGGACTTCCCCTCCGCCGGATCGTCCGCGCGACGAATGGGAAAGGCTCCGGCCGCGCGTTGCCGCGGCCGGAGCCTTTCCTCGTCGACCCGCGCGGGGCACAGCCCGCACGGCACGCCACGAGGCGAGAAGTGTGGACCCCGCGAAGGACACCCGACCACCCTTACAGCAACCCGGCCACCGACGCGGGCGGTTCACCGGAACGAGACGAACGTCTTCGTCGGACGGTGTCGGCGTACGTCAAGTGCCCGTCCAGGTAGAGACGAACGCGCTCGGCTCCCTGCTCGAGGTGATCCTGCTTCGTGCGACGATCCTGAGCATGGCCGACCTCGATGTTTCCTCTGCATGGCGCCGTCTCGGCGTGTCCGGACTGCGTGGGGCGGCGACGATCCGGCGGGGTTCCGCGGTTGCCGTGTTGGTGGCGCTGCTGGATCGCTCGCCGGCGCGGATCGCTGCGTCCGCCGCAGACGCCCGGTGCTTCGACCGGGAGGCTGTCCGCGTGGCGGCGGATGTGTGGGACAACAACACTTTCCCGCTGTTTCGGGCGGTGACGGCCGGCACGCGAGGCGGGCGCGAGCGTCGTGCGCTGGCGGCGTTGGAGTGGATGGCCGGCCTCGGTGAGGAGAGACGGGCGTGGATGCTGGAGGAGGCCTCGGCCGCCGGACACTCCTTGGACGGGTTGCTTGCGCCCGCGACGCCGTACATACCGGGTCGCGACTACCTGGGACGGGTGATGGCCCCGGTGACGGCCGTGACGGCGCAGTTCGCAGGGAGTCTGGCCGTCGACTACGACCTGGCGTCGGCCGAGGTGCGCCATCTGCGGGTCGAGCGGGCCGGCGACCGTCTCGACGGCTTTCTCGAGCTTGCCGTCGCTCGTTCCTATCCCGTCGACGACGGCACGCCTTTCGACACCGCGACGCTGGACATCCGGCTGCGCGACGTCACCGAGGTCCGTTTCGATTCCCACGACGCCCGGGGTGCCGCCCTTCGAGCGGAACCGGGCGCAGTGTCGATCGACCTCGGAGCCCGCGGCGCGCTGAGCGCGGGGTCGGCCGACCTGCGTCCGGACGACCCTTGTTGGCACCTGTCCGCGGCCGGGCGCAGGGCCGACGCGACCACACCGCCCCGCGACGGCCGCCCCGCCCACGTCGAATCCCCGCAGCAGGGACGCCTGGGCGACAACGCCGTGGCCGCGGCGACCCTCCTCCACCGCGCCATGCTGGAGATCCGCATGGTCCGGTACGCCGAGGAGGCGCACCGGGTCCCCCTGCTCGATTTCCACCGGGCCTTCGCCGGAGCGGGCGAGGCGATCCTGGCCGCGGGCGCGCACCTCCTGCCCCATCGCCGGGAGGCCGCCTTCCGCCGACTGATCGAGACCTGGGCTCGCCGCGGCGGGCCGGCCCTCGCCGATTGGTTCGCCACGACGCTGCCGGGGACAGCCCATCGACCGGATCTCCTCCGCGACCTCCGTGACCGGGCCCGAGCGCACGCGGCCGCCGACGCGCCACCGGAACCCGCCCCGGATCCGTCGGCGACCCCCGGTGCACCGCGGGTCGAGCTGCGCATGGCCTCCTACTCCTCGGCACACACGCGCCACGACACCCGCCACGATGCCCGCGCCTTCGTACACCTGGCCGTGCCGCCCCGCCCCGAAAGCGCCGCGGACAGCCCCTGGCGTCTACGCGCCGTCCGGGGCACCGCCCCCGCCCGCTTTCGCTTGCGGACCGAAGCCTCCACGGCACAAGCGAGCCCCTTGTTACACGTGACGACCGGACGGCCCGCCACTTCCTCCTGCACGACCGAGCACTCGACCCCACCAGCGGCAAAGACCGGAACCACGAACTGTGGTGAGAACATCGGCTCGTGCCGGCCTGAGCATGTAGCCGTGCCGTGCCGTTGTGGTCGCTCGCCCGCAGGTGTTCGACCGGGCCGCATCCGCCGCGCCGGCCCGGGTCACGTCGAAACCACCGTGACGTCGCGGCCCAGAAGGTCCTGCCGCGGGAGCGGATGGCGGGCCTGGGCTGGTTGACCCCGGACATCCTCGCGCACCTGGACAACACCCCGGACTTCCACCTCGACCGAAGAGGCGAGTTCTCGCGTACTTGGCGATTTCGACAGGTTGTGCACCTCGTGCGGATGATCCGGTCTCACTTCGCGGCCTCGTTCTCGCTGCGCCTGTCGCGGTCGTTCGGCAGGTGTACGGGGCTGGGGGCCGTTTCGGCTCCCGGCGGTTGGTGCCAGGATGGGGCGGTGAGTGCAGATGCCCCGGGTGCTGTGGCGCGGCCGTCCGACCCTCCGAGGCCGGCCCTTCCCGACATGGCCGCCGCCCACGAGCGCGGACCGGCCTTCGCCGTCGAGGCGCGGTGGCAGCGACTGTTCCTGGCACTGGAGTGGATGTACGCGCGGAACGGGAGGACTGCGACTCGCGGCACTCTCGGCCTCGTGGTGGCAGCCCGCGCGGAACCCCGGTTGCGTCGGCTGTACCCGTTCACAAGTCACGCGACCTTGTGCTTGAGTAGTTGCACGAGGTACCCGTACACGATCGCGGTTCCGCCCGTCGAGCCTTTGCACGACGGACGCTTCCGTGTGCGTGTTCCCCGTTCCCGGGACGTGATCGGCGTGACGGACACCGCCGAGGAGGCCATTGCCCTCGTCCTGGACCACCTCCCGGCCGACGTCGGCCCGGCCGTTGCCGGAACAGCAGACGACCTCGGACCGTGACGTGTTCGGCGTCTTCCCGGTTCGTCGCGAGGAAGTACGGCGGGGTGGAGACCAACCCCGGTGAAGTGGCGTGGGACAGCCGGAGAACCCGCAGGTCACGGCATCGCCGGATGAAGCGGAACGCGAGATCCGACAACTCGTGTGTAGCGTCTCAACTTTCGTGGCACAGTCTCATGATCGTGGTATCGAACGCGGCATCGAACTGAGACGCCGCAGGTCAGAGGACTGCGGCGGCAGCCGGATGTACGAATCGGCTGAGGATGTGCCACGAATCTGAGACTGAAGCGTTGTGCCATCGCGTTGAGACGGCTGAGAATCCGCTCGTCGGAAGCCCGGCCTGTGTCAGGGGAGTTGGACCCTACATCGTGTAGGTCTTCAAGATCCGCGCCCTGTTCTCAGCCGCGACGCCATCATGTCGTCGCCGTGAGAACGCGCTGGTCAGCCGTCGCGCCCATCAGCGGTCCGTCCCGTTGGTCCGATGACGGGAGACCTGTTCACGTGCCGCCTGCCAACGTGACCGTGTCTGCTCGACCACGCTGTCCCACTGCCGGCGGACCTCGTGGTCGGAAGGGCGTCGGCCTTGACGGATCCGACCGAGTTCGTCTCGTACTTCCCGTCCCAGCGCGGCCGATGCGACGAGGACGAGCATGGCCGCGAAGAGAGCCGAGATCATCGCGAAGACGGCACCGACCACCCCGTAGCGCGAGACGGAGGCGTTGAACAGGCGCGGCAGGTAGAGGCCGGCACCCACGGAATAGACCGCTGTCAGAACGGCCGCGGTGACGCCGAAAGGGATCAGGTCGGGCCACGTGATCCGCTTCGCCGACAGGATCCAGCCGCTCCAGACGAGAAACACGGCGGTCACCGGTGCCTCGCCGGCGGCGGCCACCAGACCTCGCCCGCTTCCGCCGAGGACGGCGGAAAGCCACCCGATGACAACCGTGTAGCCACCGAGAGCGAGGATCCACCACAGGTCGTTTCGCGTGTTGCGCACGCTGAGGGGCTTGAGTTCCCACGTCTGTTCGAAGAGCCGCTGGGCGGCTCGCGCGAAGCTCAGCAGCGAGATGAGCAGGAACACCACCCCGAAGATGCCCACGCTCGCGGTTGTGCTTTCGGCAGGGGAGAAGAGGGAGTCGACCGCCTCGGCGCCCGCTCCGGTGAGGCGGTAGCGCTTGATGATCCGCCCCCCGGAGTCGTAGCGGACGAAGTCGCCCAGGACGGCGCTACCGAGGATCGCGAGCGGGATCAACGCGGTGAGAGCGCTGGACGCCAGGGCCATCGAGCGGTCGAAACCAAGGATCCTCTGAAACCGGTTGACGACTCGCAACGCGAAGGCCGGACGCAGCCAGAATGTCAGCGTTCCGACGAGACGCTCGCGATTGATCCTTGCCGTCCTGCCCTCCATGAAGAGTCGGTACCTGTGTGGCGGCGCGAGCTTAACGGACGGGTGTGGGGTCGATAGCGGGGCGACACGGATGTTTCCCTCAAACGGCCGTCCTGAAAGGCGTCCTCCGCATCACCTGTGTAAGCCACAGCGCACCGCGGGGCGGATGTGGTCGACCTGCGGTGTCGCGCGGATCGAGAAAGCAGCGCAAGGGCGCTGAGGATTCTCACCGGAGGATTGCGCCCGAGGCCGACGCCCGGTTGTCGGCGCTACGCCCACCGCATCCCCAGCCCGGTCAGGGCCTCGACGCGCTCCCGCGCCCAGGAAGCCTGTCGTTGGCGTGCGTTGGCGTGCGTTGGCGTGCGTCGGCGATCGCCACACCCAACTTCACCCGGTGCACTGGTGCCCGGCAACGGCAGGTGGCGTACACGTGGTGGGTGCGCGAGGCGTGGTCCGGGGGCTTCGCGGGTGCCGGACGGTGATGAACATGCGCAGGGCCTCGGCAGGGTCGCCCGTCACGTGGTCCAGCCATGGGTCGCCGCTGCCGCCGCGGCGACCCATGTCTTGCCGGTGCCGCAGGCCATGACCGCGGTGGCGCGGCGACCGCTGTATCCGGCGGTGCGTCCTCGTCGGGCAACCTGCGGGGCGACGTGTGGAGGGGCTGGGGTTCCGCATCGGTGACGTCTCCGCGTGTGCGACCCGGGTGTTCGGGTCGACGCGACGGCGCCCGTGACCGTGGCGGGTCCGGCGACGCCGTCTCCACGTGTGCGAGCCGGGTGTTCGGGTCGACGCCCCGCCGTGCGCGCGAACCGTCCGCGCGCCGCCGTCCCGGCGCGGCGCCAGGGCGAGGTTGCCGTAGGTGGCCCACGCGGTGGCCCAAGGTCGGCTTGCTCGGACCATCCGATCGACGATGAGGGCCGTTGACGGCTCCTGGACGCCGGCGCGTTCACCCCCTGCCGACCCTGGTCGACGCCGATGGGGCCTGAACCGGGGCCTCGGTGGACCCCACGAGGCACCGGGAGTGGCGAGGCACGACCTACCGTCCGGCGTAGCCGCCCGTGACCGTCACTCCCCGGGGCGACTCGGACGTCGACTCACGAACTCCTGGACGAGCGCGGCGACCACGAGGAGGCCGAGGCCGATCTCGCTCACCTGGACGATGGTGCGAGGTGGCGGCGTCATGCTCGAGAACGCGAGAATCATGCCGCCCACCCAGAAGATCGCGATGTACGCCGCAGGAGCCGAGCGACTGCGGAAGAACGCGAAGAGGGCGAACAACACGAGGATCACAACAGGCGCGACGGCGGCGGCGTAGCGGGTGCCCAGGTCGTCCACCGACCAGCCGACACGTTCGCCGTACGCGCCGTACGCGAAGCCGTCCGAGTACCTGGACGCGTCGTCGGTGTAGGAGAACAGCGCCCCGGTGAGCACCGCCGGAGGCATCCATGCGATCAGCGCGGACACCCGCGCCGACCACACCAACGCGAGAACAGCCGACACGGCGGCGACGAACGCGACGACGTTCAGGCCACAGAAGTCGTCCGGGCTCACACTCAAGAACGTCAGCGGGATCATCGCGATCCCCGCAGACGCGACGAGGCCGTCGGCCGAGACGCGGAACCGAACCGCCCACGGACTGCCGGATTCCGCGAACCGGTGGTTCGGTTCCACCAGCCGCGTGGCGGCGTGCGCGGCGGCGTCGCGGGAAGGCGGCGGCGCCGGAATGCCGTACGCGCCGACCGGAGCGGCCGGTTCCGTTGCCCGCGCGACGCCGACCGCCCCGGCCGCGACGTACCTCGGCGCGCCGTCCCCCGCCGGCAACGCCTGTGTCGGGATGTTCGGCGCACCTTCGGGCGGCGGGGGCGGTGCCGACCGCGCCTGCGCAAGGGGAGCGCCCACCACGCTCCCCGGTTCGGCTTCGGTACGCAGACGGGCCTCGACGTCCTCCAAAGCGCTCCGGAGTTCGGCCGCACTGCCGTAGCGCTGCGCCGGGGATTTGGCCAGCAGGCGCAGCACGACCGCATCGACGTGATCGGGAATCCGGGGTCGCAGCGCGGACGGCGGCGAAGGGTCCTTCACCAGATGCTGGTTCATCACGGCGAACGGCGAGTCCCCGGTGAACGGAGGCCGCCCGGCGAGGAGTTCGTACAAAAGACAGCCCAAGGAGTACAGATCCGAGCGCCCGTCCACCGCAGCGCCGTCGATCTGCTCCGGCGACAGGTACGCGGGTGTGCCGACCATCGCGCCGGTCGCGGTCAGTCGGGTCGTGGTCTCCGCGAGGGCCTTGGCAATGCCGAAGTCGAGCACCTTCACGCCGTCCGCGGCGCTCAGCATGACGTTGGAGGGCTTGATGTCGCGATGGATGAGGCCGTGCCCGTGGCTGTGCACGAGTGTGTCCGCGATGTCTCGAGCGATCGCCACCGCACGGGAGATCGCCGGCAGCCCGTCGTGGAGGGCATCGGTCAGGGTGCGGCCGTCGATGTACTCCATGACCAGGAAGGGGGTGACCCCTTCGTCGGTCGTATCCTCGCCGACGTCGTACAGCGTCGCCACGCCTCGGTGTGACAGCGCCGCGACGGTGCGCGCCTCGCGGCGAAACCGCGTCCGGAACTCTTCCTGCCGGGTCAATTCGACGGGCAGCACCTTGACCGCGACCGTACGCCCGAGTTCCCGGTCGATCCCCCGCCAGACCTCGCCCATACCGCCTCGGCCCACCAGAGCCTGCAACTCGTACCGCGCCCCGAGAACGCGCATTTACCCCCGCCTCCGATTGTCGATCCTCAGCAGCGGAACATACCGAAGAACACGTCGACGCGAGCCGCGAACTCACGCGGGGCCCGGGCTGACCGACACCTCGAAGAGGGCATGGCCCAAGGCCTCGAGCCGCCACCGTGGCGCTGCATTTCTCGAGAGGGTGCGGTGGCCACGCGGACCGCCCCTTCGGTGATGGAGTCGCCGGGCAGACACGTCCGAAGCGGATCGACCTCGTTGCCCCGGTGGCGGCCCGGTATCGGTGAACCGGCACGTCGCCGGCGCGGCCGCTGCCGTGCTGGTCGCCGGGCAACGACGCGGAGAGCGGGCGCGGAAACGATGATCGACGGGCAGAACCCGGCGTGGGTGGTGTGGCGGATCAACGTCGACGACCCGGGCCGATCGGCAGGCCAGGAGCCGGACCTGGCCGAGCGTACCGAGCAGGCGATAACCGAGCCGAGCGTACCGAGCAGGCGATGACCGAGCGCGCCGCCACGGTGGGCTGCGTGTACGAGAACTGCGTGGACTACGACTCCTCCGAGGACGGCGTCCCGTACTACGCCCGGTGGGTGCGGAGCCCGCAGGTCGAGCACGCTCGCGAGGGACACAGCCGACGATCATGTCAGCGACTGCGGTGGCCGCACCAGTGGGCCGACGCGACGGCGCGCTTCCTCTGGGCCGGGCTGGGCGCGGCAGCGGTCGCGTGCCCGGCAGGCCCGCGGGGGAGTGCGGGTTGCCGGGCACGCGGCCGCGGTTGGGGTCAGGGGGTGGGGGGTGGGGACGCGGTTGCGGTGCCGGGCGGGGCGTGGTGCCCCGACGTCACCGCGGGCGGCCGCCCCGCACGGCTGCCGGCACGCCGGACGACCGGCCGCGCACCGCCCGCTGCCGGGTCAGTTGCTGATCGCGTCGATGCCGGCCTGGGCGTACTGCTCGTCCAGCAGACCGCTCGGCGCGCCGGCCACGCCGATGCCGGCGATGGGGGCGCCCTGGTAGTGGATCGGGAGCCCGCCGGCGAGGAACAGGGTGCCGGGGATGTCGGCGAGCGTCGGGTTCTGTTCGAGCCGCCCGACCAGCACCGACGTCGGGGCGTTGAACGACGCCGCGGTGTAGGCCTTGCGCTGTGCCGACTCGTAGGTGTGCGCGCCCGAACCGTCGCCGCGCAGCACCACGATGGTGTTGCCGTTGCGGTCGACGACGGCGACGCTGACGCGCCGGCCGTCCGCCTCGGCCGCGTCGAGGGCGGCCTGGGCGGCGGTCACTGCGGCCTCCTCGGTCAGGTGCGAGGTCTGCACGACGTTCCCGTCCTTCACCTCGCCCGGCACCGGTGCCTCCCAGGTCCGGTGCGGGGCGGCGGTCGCGGGCGTGCTGCCCGCCATGCTCAGGCCCAGCACCAGGACAGCGGCGCCGACGGCGGTGCGAGTGCGCAGGGACAAAGGCTTCTTCACGGTCGCTCCCGGGGGTTCGGCAGCCCCAGGGGCCCGGGGCGTCGTGCCGTCCCGACATTTGAGCAGCCGCTCGGGCGCCCTCCGGGCAACGGCGCGCCCCGGTGGACCGGACAGGCGACAGTGTCTGCTCCGAACGGCCCTCGGCACCCGAGATGTCGGGCGCGGAGACGGTCGCCGGAAGGCGGCAGGTCGGGCGCCGACCTCCCGTCGTGGGCCCGGGCGTTCCGCTACCTCCACGGCGTCGCGGCGGACTGGCCCCGCTGCCTTCCCCGGCCCGGCTCTCCGGCCGGATCCGCCGCACGCCGCGTCAGCACCGCGTGGCCGGCCGTGTCATCGTCGCCTGCATCCTCCCCGGCGGCACCGTGGGCGTGGTCCTCGCGCCGACGACATCGGCGAAGCGTGCGGCGTCGAAGAGGTCGAAGGCATGCTGCGCGCCCGGGAGTTCGGCTTACGCGACGGGGCTGCTCGACCTGCGCACGAGGGGGCGGGCAAAGTCTCCGGCGATTTCGACCGGGGCCACACCGTCGGCGGGTTCCGGTCCGGGGTCCCGGTCCGGGGCAGTCCTCAGGGACTGCCGGTCCCGTCGGCCGCGGTGCCGTCGCGGGCCACGATTCGTCCGTTTTTGAGTACCAGCGCCCGGGGCGGGCGGATCGCGATCGCCTCGGCTGCCGTTGCCGTGGGCACGACGACCAGGTCGGCGGCGGTGCCCTCGCGCAGGCCGTGGTCCGGCAGTTGCAGCGCCTTCGCGGCGCCGTCGGTCGCCGCGTGCAGGGGGAGTTCCTGAAAGTCGTCCTTCACGTGATCAATCAGAATCCGATCAATCGAACATATGTTCCAGGTGGGGGTTTTGGGCAGCCGGGGCCGGCGTGGTGGAGGTGGTGTGGTCGGGCGCTCGGGTTGGCGGGTGAGCGCTTCGGTCCGCGAACGGCCTTGTCCCACCTGTCCGCCGCGCCTTCTACCCTCTCCGTCATGCGCTACCTGACAGAGTCCTTCGCCTGCGGCGCTTTGCGCCGCGGCCGGCCCGTCGAGCAGTTCCTCGGTCCGGTTCGAGTCGCCGACCGCTCGGGCATCCACTACGTCGAGATCCGGCCTGTTCGGCACCGGTACGAGGTCTTCCTTCACACGTGCGAGGACGTCGGCGACGAGAGCTTCCGCGACCTGGTGGAGTTCCCGCCGTTCGATACCGAGGACGGGGAAGAGGACTTCGGCCGCCTGCTCGCCACGTCCGACGAGCCTCTCGACGCGCTGAAGACCGCCGAGAGCCTCACCGGTGCCGTTCGCGGCCGGTGGGTCAACGAGGGATCGGTCCAGGACGAGTACCACGACCACGTGCAAGCGGGACGCCCCGTGGACACCGCGCACGACGGGCACCCTTGGCCGAAACCACCGGTTGTGCTCCCGACACCGGCGAAGCCGAGTCCGCGCGCTTGAGTTGGCGAACCTCGCCAAGCGAAGCGCTCCCCTCGACGCACCCGGCGATGGGCGGACGATCGAAACGCTGCCCGTTAAACGCGCCCCGACCCCACGCGACCACGGCTGCCTCCTGGACCCCCACGCTCGCCGCCGCGCCGCAGCCACCCACAACCCGCCCATCGCAACCACGCCGAACCCCCGGGAACTCGCCTTCCATCCGCCCACTGATTCCTGCGCCGGTCACGGGCCGCCTCGGTGTCTTCTCCGGCTGGTGAACGTGGTTGCGGCGGGGTGCTCGGCGCCGTCCCAGTCGTCGGCATCGCCCTGCAGGGCCGCAGGGTCCTGGAGTGTGTCGGGGCATTCGGGGTCGTGGGCACTGCGACTCGACCGCGCGGTACGTCCGTCGTCACCCTCGCCGCGCATCCACCCGAGATGCGTACGCGCATTGGTGTCACCCGCGTCGGCGGCCTGCCGGCACAGTCTTTCGGCGCTTTCCCGGTCCCCTATATTCCACAACATCAGGCCCCAGTCCGTGAGCGCGTCGACGCCTCCTCCCGCAGCGGCCAATCGGTACAACGAGGCGGCGTGACGGGATCGGGGCACGCGCAGCGGCCTCCCCGTCGAGGACGAGCCCACCAGGGTGACCAGGGCACTATCGCCAGAGGCCGCGCGGTCCACCACCGCAGCAAGTTCACGGTCGTGAGGGCGCTCGACATACGCGGGCAGGTCGGGGAGCTTTTCGGTGCCCTGGGTCTGGACAGCCCGGCGGATCTCGAATCCGAACGCCGACCGGTCCGTCAGCGATGTGAGGACCACTCCCGGCGCGTCGGTCTACGTGCCCCCGTCCATGTGTGCATGTTCCCGCATCAGCGACCCGACCGCGCCCCGAAATCCATGGATGGCCAAAGATGTTCTAGGGCTCCAGCGCGGTGCGTGCCGCCGTGAGGAAGTCGGTGTGGCGTGTGGCGAATGCGCCGACCGACAGAGCCGGGGCAGTAGCCGGGTCGATGGCGGCGGCGAGTGCTTCGGCAGCGGCGGTGACCGCCGGAGATCCTTCCAGGCGGACGATGTTCAACGCTTCGCCCACGGCACGCGTGCTGGTGTTCCAGGCGTCGCGGGTGGCGGTGGTCGGGTTGGCGTTCCACGTCAGATGCGCTGCGCGTGCCTGGTCGACGGCGCCCAGGTAGATGGTGTAGGCGGTGCGTCGGACGGCGCGTTGGGCGGCGGTGGCCTGGTCACGGAATGTCTGACGCATGACGTCGAGTTGCGCGTCGGCACCGCGTTGCGCGGCGGCGATGGCGGCGGCGGCTTGTTCGCGCGCGGCTGTGATGGCGGCGGTGGCCTGGGCCTGGGCGGCGGCGAACGCGGCGTCGGCTTGGCGCTGCGCACCGCGGATGACGAAGTACCCGCCTATCAACGCCACGATCAGCGCGCTGCCTGCGCCGATGACTGCGGCGAGGGTCTCGTTGGCGATGGCTGTCCCCTGTCTTTTCCCGGTCGGCGGTGCGGCGCGCCGAGGCCTCGGCTGCTCCGCCCCGGCTGCTTTGAAAGATCTTGTCAATTGATCATGTGTTGACTATTGGATTTGCAGAATCTGGGACTTTTGATCTTGACTGCGTGGCTTGGGATTTGCTGTCTCGCTCGACCTTGCCTGACCTCTGGCCTGTGGCTTTGCAGAATCTGGGATGGGTGTTCAGTTCCGTTGGGAAACCCGTGGACGGAGGATGAGATCGCCTCAAGGATGCTGATTTCGATGTGATGCGGCGATCGGTGGGGTGGTGTGTTCGTGTCTCATGTGCACGCGTGGCGTGTGAATCCGCCGGATCGGAGGACGTCGAATCGACAGGACCACCGGGAGTCGGAGCGTCACGGTCCGCCCGCAGACGGGTCCGTGACTTGGCCGGAGCGCTGAAGTCGGCTGTCGTACCGAGGTGGAGGACAACCACCCGCCGGTGACCCGTCAGGGTGTCGGCGTCGGCCCGTGACACCCGGCGACCCGACCCACGAACGACCCTCGTCCCACCCCGTAAATGATGTGGATCGGGAGCATCGCGTCGGTATCGTTGCGGCCGGGTTCGTCACCACGACTCCCCGCGGCCGCGCCGGCGAACGGAGTCGAAATCCGCCTCGTGGCAGGCTCTTTCCCCGCGGGCGGCTCATGGCATTGCATTGCCCCAAGGCCCCCGACACCGATCGTCCTCCCCGAACGACGAGAGCCCGAGACCCACCCGGTGCGCGTACCCCGACAAACTTCACAGGAGGAACGACCGTGAGGACCTTCTCCGTCAATGGACGCGACTACTATGCGCTGATCTGCCTGAGCAACCACGACGATATCGAGGCGATGGAAGTAGTCGAGGTCGACGCGAGGAATGAAGGAACACTCCTGGAGTTTCGAATGGATGCGGATTCGGCTCGACTGAGTTTCATCGGCCGAGAGGTCGAAATCCCATTGCTTCGCGCTTCGATCGAGATCTTCAAGGAGGAGTTCCTGGACCCGAGGCAAGCGGCGGGCCTGCCGAACCCGCCCTGGTAACCGGGTCGACCCTCGAGAGTGGATTCCGCGAAGGACACCCGCCCACCCTGCCGACAATCGGCAGCCCGACGCGGGGAATCCCCCGAGCGAGCACCTCGCCCCCACGCCCCACTCGGTGGCACGCGGACGCGCGCCTCGGTCAGCCCGGACGGACGTCACTGCGGATCGCGGTCCGCGGAGAACACGGGTGCCGGGCCGCCAGCCCAACCCCGTGAAGTCAGCCGACGATCGCCGGAAGGATGTGTCGGATCAAGCCGGTGCCGCGATAGTGATGTATCGGAAGAAGGTGAAGGGTGCGCCGATGCCGGCAGAGAAAGCAACATTTCCATTGATCTCCGCCGGACCGTGCTGGTGCGCTACCGCTGCGCCGGAGCACTGGGGTCTCCCGGATTCGGGCGGGGCGGGTCATGATGGTCCCCATGGTGACCGCACGTGATGTTGGAGGCCGGTATGGGTGATCACGGTAGGCCGAGTCCGGATCCGTCGAAGGGCAAGGCCCCGCCGGACAATTCCGATGGCCAGGTGCCGCCGGAGCCGGACCCGGACGGCAAGCACAAGAAACCGAAGCCGTGACCGACCCCGCCGAACTCGCCGAATACCGGCGGGAATCTGCGGAGGCGATGGACGCCCACCGCGCGTGGCCGGCGGACGCGCCGTGGCTGCGCGAGGCGTTCGAGGCCCTACCCCGGCACGTCTTCGCCCCGGAACGCCTGTGGGACTGGGCCGGCCACGCGTACGTCCCCGTCGACCGCGCCGTCGACCCGGACCGGTGGGCGCGTCTGGTGTACGCCGGACCCTACGACGCGGCGATCACCGAAATCACCGACGGCCGCCCCGCCTCGAGCCTGTCCTGCACGTCGGTGGTGGCCGACATGATCGACTCCCTCGACCTCACACCCGGGCAACGCGTCCTGGAACTGGGCACCGGCACCGGCTGGAACGCCGCCCTGATCGCCCACCACGTCGGCCCCACCGGCAGGGTCACCAGCGTCGAGGTCGACCCCGCGCTCGCCGATCGCGCACGAACCACCCTGACCCGCGCGGGAGTCGACGTGGACGTGTGCGTCGGCGACGGCGACGGCGCCAAGGGATGGCCCGACAACGCCCCCTACCAACGGATCATCGCCACCTACGCCGTCGACCGCGTCCCGAACGCGTGGATCGAACAACTCGAACCCGGCGGCGACCTCGTCTTCCCCTGGGGCAGACTCGGCCACTTCGCCCTCACCCTCGACCCCACCGGCACCACCGCCACCGGCTGGTGCCAGGGCCTCGCCCAATTCATGGGCGCCCGCGGCACCACCCCCACCCGCACCTTCGACGACATCCACACCCACCACGCCACCGCCGACCACGAACAAGAGATCACCCGCGACCTGGCCCCGCTGCGCACGAACAACGTGTTGTGGGCGCTGCGCGTGGCCCTGCCCGACGTCCGCTACACCATCACCCCGCCCGGGCCGGACGGCACGACGGTGCGCGCGCATGACGGCGCCGCGTCCTGGGCGACCCTGACCGCCGCGCGCGACGACGACCATGTCCTGGTCCGCGAAGGCGGGCCCCGGCGACCTGCCGACGAACTCCTCGCCGTCTGGGACCGATGGGTCGACGACGGGCGGGTCCGGTTGTACGACTACGGCATGACCGTCACGCCCACCGAGCAGTACGTGTGGGCGGGCGATCCCGACACCGGACGTCGATGGTCGATCCCGCACCCGACCCGGACCTGATTCCCGGCCGGCCCCGACGAACCCGCGCCGATCGAACGTGCGGTCGGGGCGGGTTCGTCAGGAGCCGAGCGGCGTCCCTTTCAGGGACGTGCGCTCTGTGCGTAGGTGTTGAACAGATTCGGCGCCGTGAGTTTGTGGTGGGTCAACTGCTCCTGGACGGCGTGTTCCGGTCCCCATCGGCCGATGCCGTCGCTCAGCGCGACGGCGGAGGCGGTCATTGCCTTCTTGAGCGCGTCGAGCTTCTGCGGGGTGATCACCCGCATGCCCTCCACGAGGATCGCCTTCTCGTTGGCTCGGTTGCTGGGGTGAACCATCACCGGCACCTGCTTCACGTCGGTGTAGGTCCCCAGATCCCACCGCATGCTGCCGTCGAGCTGTACCTGTAGCAGGGGTCGGGTTCCAGGGTCGCGCCGGACTGGTTCAGATCGTGTTCAGGGCGTACACGTCGTCGCCGGCACACAGGTACACCACCTTGTCGACCACCACCGGCGACAACGCGCCTGGCGCGCTGGTGGTGAAGTCCCATCGCCGGGCGCCGGTGGCCGCGTTCAGGGCGTACAGGTTTTGGGCGCTGCCGACGTACACCGCCCCGTCGACCACCGTCGGCGACGAGAGGCCGGCGGCGACGCTGCGGCGCCACCGAACCCGCGACGAGTCGGTGTCGGTCAGGGCGAGGGCGGTGGTGACACCGGCGGCCGCCGTGGCGCCCACGCCGAGCCGCAGCGCCGTACGGCGGGTGACCGGGTCGTCCTGGACAAGCGGTGGCGGGGCTTCGGCCTGGGACCGATCCTGGCCGCGGAGGCGATCGAACGACTGTCCCCGGGTGCGCGGGCGGTCGCCTGCCTGCCCGGAATCTCCGACCGGGAACCGGACCTGGAGCCCGGGCGGGAGGAGTGGGACCGCGTCACGGCGCGGATCACCGCCGCGTGGGCCAGGGTCGGCTTCGAAGCCTTCGAGGACGGCGTTCACCTGATCGACCCGGCGACCGTGGCCGCCGAGGAAGCCCTGTCCGTGCTGCACGAGGACTTCGACGACCTGTGCCGGAACTGGTCGAACCCCGGGAGCGGCGGGTCCGCGGCAGGATGCCCGCCCCGACCCGGGAGCGGCGGGGACGAGAACGCGCCGCCTGCGGACGTGTCCTCGTCGACGCCACCGGCGCCCGTCACCGACCTGGCGGCCAGGCGCCGCGCCGCGACATCGTCACCGCACTCGACGTCGTGATCACCGGCCATGCCATGCCCACCGGCGCAACGGGCGCGACCGGTGACGCCCGCACGCCCATGGCTCCCTAGGAATTGTTTCGCACGGCAGCGACCGTCCGGGCCAGGTGCAATTTGAGAGGCACGTCGATTTCGTCCTGCTCGCCGCGCAACAAGGGCTCACCGTCGGCGGCGCGACCAAAGCGATCAAGATGGTCCATGCGCACGGCTTCTTCGACGTCCCAGTTCACGAGGTCGCCGCCCCACATCACCTGCTGGTCGGCCGAGAGACCCGTGCGCAGGCACGACCTGCGCACCTGCCCGCGAATGGTGCTGTGGTCCACCCTCTCCCACTTCTCCCTCAGAAACCCGACGCGCCCCCACCGATACACCCGCCCCTGAGCGTCCATGGCAACCGGGTACACCCGCCAACGGTGGTCGACGACCACCGTCCGGTCGACCGAACTCAAAAACCCTCCGCGGCGGTTCTCCAGCACGGAGAGCGGCTTCACCCCGGCATCCCGCAACGCACGCAACGTCAGCGCGAGCAACTGCTGCGCGCTGTCGAGCGTCTCCTGCCACTGCGCCCTCACCGACCGTGCCTGCGCCGCCGCATCCCTGCGTTGAGCAGCAATCCTGCGCTGTTCGGCGGCTACCAAATCGTCGAAGTCAGACACTGCGCCCCCGGCCGGTCGTGACCACCGCAGCAACCGACGGCCCGGTGTATGGATACCAACCTTAGAGACCACGTTCGACGCCGGTCCTCTGTTCCCCCATTCTCTTGGAACTGCGCCGCGGTCGGCGGCGGCGATCGCGGCCGCGCCGCCGCCCGACTCCACGCACGCCGACACCCGGTGCACGCCCACGTTCGTGGGCCCGAACGAGGTCCGGTAGTCGTCGCGGCCCTCGCCCACGTGCCGCGCGGCCGTGTCGGCCTCGGCGAGCAGGGCGTGGACGTCGCGATCGCGCCCGGCCCGCGCGGCGGCGATCCCGCCTGCAACACCAACGTCCCGAACACCGCCAACCGATTCCTCGACGGCGCCGGCTCACCCGTGGCAAGCCGATCGGCGGCGAGCCGGTTCAAATCGTGGGCTGCATCGCATCTGCCCTTCGCCAACAGCGCGTTCGCCACCCGATACGCGCCCGCCCCCGTCAACTGCGGATCACCGGAACGCTCGCTCGCCGCGAGCGAACGATCCGCCGCGAGCCACGCCAACTCGTTCTCGCCCAGCTTGCGCAACCTGGACGAGGCGATCCGATACGCCTGCGCCGGCAACCCCGAAAACCTCCGCCGCGTCGTTCGCCGTCCGCGCCGGCCACGACGGCCTGCGCCCGATCGATCAGATGCGGCAACGTCCGACCCAGCGTGCCGTAGTCGGTGCCCGCGAACGCCACCCACGCGTAATGCACCCCGATCCGCAACCGCCCCCGATCCACCACCGCCCCCGCATCCGCCGCGAGCAGGTGGTCGTACCGCTCCAACGCCCGCCGGATCGCCGCCACCTCCACCCCGTCCGGACACATGTCGCCGTCCCGCACCAACTCCCGCCCCAACAGCACCCGCACATCCACCCGCAGCGCCTCGGCCACCGCGTCCAACACCGGCAAACGCTCCAACGCCCGCTCACCGGACTCGACCTTCCGCATCCAACTCGCCGACCTCCCCAACCGGATCGCAAGCTCCCGCTGGGACACACCCCGCCGCTCCCGCCAATACGACGCCCGCCGACCGACCGTGCGCTGCGCCATGGATCCCGTCCCGGGGCCGAGTTCGCGAGCCCCACATCTTGTGGGGGTCTCCCGTTGTATGCCCGCCTAGCCTGATGCATCCCGAACCCCCGCAAGGCTCGATCCGCGAACCCGGCCCGGCGGGCCGGCGCCCGCTGCCGGCCGACCGGGCCGGCCCACCGTCGTCAGGGAGGCCTCGATGCCCCGTGCTCACCCGCCCCGGGCCGGCGTGACAGCCCCGCAGCCGCTGCCCGACGGAGCCCGCCGACCCATCCGTCCGCCGGACGGCGACCATGTCGCCCACGCGTGGGTCCGGTTGGCCGCGAACGCGTACGCGCCGCGCACGGCCCGCGACCGGGTCGTGCGGTGGTTGATCGGCTGGGGCGTGCGCGATGGGACCGTCCTGGACCTGGTCCGGGTGAGCGTGGGCGAGTTGGTGACATACGCGGTTCGTACCGCCGGCGCGACCTGCCGTGGTTCACCGAACGCGTCGACGAACCGTGCGTCGACGCGATCGGGGCCCACGTGCCGCGAGGCCCCGGCAGGTGGTTCGGCGGAAGCATGCGTTTTCATGCCGTACAGCCAACCGACCCCCGGCCGACTCGATGAAGGCGCCGACCGACCGGGAATCGCCCTCCTTGATTGACGCGAGCCGGCCTTTCGGTGGCGGTGAGGTCGCGCTGGGACGAGCGGCGACGTGCCGATGTCCCGAGGCACGCGCGGCAACGGGATGATCCTGAAGTCCTGATGCGCTTGGACTCACCTGCGGCGGCGGGGCCGCGCGTTCGGCGACGTGTCGGGCGACCCGAGCCGACGCAGGGGCGGGCGTACGGCCTGTGGGGCGGCGCGTGGTCAGGACGCAATCCGTTTTCTTGAGCGATCGATCCAGATAGGTTACGGTGGGGTCATGGCAAGGACCCGGGAGTTCGACACCGAGGCGGCGGTGAGTCGCGCCATGGAACTGTTCTGGAGGCGTGGCTTCGAGGCGACTTCGGTACGCGACCTGACCCAGCGGCTGGGGATCGGGCAGGGGTCCTTGTATGCCGCGTTCGGCGACAAGGAGGGCCTGTACCGGGCGGCGCTGGAGCACTACCGCACCACCCTGGCGGCGGCCGCCCTGCGCAGCCTGGAGGAGGGGGCGGACGCCCGGTCGGCGATCCGCACGATGCTGGTCGAGCGGGTCCGGATCGCCGTGGAGGACAACGGCCGGGGCTGCCTGGTGGTCAACGCCGCCTGCGAGCGCCTGCCGGAGGACGCGGCGATCCGGCGCACCGTGCGGGACATGCAGGAGGCCAGTCGGGACGCGCTCGCCGAGGTGCTGCGGGTCGCGGCGGAGCGGGGCGAGATCGCGACGCGACACGACTCGCACGCCCTCGCCGCTTTCCTCGTCACCTTCCTCAACGGACTGCTGGTCTCCGCGAAGATCACCCCGGACGTCCACGCCCTCGAACCCCTCGTGGAGGTCGCGCTGGCCGCCCTCGACTGATTCTTTTCAGTCTCTGACCCGAAAGCGTGAACTCCCAGGCCGCCGCGGCTGCTTGGCGACGGCGGCGAGGAATCGGCGCTGTTCCACGCCTGGTTCACCCCACTGATCCCGCGACTCGAAGATCACTCACGCTTCCGGAGGCAGAGCCTTTTTCATGGCCGCAATCTGTATCAGACGATCCAGAAAATTGCCTGCGCCCGCCCGAACACGGGGATCCGGCGACATCCATCCCTTCCGGGCCACCTGACAACTTACGGAGAACCCATGCCCCCCCGCGCCCACCCCGAGCACGCCCGCTCTGGGCGGTAGCCGCTGGAACACCTTTCCCGCGGCCGGTACCACGTTGACAGCCCGCGACTTCTTCGCCGCCACCGAGCCGCTGTTGCAGGGCATCATCGATGACAACGCCCTCACCGGCGCCGACGGCAAGGTGCTGGAGGATCAGGTCCGCGCGACACTTGCACTCGGCACCCGGGAGACCTCCCTGCCGCTGGGCATCGGCCCGGACAGCGCCTCGGCAGCGCGCGAACTGGGCGGGCAGGCCGAGACGATCGGCCGGGAGCTCGCCTCCTGGGCCGCCTCGGCCCTGGAGAGGCTGCTCATCGGCCGGATCCCGCTGCCCGCCGGACCGCTGGTCGTGCGCAGCCACTGCTACGGCCACCTGCTCACTCCTCCCGCGGCCGATCTGCTCCGCGGCCGGCGCGGCGGGCCCGTCACGATGCAGCTCTACAACGAGTGGCTGCACCAGATGGTCCTGCTGCGCGACGCCCTGCTGCCCTTCACCAACTGGCAGGAGGTTCCGCTCCTGATCACCCCGACCGGTCTGCGGCACACCGAACCGGCCCGCGACACGTTCCTCACCGAACTGCTGGTCCGCCAGATCCGGCACGCCGGCATCGTGGACTTCGCCCGCCGCGTCGTCACCGGCGCCTCCGGCCCGGCCGGCTACGGCTTCGAGGCGGGCGGCGGCACCGCCCTGCCCGCCGTCCTCGACCAGCCACCCCTGACCGCACCCCGGCACCTGCTGACCTGGCGCACCGACCCGGCCGCCGAAGACACCGTCATGTATGTCGCCGAGGTGCAGGACTACTACGCCGCCCCCCGCACCCGCGTCGAGGACCTGCCGCCCGCCGTCACCGCGTCGGGGCCGCTCACCGCCCGCACCGGCACCGGGCCGGTCGGCGACGGGACCCGCACCGCCCGTATCGAGGTCACCCACGACGGCGCCACCGCCCACGTCGACCTCGGCCAGGCCCTGCGCGGCCACCGCTTCGCCCACCGGCCGGACTCCGCCGCAGGCGACGCACCCTCCGATGCCGCGCCTCGCATCGCGACTGTGTGGTCCGCACTGCGTGCACCGGGACTGGTGTGGACGCAAGCAGGCGACGCCACCCTGGACGCGACCGGCCAGGACGACCTCGTCGTACTGGCCCTGCTCGGTCGGCTCTACCCGGAGAACGTCATTTTGCGCTCCGCCGGCCCGTTCGCTGCCCGGACAACCACGGACGGCACCGGACCGAGCCGCCTGGTGACTGTCGTCGACCCTCCGCAAGCCCACTGACACCCGTATCACGAAGTACAACAGAAAGGTTGGAGAACATGATGTTCGACCACGACGAAATGCCCGTCCGCACGGGCCGAGCCGCCGTCAACGGAACGAGTCTGCACTACCGCACGGCCGGGTCCGGCCCCGCGGTGGTACTCCTGCACGGCGTGCCCAAGACCGGCTACCACTGGCGCCGGCTCGTCCCGAAGCTGACGCCCCACTACACCGTCGTCGTGCCGGACCTGCGCGGCCTCGGCGACTCCGCCCGCCCCGCGGACGGCTACGACTCCGCGACGATGAGCGACGACATCGCCGAGTTGATGACCCACCTCGGACACGAGAGGTACGCCGTGGCGGGCGAGGACTGGGGAGCGGTGACGGGCTACCAACTCGCCGCACGCCACCGCGACCACGTCGGCGCCCTCGTGTTCGCCGAGGCCCTGTTCCCCGGATTCGGCTTCGAGGACCACACGGCCCTCACTCCCGAGAACGTCGCCGGCGGCATGCACCTGTGGCATCTGGGCTTCTACTTCCAGCCGGACGTACCCGAGATGCTGATCGCCGGACACGAGCGGGAGTTGATCACGTACATGATCAAGTTCGAGCGCAGCCGCCCCGACAGCGCCGGCTCCGACGCGGTCGAGGAATACGTGCGCTGCTACTCGATGCCGGGCGGGATCCGCGCGATGCTCTCCATCTACCGCGCGATGCTCGTCGACGCCGAACAGAACCGGCAGAGCGCGCAGAAGAAACTGGACATCCCGGTCCTGGCCCTCGGCGGATCCGCGTTCATCGGCGACCGCAACGAGTCCCAGATGCGGCTCATGGCCCACCACGTCACCGGACACGTATTCGACGCCGGCCACGACCTCGCGGAGGAAGTGCCCGACGAGATGGCCGAGGTCGTCCTGCCGTTCCTGGCCGCGCATCCGTAACCGCACCCGGCCGCCGAGCTCGGCGGGCCGAAGCGGCCTGCACGCCGTGCGTTCGACGGACCGCTCCCGCCTGCGGGTACCGTGCCGGTGTGGATCCGAGCGAGTACAACGGAAACTTCGCGTCTCTCCGTGGGGCGGTCTCAGGTTCGGATCGGCGTGCGTTCCATCAGCTTTCCGCCCCGGATATGAGCCTGGGGATGGCATTGGGGGCATTTGTGGAGTCCGCCGTCGGCGGCGGATCACCGGCGGGCGCCGACGTTGCCCGGGGAGCTGTCGCCGTCGCATTTCCCGCACCACGGTGGGATCTCCACCGGGGGTGGTTCGGGCTTGTCGAAGTGCAGGACGTGGCCGTAGTAGAGGCTCGCGCCGGGGATCACTCGCATGGTGCAGTCCTCGACGACGTCGTCGACCGGGAGGCGACGGGCTGCGGCGGCGACCGCCAGTCCTGCCGATTTGCCGCCGGCGACGGGGGACAGGTCGCCGAACATCGCCGGCCCGAAGGCGAGAACGCGCGGGGCCGTCTCGTCTTGAACCGGGTCCCGTCCCTACGTCGACAGCACGGTCCGGGCGCAGGCGAGGAAGTCCTCGTAGAGGGCCGTTACTCGGCCGGCGTCGGCAGCCGTCCGGCCGCAGGGGCGAGCGCGGCGGCAAGAGCCCCGGCCGCGGCGGCGACCGTGGCCGGGCCCGCGAGGCGTACCACGGTGAGAGGTTCGTCGACCGCGCGCGACGCCGTGTGCCAGGCCTCACGCGTCGCGACGAGCGGACTGTCGGCCCACGCGCGCTGGGCGTGCCGGGCCTGGTCGACGCGACCGAGGAAGGCGACATACGCGGCGCGGCGCACCGCGCGCCGCACCCCTGCCGCCTGCTCCCGGAACGTCTCGCGCATCACGTCGAGTTGCGCGTCCGCTTGGCGCTGGGCGGCGGCGAACGCGGCATCGGCCCGGCGCTGCGCGCCGTTCCAGGCGGCGTCCGCCTGCCGCTGTGCCGCACGGTAGGTGAACACGCCCGTGATGAGGCCGCCGGCGATCGCGGCGATCACCCCGACGGCCGCGGTCGTCGCCTCGTCCACCCGCGTCTCCTGACTCCCAGCGGCCGTCGCACACGTCGGGCACGATGGTGCCATGGCGGGGCTCGACGATACGCGAAACCACGAACTCGGAGTCCCAATCGACGCGTTGTCGGACCCGTACGCCCTGGAGGTGCACCGGGCCGTCGCAGTGCCGGGCGATCGACCGGGCGGGGAGCCGACGCTGCCGGCGTACGTCGAGCGGGAGCACGACGCCGAAGTGTCCGCCGTGGTCGGGCACGCAGCGGCCGGGAGCAGCACGCTGGCCGTCCTGGTCGGCGGGTCGTCGACCGGCAAGACGCGCGCGTGCTGGGAAGCGGTGAGGCGGCTTCCGGCGCCGTGGCGCCTGTGGCACCCGATCGATCCCAGCCGGGCCGGCGCCCTGGCTGCGGCACTCGCCGACGTCGGCACACACACCGTCTTGTGGCTCAACGAAATGCAGCACTACCTGCGCACGAGTGACACGGGCGAAGGCGAGCGCATCGCGGCGGGGTTGCGCGAGCTGCTGCGCGACCCGGCCCGCGGGCCCGTGCTCGTCCTGGGCACGATGTGGCCCGAGTACTGGGAGGTACTGGCGACCGATCCGCCCCCGGGAACCAGGGACGCGCACTCGCAGGCCCGGGCGCTGCTCACCGGCCACGGTATCGCGGTACCCGACGCGTTCTCGGACGCGGCCATGGACGCCCTCCGCCATGCCGTGGACACGGACGCGCGGCTGGCACAGGCCCGCGAACACGCCGAGGACGGGCGCATCACGCAGTACCTGGCCGGGATCCCCGCGCTGCTGGAGCGGTACCGGCTCGCGCCCGCCCCGGCCCGGGCGCTGATCCACGCCGCGATGGACCTGCGGCGGCTGGGCCACGGCGTCTGGTTGCCGTACACCCTGCTGGAGGCGGCCGCACCCGGGTATCTGACTGACACGCAGTGCGATGCCCTCGGCCCGGACTGGTCCGAGCGGGCCATGGCGTACGCGACGGCGCCGTGCCGCGGGGCGGACGGCCCGCTCACCCGGGTGCGCCCCCGCGCCGGCGTCCCCGAGTCGCCGCAGCCCCTCTACCGGCTCTCCGACTATCTGGAGCAACACGCGCGCGCAGAACGGAGGTTCCTGAGTCCTCCGGCGTCACTGTGGCATGCCGCGGCCGGGCACGCACGGACGGTCGAGGACGCGACGGAGCTCGCGACCGCGGCGGAAGAGCGGCGCCGGTACCGGCACGCTGCTCTCATCCACCAGTCACCGGTCGTCGGCGAGGATCCCGGCCACGCCTTGGACGTGGCCTTCCTGCGGCACAACCTCGGCGACCCGGTCGAGGCAACCGAACTCCTGATCGTCGCCGCCGCGCGCGGCAGCGCGCGGGCCTGCCGGGAGCTGGGGCGGGACCGGGAGGACGAGGGCGACCTCGTCGGGGCCGAGGCCTTGTACACGCTCGACCCGCCGCAGGAGAACAGTTGGACCCTCAGGCGTCGCGCCGGAATCTACGAGCACTTCGGCGACCTTGAGAGCGCCGAGGCCCTGTACGCCGAGGCCGTCGCCCGCGACGGCAGCGCCCCGGCCGCCGCCGCGTTGGCGCGGCTGCGGGGGGAACCCGAAGGCGTGGAGGTCGATGCGCCCGACCCCCTCCACGTCATGCTCCTGCGAGGGCGAGACCACGAGCGGGAGGGGGACCTCGAAGAGGCCGAGCGGCTGTACAGGGAGGTGTTGGCCGCGGGCGGATTGTACGCCGTGGCCGACCTGGGACGGCTGGCCGAGCGGGCAGGGGACCCGGCGGCGGCCGAGGCCCTCTACCTCAAGGACAACGTGGGCCACACGGAAGTCCAGGTGTCCCTGGTGTGCCTGTGGGAGCGCACCGGGCGCCGCGTCGCCGCGGAGCACCGGGCCTGCGAGCAACTCACCGAGACGTACAACCCTCTCCCCGTCCGCGAACTCGGGCTCCAGCGCGAGCGGTCCGGCGATGTCACCGGCGCGGAGGCGCTGTATCGCAAGGTCATGGACGGCGGCGGCTACCTGGACGAACCGGCACCTCTGGCCGACCTGTGGGAGCGGACCGGGCGTGCCGAAGACGCCGAAGGGCTGCGTCGCCGGGGCCTCGACGCGGACGGGAGCGTCGCCGCCCCCTGGAACGCGGCCCCGGACCGCCTCGTGCTCGCCCGGGCACGGGCCGCGCTCGGCATCCGGCTCCTGGAGATCGGGCGACCGATGACCGCACTCGACTACCTGGAACCGGCCGCCGACGAGTTCACACACCTGGCCGCTTCCGACCCCGTCCACCTACCGGACCTCTCCCACACTCTGGGGGCCGTCTGCTTTGCGCAGTTGGCAGCGGGCGACGCCAACGGGGCGCGGTCCACCGCAGCGCGGTTCGCTGCCGCGCATGGGCGTCCCGCAGCCGCGGAGCCGACACGTTCGAACGACCCGGCACCCGACCGGCAACCGCGTCGTCACCGCCGGCCGGCACGATGGTCGCGCCGGTCGCTGGAGCACGACCCGCCCCACCCCGACGAAGGCACAAGCCCATGACCGGCGCGGTCCGTTTTGCGTTCTACGACCCGAATCCCAAAGGAGATTATTCCGACGCCCAAAGCGGTTGACCGGCGGCGGGTCCGAACGCGCCGGCCTGGGGCATCGGTGGGTGGTGTTCGGCGTGCCTGTGGCGGAGGGATGGGTTGACCTGCGGTGTCGCCGCGTCGTCGCCTGGGGTTGTCGGGTCCATGGATGGCCGAAGTAGCGGTCCCACCAGGCACCCGGCCACCGCGCGTCCTTGCGCAGCGGCGTCCATGGGTGGCGGCCGACGCCGGCGTCCACCGTCGAGCGCGGCTCCCGCCGGCGAGTCGCGCTCGGCTTGGCCGGTTCGCCTTCCACGGGCGTCGACACGGCCTTGGTCGCATGCGCGTACCGTCGCAAGTCCTGACATGCCACGGATCGTACGACCTGCACATGCGGCGCGTGTGCAACCCAGGTAGACGGAAGTCATGCGTTCCTGGACGAAAGACGGATGCCGCCCGCCGACGATCTCTCTAGCGTCGACCGGACCGATGACGACCTGGACCCCAAGGATCCTCATGCCCGTGCCATCTTCTACCGCCGCACTGCCGTGGTTTCGGCGGGCCTGCGCGGCCGCCGCCCTTCGCCTCATCACCGCTGGTCCGCGTCGACAGGAGCCCTACGCATGCTGACCGACCGCGGCATCTCCTACCTGGTGAGCGAGGCGAACACGGATGACGTGCGGCGGGACATGGAGGTCATCGTCCGGGACCTGCACTGCACCACAGTGATGCTCCTCGGGGACGGGATACGGTTGATCGCCGCCGCCCGCACCGCCCTCCAGACCGGCCTGGATGTCTACATCCGGCCCAGCGTTACCGAACTGCCGCAGCCGAAGCTGCTGGAGCACCTGGACACCGTCGCCGAGGCAGCCGAGGAACTGCGCCGACAACACCCGGACCGAGTAACGCTCCTGGTCGGCAGCGAGTTCTCCCACACCGTGCCCGGCATCGTCCCCGGCCCCCGGTCGTTCCTGCGCCTGAAGCTCATCCTGCGATTCCGCCGCCTGCTGCGACGCAGAATCGACAGGCGGCTGCACAGTCTGCTCACCACCGCCGTGGCCACCGCGCGGCGCCGCTTCGACGGCCCGGTCACCTATGCCGCCGCCGGGTGGGAGCACGTCGACTGGTCGCTGTTCGACCTGGTCGGCGTCAGCCTCTACCGCTCCGCCCGCAACCACACCACCTACCCGGACCGCCTGCATGCCCTGGTCCGCGACCACGACAAGCCCGTCGTCATCACCGAGTTCGGGTGCGGCGCCTTCACCGGAGCCGACCAGCGGGGAGCCGGTTCCTTCTGGATCGTCAACTGGTTCGCCACACCCCCGCGCATTCGCGGCGACCACCCTCGCGACGAAGCCGTCCAAGCTCGCTATCTCGGCGAACTCATCGACCAGTACGACGCGGAGGGCGTGCGCGGCTGCTTCGTGTTCACCTACGCCATGCCCGACTTCCCCCACCACGACGACCCCGGCCTCGACCTCGACAAAGCCGGCTTCGGCGTCGTAGCGGTCACCAGCGACGGTGAGCGCAGACCCAAGGAGGCATTCCACGAGGTCGCGCGGCGCTACCACGACATCGCCGCGAAGCAATGACCGAGGGAGACGAGGAGGCTCCCGTCGCGGTGCCGACCCGGCCCTTGTCCTCTCCTGACACAGCGAGACACCGCCCGATACGTGACGCAACCCCTATACGGGGTCCTGCTGTCGTGAGGGCCTGTGCGCGCCCCAGGCCGCCGCGTCCTCCGCAGGCAGTGCCGATGCCCGAACGGCGCCGACATCGACCCGGACGGCACGATGGTGCGGTCTCTGATCGCCACGTGCCTCGGGGGACCGTTACGTACGCGGTGCCGGATCGGCGGCCAGGGCACCACCGGCGGGCAGCGTCCAGCGGCGTGTTGAGCTGGGGAGCCCACGAGGGTGGAGTCGACGCAGGCGCGGCGTCCAGCGCCTGGTAGGGCCCCGGCGGCACCCTGCTCCGGCTCTCTCGAAGCGCTTTTCGCAGGTCCGCGAGGCATCGAAGACATCCACTCGTACAGGCACCTGGCCACCGGCCAGTCGTTGAGGCGAGCATGATGAAAAAGATCTTCACTGCCGCCGCGATGGTGACCAGCGGCGCGCTCCTGGTTCCCGCTTCGCCGGCAACTGCCGCAGCAGAACCTCCGGTGCGTGTCATTCGCGGGTACGGAATCGAAGCATGCCCCGAGCGTTCACCGTGCCTGTACAAGGGCAATTCTCGCGGACCTGGACGGCGGTGGAGGCCGCGACGTCCTCGCCCGGCCCGAGCCGGACCGCGTCCAGTACCACGGTCCACGAGCTGCGGCCCGGCTCCAGCGCCGCGACGATCGAGTACGACCGGCCGGGCACCATCTGGTGCTTGCCCTCGCCACGGCCGAAGGTGTGGCAGAACGAGCGGTCCGGACTGGTGTCCGCGTCCGGTCGCAGCCACGGCGAGACGTCGACCGCGAGCATGATCCGCCCGTCCACGGCCCTGGGCACGGGCAGCCGAACCGGCGCGTCCCGCGGCCGGTCGGCGTCGATCCGGCCGTGGTTGACCGCGTCATAGAGCGCTCCGTGGCCACGGCGATGCTCCGGCTCCGGCGCCCGCCCGACCAGTGTCCTCACCGGCCCGGCCGCACACAGCACCGCGTCCGTCAGCTCGAACAACGCATCACCGCGGCGGGTCAGACAGGTAACCACCAGTAGCCGCCTTCGGGTTCGCCCGCCTGCCGCTGTCGGTCCATGATCCGGCGCACCTCGTCGAGAGTGAACACAGTTCCGGACCAGCGGTCGCCGTCATCGCGGATGACCCACACGTCCACATTGCAGACGTCGTCGAGATCCTCTCCCGCATTCGGTACGAAACAGATCTCGTACCCCTCACGCTTGACCCGGTAGAAGGCCCCGTCCCACATGATCACTCCACAATGCTCGGTCGTGCGCCGCCTTCATGAGCAGAGACGGCCGACCAGTACATCGCGTCCTACCTGAGCGAGGCAGATTCAGAGAGGTTAGAGGCTAAGCGACAAGGTGAGTACCTGTGTCTGAACCCGACCCGCCGCGACGACATCCACGAAACATCCACGAAGCCTTCCTCGGCCTCGCCACCTGCCTTGTTACACACCGACACATCCAACGCCTTCGCCAGGCTCTCTTTGCCCAAGTGCGCGAGCGAGCCCCCGAACGAACCGCGCGTAGGGGCCGGGTGGGCCTTCGGGTCGGTGGGGATGTCAGGCGGCCATGGGGAGGCCGCCGAACGACTCCGGCAGACCGCGGGCAAAGGGGATGGTCGACAACGTGTCCTCTGGTTCGGTGGCGGGAGCGGTCGTCCGGGGGACGCCGCGCGCCGGGCGTGGGGCTTGGGGAGTGGGTACTCCGGTTACTCGGACACCTCGACGTATCGCCATACCTCGGGCCCGTCCGGGTCGTCCTCCTCCTCGACGTCCTCGAGGCCGAGGACGATGCCGGGCAGTGCCTCCGCCAGCCGGTCACACATCCGCTCGGTCATGAAGTGGTGGCTCACGACGAGCTGTTCGAGGTGGGTGAGCGGCTGCCCGGTGAGCAGCGCCTCGGCGCCCTCGTCGCCCAGTGTGCCCATGGACAGGTCGAGCGTCCGCAGGCGGGAGACGATCGGGGCCGCGGCGACGGCGGCGCAGATCTCGTCCTGGATCTCGCTGTTCATCAGGCCGAGTGTCGTGAGCGCGGGCAGGCCGCGGCCGTTGAGGATGCCGGCCAGGTCGTCGACGGTGGCGTCGCCGCCGTACTCCTCGACGCCGAGCCACAGTTCGAGGGACTCCAGGGCGGGGAGCACCGACGCGCCGACGGCGCGCACCACGTCGTCCGGGAGGCCGCCGCTCTGGAACTCCAGGGTGCGCAGCGCCGCGTGCTCGACGGGTTCGAGGATGAGCATCGAGTTGCCCTTGACGATCAGGGTCTCCAGGTGGGGGAACACCCGCAGCAGCGGCGTGACGTCGCTCTGCTGGATCCAGGAGATCTCGTTCTCCTCGCTCCAGATGTCGCCGAAGAACAGGTGGCGCAGCGCGGGCAACCGGTCGGCGTGGGCGACCAGTTCGTTGACGGCGACGCTCGAGCTCTCGTTGCTCTCCCCCCAGCAGCCGATGATCAGCGCGCTCACTTTTGTCGTGTCGACCGTGGCGACGAAGCGCGCGAAGTGCTCAGGGAAGGTCTCGGCCGCCCGGTACGGCGGGATCCGCAACGACCACGCGGCCTTGTCCGCGGCCGGCAGCGGCTGGGGGCCGCCTGCGCGAGCGTTCTCGAGCCAGGTGGCTTTCGGGTTCGGGATGTCGTTCAGGCGAGCGACGGGGAGGCCGCCGAACGTGTTCGCGTTCCCGTACGTGTCCATGGCGGAGCGGCTCCTTTGAGGCGGCGTGGCCCGGGGGTGTGGGGACTTGCCTACCAGAGCGGGGCGACACCCGTTCGCGGGAGTGCGCGAGGGGCGCTCGTGGAGGCGTGGGCGCCCCGGGCGGTGATCCGCAGCACGTGCCCGTCGGGGCACGTCAGTTCAAGGGAAGGGGTCCATCCCGCCGGCCACCGCCGCCGCCGTCGCGGCCGCGGAACACCGGCTTTGGTAAGACGGCCCCGCGGACACCTCCTACCAGAGCGCGTGAACCAGGGCATCTCTCCGCGCCGGCACCCCACCGCATCGCCCGAGTGGAAGCGGCTGTTGTCCGTTGTCACTGCGCCAGACGCCGATACGCGTCATGGACAGCATGGACCGTCTGGCTCGCGCCGCTCTGGAAGACCGCGGATTCCGTGGCCTCGTTCGCTTCGGTGAACTCGGCCGCCTCGCGCCCGGGACGGCTGGCGTGTGCCGGCCGAGGTGCGGACGAGCGCCGCGCTGGGTTGGCTCCGCCTGACCGATGCGGTACCGGTTCCGGACGAACTGCACACCGCCGCCGACGAGTCCGTCAGCGACGACTTGGTTCGACTCATGGCACCGCCGGCGTGGATACCGCGCGAGTACCTCGGTGAGTCCGGGCCGGCCCAGGGCCTGCGGACCACGCTCCATCCTGACGACCCGAAACCACCCTCACCGTGGGGTCCCCCGCCGACGTTCGACGTCGGCACCGGCTGATCATGCTGCCCGGGCGGGCTCGGCGCCCGGCCGAGACGTCCGGATGACCTTGCGCCGGGTGATGTGGCTGAGTGCCTGGCACTGATGGGAGCGGCGCCGGGCCGACAGGACGACGCCGACGAACACGGGCCTCGAACCGGCGCCACGCGTCTGCCGCTGCGCTGCCGTGGGGGTGTTGCGCCGTCTTCACCCCGGGGCTGGTGGTGGCCTCGTTCGTGGCGGGGTGGTCGTGGTGGGGCTGATGGTGCGGTGGTGGGGGTTGACGGGCAACGGTCGTGGGGTGGGGGAGGGTTCGGGTGAGGTTGGAGTCGGGTGGGTTTCGTTGGTGGTGCCGCAGTCGCCGCTGGAGTTGTGGGCCTACGACGCGAGTCGTTCGAGGATGGTGTTCCGTCGTCGGACGCAGTACGGGATCCGTTACGAGGACGACCGGGTCCCGGACGTGTGTTTTCGGGATGTGCGGAAGGCGATGATCGAGCCGACGTTCCGGGTGCGGTCGTGCGTCCGCTGGATGTGCCGCCGCCGGGTGAGGCGCCGGTGCCGGGACACCGTCGGGCGAGGTATTTCTCCGTCACGGGCATCAGCGCGCTGCACGGCGGCGCCGCCGCGCACTGGGTCCGGTTGCGGGAGTGTGATGTGGGCGTGGCCGGACATCGGGTGGGACGATCCCAGCCCGTTCACGAACGACGCGTTGATGGACTCCCTCGACACGGTCGCCTGGCGTTCCTGTTGCGGATCGCCGCGGACCGCACCGCGCACCCCCGCGTGGGCGCGCTGCGGTTGGCGGCGGTCGTGGCGCGCCGCAGCTTCTGGGACGACGGGTCCCGCGCCGGTCTGTTGAGTGTCGCCGATCCCGACGACTCCCGGCACTTCGACATGGGCGGCTACCTCCGGAACTGGACGGTCGAGGCGGCGCGCGACGCGATCGCCGCGGACGCGCACATCCCGATCGCGCTCCTGCACGACCCCGACCCCGAGATACGGGAGGCGGCCACGTACGCCCTCGCCGCGGCCTCCGGTCGGGCCCGGGAGATCTCCACCGCCCTGCATCAGCGCCTGGGCGTCGAGGAGGACGCCCGGGTGCGCGCGGGCCTGGTCCTGGCGATCGCCCAACTCGCCCACGAACACGACCCGGGCGACACCGTCGCCTTCGCGCGCGCCCTGTGGTCGGATCCGACCGGCCCCGCGGAGGTGAGGGTGGGTGCCGCGTTGGGGTGGCTGTGTCTGGTCGACGATGCCGTCCCCGACGCCCTGCGCGCCGTGATCGAGGAGAGCGTCACCCCCGAACTCCACCGGTTGCTGTCGCCGTCGCCGTGGATGAGGCAGGTCGAGGACACCGGTGTCGACGGGTTGTCCCACACTCTGGGGCAGATGCTCGACCCCGACTCCTGGTCCGGCCCCGCACCCGAACCCTGCTTCTGATGTCGTGTGCCGGAGATCGCGGCGCCCGAGGCCGGGGGATCGTCTCCCGGGTGTGGCCGGGGCGTTCATGTTCCCGGGAGCCTTGGCTCGCCGTCGGATGCGACGCGTTTCTCGAATGCGGGGGCGATCGCGAACGGGTTCGCGCAGGGCGGGCATTGCGCTGTTCCGAAGAGGTACGCCAGGCCGCGGGCCAACGAGACGTGCCCGTCGCGGGTCGCGATCGAGAGCAGGCGTGCGCCCAGTGGGGACAGTTCCCCTGCCGCGGCCGGCCGCAGCGGGCGACGGTCGATGTCGCCTCGGTGCCAGTCGCGGATCGCGGAGTAATCGCCGTAGTCGCCCACCGCGATGGTGACGTCGGCGCCGCAGTGGGGGCAGTGCACGGCGAGGAACGTGTCGGTGAGGTCGTCGAGCACCCAGGCCCAGGCGAGGTACCCCTCGAGCGCGAGCATGTCGCGGAGCAGACGGATGTAGTGCCTCTCGTGCGCGTGGTCGGCGAGGTGCGCGTCCGCGAGGGTCGCCATCTCCGCGATTCGGAGGGCGTGTGGCGCGAGGGCCGAGTCGTATGCGCGGTACCGGCGTCCCGCCGAGACGATTTCGCCGGCCAGGGACACCGCCGCGTCGCGATCCTCCGGGGCTCCGCCGACGGCGACCTCCCACAACAGGGGCAACGCGGCGAGGCTCGCGGTGCAGACGCTCTCGTCCCGGCACAGCTTGCCGTGCAGGTCGCGCCAGCTTCGTTCCCGGTTCTGCGGGGTGAGATTCGCGAACAGGGCCGGTATGTCGTCCGCCGGGCCTTCGAAGTGATAAAGCAGCGACCAATCCGTCATGGGACCGCATTCAACCAGCCGCCACGGACGCCGCCGCGACACTTCGGCGGGCACCTCGACGGCCGCATTCGAGGAACCGGGCGACCACACCCTGCGCGCGCTGCCCTCGGCGCCGAGCGGCGCCGCCCGCGGGCCCTTCCTTTCCGGGCCGCGCGTGGGCCCGCGTCGCCGGGGGCTGGGGGAGGCCCGGCCCGCGAAGTCCCCGTCCGCGAGCGGGGACTGCGCAGCCGCCACCGTCGAAGCCGTGTACGAACTCCTCGGAGCGTAGGAGCAGGGCGGTCGGCCTTCATCGGCCCCACCGGGCATATGGCGGGCTCACTCCACGGGTCGAAGCCGTCGCCCCCGGCCGAAGGGGCGGCGCCCTTGGCGTGCACGTTCTCGTAGGGCTGCCATGTCGTCTCGTCGTGTCGGCGCTCCCGCCCGGTAGGACGGTCAGGGCCACGAGGCGGTGCTCGGGGACGGCGACGGGGCGGTGTGACCCCGCGGAGACGGGCCAAAGTCGATGTGCCGTTCTCCGAGTCCGGTCGGGGAGACGAAGACGCCCGCCGGGAGCTCGTCCCGCCGCCCGCACTCGACGTGCAACCGCAACACTTTGTGCTGGTACGGGCGTTCCTCGTGCAGCGGGGGATTCCCGGCCGCGGCCGATCCGCGCCTGCCTTCGGGGAGGCTGCGGGCACGGGGCGACAACCCCGCGCGGCACGCGAGTTCGAGCACACCACCACCCCGCGATCCGACGGGGTCCGCGCGCGATCCGCCCGCTGTCGCGCCGACCGGGTGGCTGTCGGTGTGCCTGTGTGGTGTTCACGGACCGCTCGCTTACCGCGTCAGGGATGGAACGGTTCGTTGGCGGCGCGCCGCCACGCGGTGATCCGTTCGTCGGATCGACCCGGGATCCCGTCGCGGCGTCCGGCCGGGCGTGTGTAGCCCTCGGGGTACGGGTCGTTCTCGAGTTCGGCGTATTGATCCGGGGTGAGGGCGGGGGTGAATCCTGCGGGGAATCGGTGCGTGAGCGGTGGGCCCCGATGTTCTCCAGGCCGTGCACGGAGCACTCCCAGGCGACGAGATACTCTCCCTCGCCGCAACCCCCCCCCTGACGTAGGCGCGGTCGTGGGTGAGGCACACGTATCCGAAGGAGACGCACGGATCCGTCTCGGACGGCTCGTGGAACGACGGATCCCGCACCACCTCGATCACGACGTCCCGCGGGTCCGGGCGGGGGATCGGCCGCGCATCACGCCACAGCAGTCTCGGAGGGAGCACGCCGTCATCATCGCGCGCGAACGTGTTCCGCCCGGAGGCGGTATCGGCGGCGGACGCAGGGATCACGTTCCATCGATGGCGGGTTGGGCAGCGGTGTCCCGGCCCGTGGCTCGGCACGATTTGAGAACCTCGCGTTGTTCGTGCGCGCGGCCTGCGGACGAAGACGCCGATTTCGGCCCGGCGCGGTCGACCTGCGGCGCCGCAGGATGTGAGAAGGCCGGGCAACACCGCGGATCCACAACCGGGTCCGAGACCGTGAGCCCGAGGCGTCGGTCGCCGTGCTGCTGCACGCGGTCCAAGCCCACCGGGCCCGCCGCCTGTTCGCCTCCAACCCGCGGTGGCGGGAGACGATGGGAATCACGGAGATGCCCGAGGACCGCGCGGACGTCGTCGTCGACGCCCTGACACTGCTTCGGGTCGCCCGCGCGGATCTGGACTCCATGGAGGCCGCCCTGCTCCCGGCCGCCCGTCTGCCCGGGGCCGACACCGGCAAGCCGCTGCTCACGTTCAAGACGATCGCCGCCGCGCTCGGCGTCGGGTCCGAACAGGCCGCCCAGGGGCGCTACCGCCGCAAGGTCGGCAACCTCAACGGCAGCGACTCCGGCGCCGACGGCACCCCGTAGGGCACGGTTCGCCCGATTGTGGGACGTCCGGTGTCGGCGGCCGTGTCCAGCCCGGTGACACCTTCGGGTTGTCACCAGGCGGGCGCCGCCATCGATCACATCGTTCGAGTCGCGGTGGTAGCACGCGCCGTTCGCGCGCAGTCGTTCGGTGGTGCGCCCGGCTGCGCCGGGACGGTCGTGCGCCTGAGCACCTATTCCTGAACCCCCGCAAATGCACAGGTCAAGAGCTTGATCCAGGAGAGAATCCGGGGCCCGGGCGAGTCGGGAAGCGATCGCCGAACGGTCACTGTGACCGGAACGCGAACGGAACTTCCGGGGAGTCTGGGGCCGGTGGGGCAGAACGAATCGACCATCTCGACGGCTTTGGCCCGGGTCGTCCCGATCGCCGTCGGGATGAGCCGTCTTCCGCCTCCTACCAAGGTACCGAGGCCGCCGGCGGCAAGGGACTGCGAACAGGTACTCAGCGCAGGTCGAGGCGCATCAGCACGCGGGGGTGGCCGGCCAGTACGGAGGTGGTGTCGGCGGCGTGCACGAACCCGGCGCGCTCGAAGTTCCTCCGGATCCCGGCATACGCCATCGTCACGTCCACCCGGGCGTCACCGTTGTCGAGCGGATATGCCTCGATCACCGGCGCGCCCTGGGACCGGGCGAACTCGACGGCACCGGCGATCAGTGCGTGCGTGATCCCCTGCTTGCGGTGGCCGGGGCGTACGCGGATGCACCACAGCGACCAGACCGGGAGATCGTCCACGTGCGGGATCTTGCGGCTCTGTGCGAAGGAGGTCTCCGAGCGCGGCGCCACGGCGGCCCAGCCGACCGGCTCGTTGCCGTCGTAAGCGAGCACCCCCGGCGCGGGCTCCGCACGACACAGTCCGGCGACGTATTCGCCGCGGTCAGGCCCGCGCAACTCGTTGTTGAGCTTGGACGGGATGCGGTAGCTCAGGCACCAGCACACGTTGGCATCCGGCGACTTCGGGCCCACCAGGGCACGTACATCCTCGAAAACCGAGGCAGGGCGAACTTCGATGATCATGGCACCACGATGGCACGGAAGGGATTGGGAACAGGTACCGAGCTTGTTCTTCAAGGTCGGACCGGACTTCGGCAGCGGGTCGCCAAGCGTTGCCCCGAGCGAATCCGATGGCTGCGACGGCCTCGGTCGACGAGACTGCACCGGTGAACACCCTGCAGCCGGTGCCCGGCCCACTCCCGCTGCCGGACCCGCGCGCCCGCGATGTCGTTCTCGACTATGCGGGCATGCACGACCTGGTTGCCGACCTGGTTCTGCCCGGCGGCGCGTCCATGTACGTCATGAGCGCGTTGGAGACATCCCGTGAACTCATCAGGCACTCCTACTACCGGTACGAGTTCGCCACCGTCGCCGTCATGCATTCCTTGTGTGCCCTGGAGCGCGTCCTCGCCGAGCGGTTGGCCGTCGACAAGCCACTCCGGGACCTGATCGAGCAGGCCACCGAGGTGGAGCTCATCGCTGCCGAACTCGCCACAGAGCTGGACCGCAGCCGACTCCTGCGCGACAAACTCGTGCAGGGCGTGATCAGTGCCGACCTCGGCCCGGTCATGGCCGTCCACCTGGTGCGTGCTGTCTTCGATGCCGTCGCCCTGCTCCTTCGTTCACCTGCTGCGGCGGAAGCAACAGCGGCCGACATGAGCGGAGCACAGCCTGAGAACCGACTCGCCCGGTTGTGGAAGGAGCACCTGCGCGCACCGTTTCCGGCAAGCTTCCGGGGCGTGGACGTCGAGGGCGTCGACTTCGTCCTCCTGGACGCCGACGTTGCCGGCCTCGTCCGGAGAGAGTTGAACGGCGGACTCGACGACAATGGCATTGCCATCCTCTGGGCATGCATCGCCGACCTCGACAAGGTCGTGCCCATGATCAACGAGGAGTACTGCGCCTCCTACTTCACGAGGCTTCGAACGGTGGCCAAACTCGCAGGGGCGCGCCACATCCCCACCGCGACCTGACCACCGGGGTTGAAGACAGACTCGGACCATCCCACCGACCCTCTCAAGGTCTGGGTCGGTCGCGTTCGATGACGGTCTCGGGGCGTCGGACGGTTTTGCCCACGTCGTAGCGGGTGGCCGGTCGCTTGTTCTTGGAGCCGAGCGGCCGGCCGGGGCCGGGTCTGGTGGGTTTGGGCGCACGGGCCGGGCAGGCCAAGGCCGGGCGGAGGTTCCTGAACCCCCGACGGACTCGGGCCGGAGTGAGCCTGTTCGGTTCGACGGGCCTCTCCCAGGGCCGGCGGAGGTCTTCGGCGATCGGACGGATGAGCCTGAGCTGGGTGTGGGCGGTGATGACCAGCCACGTCCAGCGATCGGCCGCCTCGGGGGTGCGGACCTTCGGGCGGGTCCAGCCGAGCGTCTGCTTGATCATGCGGAACGTGTGCTCCAGGTCGAACCTTCGCAGGAACGCCTGCCGGCGCACGTCCACTTCGGCACCGGACCTGCCGGTGGCCGAGGACCACAGCCAGACCGGCAGCGGCTCTCCGCCGCCCGGCAACCGGTCGACTTCCAGGCGGATCAACGTCCCCTCCAGGAGGGGGAGTTCGCCGTCGTGGTCGATCCACGCGGAGCGGGTGGTGAGCCGCGGGTGGATGCGGTCCCACGCCATCACGGAGGCGGTGCCGTAGCGGTCGGTGACCTGTGTGGTGGCCGCGTCCGGCTCGCCCCAGGTCTCCGGCTTAGCGAACCGGAACTCCTTGCCGTGCTTGGGCGGACGTCCGCCCTGGGGCGGTGAGACCCACGGACTGGGTACGGGTTTGCGCATCACCCGGTCCGACCGCAGCCGGCCCAGCACCTCCACCGGCAGGCCTGGAGCAGGTGGGCCAGGCGCGGGGCATCGTAGCCGGCGTCGAAGACGACCAGGATGTCCGGATCGCCCTCGTACCACCGTCCGCCGGTGATGAGATCCCCGACCACACGGCGGACCTGTCGGGCGGTGAGGTCGGCACCGTCGGCCTCGGGGCCGAGCCGGACCGCGTCCAGCGGCTGACACCAAGAGGTTCGGCCGCTCTCCAGCGCGGCCACGAACGTGTACGGCCGGCCGGGGATCATCAGATGCTGGTCCCGGCCACGCCCGTAGGTGTGGCAGAACAGCCTCTCCGCGCTGCACTCGGCGTCGGGCCGCAGCCAGTTGCTCACGTCCACGGCAGCACGAGCCGGCCGTCGCCGGCCCGGGGCTGGGGCAGTGCAGCCGGCGTCCGCCGCAACCGAGCTGCATCGATTTGGCCGCGGCTGAGTGCGTCGTAAAGCGCGCCGTGCCCGCGCCGATGCTCGGCCGGCAGTGTCGGGTCCACCGGCGACGTCACCGGCCCATCGGCGCACAGCAGCGCGTCGGTCAGCTCGAACAGCACGTCGCGCCGACCGGTCAGACATGCATGGAAGTCATCCCGGAGGCGTGACGCTTCCGCGAACGCTTCCTGCCGGACATCGTGTTGCAGCAGAGTCATCCCCACGGCCTTCGGCTGGTCGAGTGCGTCCTTGGTCGAAGCACGGGATCAGCCGAAGGCCGCCCTCACGTCCGGCGAATACCCATCCGGGTGATCATGTTCGAGCCGCCGTTCGAGGTCAGACCTTAAAGAACTTCCCAATGACGATGTCAAGCGGGTGTCGTGACGGTTGGTAGAACCTCGTAGCACTTTCCGTCGCGGAGCATTGCCCACAAGATGCCGTCCGGGGTGTGTCGTCGGTGTAGGGGGCCGGATCACGCCTCGTCGATGAGCCCCTCGCAGACGTCACGGTCGGGCATCCGCGTGGCGTGTTCATCCGTCTTTCCGCGCCACGGATGGGCGTAGGGATGACAGTCCGGGCACTTGTACGCCCGGCCGTCGTTGTCGATTCGCCAGCGAACACCGAAATGGCCGGGGACCTTGTCATCGTCGCAATTCCCGCACCATTGCGGGATCTCGACCGGCGGGGGCACGGGCTTCGCGGGACGGAGGAAGCGGCCGAAGTAGACACCGGTGCCGCCGATCGATCCCAGAACACAGTCCTCGACGGCGTGGTCGGCCAGGAGGCGACGAGCGGCGCCGACGACCGCCAGGGCGGCCGGGCTTCCGCCGACGACCGGAGACAGGTCGTCGAACAATGCCGGGAGCGCGCGCGTCCCGGGCCGGAAGTTCGTGTCCGGTCGTTCCGCAGTCGCACCCGATCAGCTCCTCGTGCACCTCGGCGTCGCCCTCCAAGAGGTCGCGGAAGTCCACCCCCTCCCAGGCGTCGAGGTTCTCGCTCAGCCAGGTGAACGCCCGATCCCCGTCGAGGACCGACTCCTCCTCCTGGTCCTCGTCCTCGTCGCTTTCGCGCTGCGCCGGGAGGACGATCGGGGGCGGCAGGGCGGCGATGACGCCGGGCACGGAGATGGTGCGTGGTTTCTCGTTGAGGACCGTCAGGAACAGCGTCCGTGTCAGCGCGGCGGGTTCGGTTTGCCACGAGGCGGGCTTGATGTGGTGATCCGGGTCCGCAGATGCCTTCTGCATGTCGGATTCGAGCTGATTGACCGCGTGGACGGTCATGTTCGCCTTCGGGGCGCGGAGGTGCGTCTGAGCGGCGGCGGCACCGTTCCGGGCCGCCCTCCACGCGAGCATCACCAGTTCGGCCATCGGGCGCACGGACGCCGCCCGGCGGGTCGCGTCGCGCAGGCGTGTGCGGTGATTGTCGGCAACCTCGCGAGGTGGCGCCGGGTCAACTGCTCGGCGAAGTAGCGCAGGACCTCGTCGGCGATCACCTCGACGGCCGGCGAGGCGCGGGCCGACCCGATGTGGAAGCCGGCGCACTACTGCCCCGCGTGCGAAGCGGTGTTCTGCTCCGGCGACACACCGTGGCGGGGCGTCCTGACGCCGGAACAGTTCAAGAGGCTGGTCTGGCGCAGCGCCGGCTACGAGCACCTGCTGCCCGCCGGCGACAAGGCGAAGACCGCCGACATCCCCGAAGGCACCATATCCACGTCATAGCCCTCGAATAGAGTTGCGCGGCATGATCGACTACGAACGATTCGCCGAACGCCTGTCCGCCCCTTGGCCGCAGCGCCGCACCCTGGTTTCCGATCTGCTCCGCGAGTTCGGCCACGTCGAGGCGCTGACCGACCCCTGGCAACCCGAACCGCCGATATCGGACGACGTTCCGGACGCCCTCGCCGACTGGCTCGGCTCGGTCCGCAACTCCTATCTCCTCGACCGCGGCCTGTACGAGACCTACCTGGACTGGCCGACGCGGCGGCTCGGGGAACACTCGATCTTCATGACGGAGTACGAGGGTTGTTGCGCGTGGGCCTTCCGGGCCGCCGACGCGCACCTGCCGGATCCGCCCGTGTGGGTGGGCCCCGGGGAGGAATGGGAGGAATCCGAGGAGCGGGAGGAGTCCGAGGAACAGGGCCACGAGTGGGCGATGTCGAGTCGGTCGATGACCGAGTGGCTCGTGCAGATGGCCCTCGTGCGCGTCCTGCCGCAGTACGCGTTCACCGGTGACGTGGCCGCGTACGGGACGACGGAGGATCGGGGCCGGCACATACGGGCGACGTTGCCCGCGCTCGGCCCGTTGCCGTGGGACGAGGTGGGGAACACGTTCCACTTCTTCGGCGCACGGGACGCCGTCGTCGTCTGGCTCTCCCGGCACGACTCGTGGGAATGCGCCGACCTGAGCATCCTGGGTCGCACCGAAGAGGCCGTACACGAGACCGCGGCCCGCCTGTCCCTCGAACTCGACGACGGAGTCGCGGCTCCGACCCTGCCACGCCCCTGACCCGAGCACCATCAGATACCCGCCGCACACGAAAGGGTTCTCCATGGCCATGCCGCTGCTCCTGACCCGCCGCCTCGCGGCCCCCGCCGACGGTCCGCGCCCGCTGCCGAACCACCACTACGACCCCGACCTGTGCGCGAATCCGGCATCCGGGCCAACCTTGAGTGTGCTCCGTGCACTCGCCGCCGAGTCGTCCGAATCCGCGTGCGCCCGCAAAATCCGCCATGAGGGCACCTCGTCCGTGGGGATCCGCGCTCGGAATGCGCTCGGAGGCAGCCCTTGAAACCGATGCTTGACCTGGGCCTTCGGTGACTCTCTGTACACCCGCGTACGCCTATGAGGGCCCGCTGCCAATCGGTTTCAAGGGCCGGCTCACGGTAGGAAACGCATCTCCGGAAAGCGCGCCGATGGACCGGTCAGCAGGCGGCCGCCGCGGTGGCCCAGGTGTTTGTCGAAGAACGCCCGCACGTACGGCCGCTGGACGGCGATGGACCGTTCGCCGTCGATGCCACCGATCAGCGGCTCGCTGTCCTCCGCTGGAGTTCCGCTCTGAGGCAGCAGGATCTGGAAGTCGGTGAAGGACAGATGCCCGGCGTTCTTCAGCTGGATCCAGTACCGCGGGCCGCGCAGCCGGGCCCACATCCGATCCCAGGTCTGGTCGGCGTCGTCGGGGCTCTGGTAGTCGGCGCCCATCATCAGGAACGGCCGGTCCAGGCCGGCGGTGAGCACCCGGCCGAAGAAGGTGCCGTCCAGGTTGAGCCCGGCCTGCACCCGGCGGTCCACCAGCATCGTCTCGGCCGAGCCGGCACCGCCGAGCGACGCGCCGAACATCCCGACCCGGGACAGGTCGAGGGCCTTCGCGAGTCCCCGTGGCAGCGCCCGGCCCGATGCGTCGGGGGTGCGCCCGCGGCTGATCGCGGTCAGCTCGTCGAGGACGAAGCGGGTGTCGGCTACCCGGACGTCGAGCACCTTGCCCAGCGACGCCTCCTCATCGTCGGGGCCGACCGGGGGCGGGATCGCGTGGGTCGCGATCCGCCCGTCCGGGAACTCGACGAACTGCGCGTCGTGCGTGTGGTCGATCGTCACGACGACGAAGCCGTGGCTGGCCAGGTCCTCGACGAGCGCCGTGCTCTCGGTGCGCTCCCCGCCGAAGCCGGGTGAGTACATCACGACCGGCCGGCGGCCCAAGGCGGCCGGCGCGCCAGTGTGTCCGTGCGTGACCGGCAGCACGAAGCCGCTCCCCGGCGGGTTGATGCGGGCCGCCACGCCCGGCGACACCCAACCCGCCCGCGGATGGCCGCGGACGTCGCGCGCCGGATACCAGATCTGCACCATCAGCTCGCGAACCTTCTCGGCCGGCACCCACGGATCGGGCCGGGACCGGTCGACCAGATGCAGCGAGACGGTTCCGATCCGCTCCGGTCCGGTCGGCTGCGGCAACGTCAGCCGGATGTCGGCCCCGGCGGCCGTCCGGGACGGCAGGACAGGCGGCGGCTCAGCCGCGGCGGGCGAGCCGGCCAGCAGCATGGCGGCGGAGGCGAGAACTGCGACGAGTGTCTTCAAGGATCGATTCTCCGGTGTTGAGGAAGATCGGCACAGCGGTCAGCGGTAGAGATGATCTTGTGTGCTCATGACCGTGAGGCATGGCGCGAGCCGGCGGCGAGGGTGCAGCAGGCGGCAATGGCTGCCAGGGCCGGTGTGCACAACCGGCGGCGCTCGCCGACGTGCCGGACAGCCTGGTCGACGCCTTCTTCGCCGGGACACTTCAGTGTGAGGCGGCCTCGCGGATGACGGCGACGGCCGCAGGGGCGTCCGGCACCGTGATGGTCACCGTACGGCCGGAGTGCAGCGTCAGGCGCAGGGCCGGCCCGGAGCGGAGCGTGCAGCACGTCCGGCGCGGGGTCCACCAGAAGCCGTACACGACGGACCACACAGACAGGTCGATGACCTCGGCGTGGGCGATCTGCGCGAACCGGTACCTGCAGCGCGGCAGGCCGAGCACACCGAACCGGACCGTCACACCGTGGGGGCCCGCAGCGGTACGGACGCTGGCGGAGGTCAGCACCTCGAGCAGCACGCCGGTGCTGATGGCCAGCAGCAGGATCACCAGTTCGCCGTGGTCGCCCGCCGCCATGTTGCTCAGGGCCACCAGCGGCACGACCAAGGCGACGCTCAGCACCACCATGGGCCAGTTCGTGGCCCGTCCGGTGTAGACCGAGTGCCGGCCGGGGCCGGCGAATGCGGAGGTCGTCATCGGGTCTTGTCCTCTCCCCAGATCTTCTCAGTCACGCCAAGACGCTCGGCGAGCGTCCTGTGGGTTACATCAGTCGCTCGATGAGACGGATCAGGTCGCTCTGGCCGAGGCCGTACCGGCGTGCCTCGGCCACCAGGGCCTGGGCGGCGTCGAGCACAGGCGACGGCTCGGGCACCGCGGACGCCACCCGCGCGCCGCGGCCCCGGCGGAATTCGAGCAGCCCCTCGTCGCGGAGCTGCCGGTAGGCGGCCAGCACGGTATTGCGGTCGACTGCCAGCGCTTCGGCCAGCTCGGCAGCCGGGGGCAGCTGCTCGCCGACGGCCAGATCGCCCGCGGCCACGCCCTGGCGGACGCAGCGGGCGACCTGGTGCGGGAGCAGCTCTCGCGACGTGTGATCGATTACCCATCTCATAGTGCTAGTATTATCAGCACTATTTGGAGTTGGGGTCAATACCGGGCCGGCCCGGTTCGCCGGTGCGCACCGCCTGGTCCTGCGCGCCGACCAGAGGGTGTCTGAGAAGGGGTGTTCAGGGAAGCCGGCTTGGTAGTCGGTTCTCTCAAGGGATGCGGGTCATGGTCGGGCCACGCGCTGTGTACGGGACGGATCTGTCCGATGTGGAATGGGAGGTTCTCGCGCCTCTCGTCCCGCCGCCGAGGCCGGGAGGTCGACCGCTCAAGCGCCCCCGGCGCGAGATACCCCGACAAGCCGAATGCGGTGCTCTCGTGTACGCCCGGCCGCCCCCGCGCCGACATCGCCACCCGCCTGACCGCGGCCGCCGCCGGGGTGGACCACCGCAGGCTGCGCGCGGGCACCCTCACCGACCTCGAACGCCACGCCGCCGACGCGGCATCGGCGCGCCTGGCCGCCGGGGGACTGCTCCTGGACGACGGCGCCGACCTCACCCTGGACCTGCTCCGCGAGACCGCCGCCGACATCGCGGGCCTGCGCCTGGTCGCGGTGGACCCGCTCAACGACCTCCTGCCCGGCGCGGCCGGCCTCGCGGGCCGCGATGTCCGCCATGGTGTGGCCGCGTTGCGGCGTCTGGCTGCGGATCTGGACGTGCCGGTGGTCGCCGTGTGGGAGACGAGTGCGGGTGAACCTCACGAGGTCGGCGCGGCGTTGGCCGAGGCGGACACCGTGGTGCATCTGACGCGTGAGGGTGAGCAGGCGTTTGCGATCGTCGCCGAACGCGACCTGGGCAACCATCGCCCAGGCGGCCCTGCACGCCGACCTCGCCCACGTCCGCTTCACCGACCCCCCACCGGCCTCGACCGCCTCGAACGGGACCGGCTCGGCCGGGCCGGACGACGCGGCGCCGCCCGACACCGCCGAGCCCCCCGTCCCCGCTCCTCGCGAACGAGCCGAGGGCCGACAGGACCGACCCGCAGCCGGCCCACCGGCGACCTCACCCCGCACAACGACCACGCCCGTCCGCGGGACCACCCACACCGCGTCCACCGCGTCGAAGCCGGCGCGCAGGGTTGTGGTGGACACCGACGAGGACCCGCTGCCCGGTGCGATCGCCGGCGCGGTCGCCGAGGAACTCGCCGCCGCCGAGGGCGACATCACCGCCGCGAGCGAGGCCTTGGCCCGCCGGGCGATCCCGGACGTGATGGAGCTCCTGGGCCTGTCCCGGGCCGGGTCCCGCTACGAGCACCTGGTACCCGCCCCTGCCCGACCTGCTGCGCAAGCGCAGCAAGGAGTAGTCGGACGCGGTCTGGGAGGCCCGCCCCAAGTGGCGCAACAGGCACCTGCCCCCGGGCGATCACGAGGTCGTCGCGCTGGACATGAACGCCGCGGACCTGTCCGCGCTCAAGGCCCACCTGCCGATCGGCCCGCTCGAACGCCGCGCCGGCCCGGAGTTGGACGACTTCGACGGACCGCGCGGGCGCAAACGCCGCCGCGCCGGGATCTACCTCGTCGACCCCCCGGCCTGGGAGCACGACGATCTCCCGAACCCGCTCGGCGACCGGGACGAGCCCGGCCCGCTGTGGATCACCGACCCCACCCTGCGCCTGCTCCTGCGGTGCGCGTCGCCCGCCTACGGGCACATGTGCGAGGAACCGCAGATCTTGGAGTCTTGGACGGCGGTGGCGACGGAGAACCTTCTGGAGCGGTTGCGGACCGCGCGGCGCGACGCCCGCGACGCCGCGATCGCGGACGGAGACGACGTCACCCTGGACTATGTGAAGCAGATGTACGCCAAACTCGTGTCCACGATGGGTGGTTCGAACTACAACCGGGAGATCAACCGTCCCGACTGGATGCACATCATCCGCTCCCAGGCGTTCTCCAACCTGTGGGTCAAGGCCTTCAAGGCCCACCAGGGCGGCCTCACGGTGGTGCGGGTGATGGGCACCGACGAACTCCACCTCACCGGCGGCGACTGGCGCACCGCCTTTACCGAGGGCCGCGGCGTGGGGGACGTGAAGATCAAGGAGACCTACACCCTCCAGGCCAAGGACAAGAGCTGATGCCCCACACCACCGATCCCGCCGCTCCCACCACCTCCTCGCCCGAGAGGACCTGACCCCACATGCCGTACCGCTCCCTGGAGCCCGGCAAGTACGGGATGCGCGGCATGCGCGCCTCCGCCCTGGCCGCCGAGCGCCTGGACGAACTCGCCGACGGCGTCACCTCGCCCGTCGACACCGAACGCGGGCTCGCCGCACGCCTGCGCTACCTCACCGCCTCCGGCGCAGGCTACGAGGCGATGGACACCGCCGGCATCGCCGTCAAACCGCGCACCCTGGCCGCGTGGCTCGCCGAGGACCGAATCCCCAATCGGGCGAACCTGCGCCGGATCGATACCGCGTACCGCGTTCTGCGCAGGCGCGATGTGGCCCGCTCTCTGACCCGGCGGCTGAACAACGACGGCCGCGGCACCCGTGTGGAGTTGCACCCGCACGACCAGTCCGGGGTGCGCGAGCCGCACCGCCGATCGGGCGTGGCCGGCCATCGCAGCGTCAACGTCCGCCGCTGGGACGCCATCGTCCGCGCGCCTGGGCGACCGGCGACGAACACGGACCGGACGAGTTGTGGACCGACGAGGTCCTGGCCGATCTCGGTTCGGACTGGGGCGGCTACGAGTTTTCCTCAGGCGTGGGATTCGCGGCCTGATCTGCAAGTTTGCCGGCTCTCGGGCTGCGATTCACCAGCCTGGAGGACCCAGGACACGCCGTTCCGGCGGTGGGTGGTCGACGGGCTCGCCGCAGCCGGCTCCACTCTCCCCGCCGAGGCCGCCTCCTCCTTCGCCCCCGCGAACCGCTACCGCGGCCTGAGCGACACGCGCGCGGAACTGATCGCGATCCTCACCGACACCAGCGTCGAAGAGGTGCGCACCGCGCACAAGGCCGACCTCGAGGACTGGGCGCGGGAACCGGAGCTGCGGGATCATCCGGATTCTCGCCGTCCTCGACGCGGACCTGGACCGCATCCGAGGCCGCTCCTGACCCGGGGGCTCCGCCCGGCTGCGCCGGTCCTTCCGCGAGATCGTCTGCCGCCGGACCCGCCTGGGCCACCTTGCCCTCGCCACCGCCAAGGAGGGAGGCTCCGCCACTGACGGCGCACGGCCCTGGGCGACGATCTCCACGTCGCCGAACGAGCGCGATCGCCGCACAGGGTGGGTTCGCGTCGGCTCGTCGACGAACTCGAAATCGGTGAACCGGCACGTCACCGGTGTGCCCGCTGCTGTACTGGACGCCGGGTAACGACGCGGAGTGCGGGCGCGGAAACGATGATCGGCTGGCAGAACATGGCGTGGGTGGTGTGGCGGATCAACGTCGACGACCCGGACCGATCGGCCGGTGAGGAGCCGGACCTGGCCGAGCGTACCGAGCAGGCGATGACCGAGCGCGCCGCCACGGTGGGCTGCGTGTACGAGAACTGCGTGGACTACGACTCGTCCGAGGACGGAGTCCCGTACTACGCCTGGTGGGTGCGCATCCCGCAGGTAGCGCCAGCACCGCCGCACGCGCCCGCTCAACGGCGGACTTGAGCCGGATGGCCGCCTGCGACCACGCGCTCTGCTCGGCCCAGACCTCACTGACCGTCGTGTTGTCCGCCAGTCCATGTCATACCGCGTCTGGCCCTTCACCCAGCGGCGCGTAGAGCCAGCAGGTTCTGTCGGTCGTCCGCAAGTGGCGGGAGATGGATGCGGTTCTTAAGCCTCACCAGTCGGGCGAACGCGTCGGCTCTCAGGACGGTCAGCAGCCCGACCGGCTGGGGTGTGGCACGGGCTTTCTCCTCCTTGTCCAGCCATTCCAGGGCCGACTCCCAGTCCGCGAAGTACGCGTACGTGTAGCAGAGCAGTCGACAGGCGTTCGCGTCCTTCTCCTGGGCCAAGGTGAACGGCAACGACAGGATGCCCTTGCTGCCCCGAAGTAAGGCCTGCCTGCGCTCCGACGCCCAATACTGTCGATACGCGACGTGGGCGGCCCGGAGATGGGTCCGGGCCTCCCGGACATTGGCCTCCCGTTCGGGACTGTCGGGCCGTGACTTCATGGCGCTGAGCGCCGCGGCGAAGTGCACGTCGCCGATGGCGCTCAGCGCCTGCGTGAACGCGCTGCCGCGGAAGAAAGTGTTCAGCGCCATCACGGAGGTCAGAGGATTGATCGAGGGGTCCACTACGCGGTTCCCTCGGGAGAGTCGTCGGGCAGTTCGTCAGCGATCACGACTCCCAGCGCGAAGGCCGTCGCCTTGCCCAGCCAGCCGCCTGGCCCGCCGCGGGGCCGGGTCGAGTCGGTCATCCGTTCCTGCCACTGCGCTTGCACCAGTGCCTGGTACAGGAGGGTTTCGAGTTCGGCCGGGCTGCGTACCTTCGCGCTGACGAGATCCGCGTCCCGGACGTGTCCGCGGAACTCCCTCTGCCGGATGTCAGGGTCTGTGGTCCCGAAGAACTCCGCGGGCAGGTCGACCGTGGGCTGTTCGTCGACGAGGAAGAGGAGCCGGGGAATGGCCATGGCGGTGGCCGTCTCCAATTCGAGCTCCACATAAGAGTGATGCGGCTCGTCCCGCACCGGAGAGCCGTAGCGGAACCCGATGATGCCCACGTAGATGTCGCAGGACCGTACCTTGGCCCGGCAGACCTCGGCCGCTGTCCCGAATTCAGCGGTCCACCATTGCATGTCGACCGGAGCCCACGCCACCCTGTTGACCGCGCCGACCGCCGCGTCCAGGAAGGACCGATCGGATGGATGCCGCGCGATGTCACGCGTATGGCTGAGGAAGACCCTCTTCGGCCCACCGGGACCTAAAGCCGCAGCCTGCGGATCCTGTGTTGACAAACGCGGCCCCCGGATGACGCTCCATCAAGTATGGGTGGTTCTACCCGCCTTTATGGTCCGTCGAACCCGCGTCAGCAGTGGCCGGCGGGGCCTCAGAGTGCGGGATGTGGCGTTCCGTCGCTCTCGTCATCGCTCGATGGTGCGACGTTGGGGCGTCGCTGCCAGTCGGACGTTCGAGCTTCGCTCGGGTTGTGGCATGAACATGCGCAATCCGTACCCGAGCGATCTCACCGATGAGCAGTGGGAGCTCGTCGAACCCGTGATCACCGCACGGAAGGCCCGGCATCCGTCGGTCAGCGGGCATCAGGGAAAGTACGCGATGCGGGAGATCGTGAACGCGATCCTGTACCAGAACCGCACCGGCTGCCAGCGGGAGTTCCTGCCCCACGACATGCCTCCGCCCGGTGCGGTGAAGTACTGCTCCTACCTCTGGCGCGACGACGGCACCGACCAGACCGTGCACGACCTGCTGCGGTGGCATCTGCGGGAGAACAAGAAGCGATCAGCCGACCCGAGCCTGATCGTCATGGACACCCAGAGCATCCACGTCTCCGTCGGGGTGCCGGCCACCACGACCGGCAAGGACGCCTCGAAACGGGTGCCGGGCAGGAAGAGATGCCTGGCGGTGGACACTTTGGGCCTGGTCGTCGAGGCCGTCGTGCTGCCGGCGTCCGCGCACGACAACGCCGCGGGCACCGCCCTGCTGGACGGCGTGGCCGCACAGACGGACAGGGTCGAAAAAGCCCTCGCCGACCAAGGGTTCAAGAAGACCGTGGTCGATCACGGCAAGCAGTACGGCATCGACGTGGAGATCGTCGAGCGCAACCCGGCCGACAGCGGCTTCGTCCCGCAGGCCAAGCGGTGGATCATCGAGCAGACCAACGGGATCCTGATGTTCTACCGGCGTCTCGTGCGCGACTACGAGCACCGGCCCGCCGGCTCCCGCTCCCGGGTGTTCTGGGCGATGACCTCCGTCATGGCCCGCCGCCTCACCGGATCCACCATCGCCTCCTGGAGGACGGCGTGAGCGACAACCCGCAGATCAGGGCCGTCCTGGAGTACGTCGAGGCCCGTGAGGCCGAACTCGGGGAGCAGGCTTGAGAGATCCGCTCCCGCATTGAGGACCTCACCGCCCGGCTGGGGGAACTCGACGCGGAAGGCGAGAACTTGCGCATCACCCGCAAGACGCGCCTCGACATCCCCGCACCGGCCCCCGCCGACGAACCGGCCCGACCCGACGTCCCGGACCACCCGGCCTACCAGCAGATCCTCACCGCCTTCGCCGACACCGCAAAGCCGCTGCGCGCCCGCGACCTCTGCCAAGCCCTCGACCCGGCCATCGTCCCGAAGAACACCGAAGGGACCCGGTCCAAGCTGAAACGCCTGGTCACACGGGGCATCCTCACCGAACCCGAGCCGGCCTGTTCGCTCGGCCCGGCCCCTGACCGTCCACTCGCCCCGCCGACCAGGGGTCCTCACCCAGACCCAGCCCCGAAATGGACATCAGCCCATATATCGCACTCTCACAACTGCAGCGGCTTCGAAACAGCCCCGAGCATGCCTGCTGATCAAGCCGGCGCGGCTGATCAAGCCAGCGCGCGGGAAAACTCCAAGATCCCCGACAGAGTCAAGCTCAGAGGGTGTTCAGTCGGGTGCGTGTCTCGTCCGCTTCGGGGGACCCCATGGCCGTGTACAGCGCGAGTGCCGTCTCCCATTGTGTCCGCGCGACGGCATCCTCACCGCGTAGGTGCGCGAGGCAGCCCAGTTCGTAGTGGGTTCTGGCGATTCCCGACCGGTCGCCCACGACCGCGTAGGCGGCAGCGGCCCGGTCGATGTGCTCCCGGGCGGACGCCTCGGACCCGGTGAGTCGGTCCAGGGTGCCCAGTTCCAGTTCCGTCCAGGCGAGTCCGCGCCGGTTCCCGATGTCGAGGTAGATGGTCCACGCTCGCTCCAGGGCTGTTCGCGCGGCGGTGGTGTCACCGTTCACCCGATGCAGGGTGCCCAGTTCGACGAGTGCGTCGCCGGTGTTCCTCCGGTCGCCGAGGTCGGTGAACACGCGCAGGGCGGCGGACAGGAGGGTCAGTGCCTCGTCACGGTCCCCGGTGATCCGGGCGAGGATGCCGAGTTCGCGGTCGGTCCAAGCTTGTTGGATCGCGTCGTCGGTGCGGTTGCAGATGTCGCGGGCGCGGAGAAAGTGATGGCGGGCCTGCGTGTGGGCCCCGGTCTGGCGGCACACGGTTCCCAGTTCGATGTGGATCCAGGCCTGGTTGCGTTCGTTCCCGACGAGGGCGAACAGGGCGAGGGCCGCATCCAGATGCTGGACCGCGCCGTGGTAGTCGCCGGTCAGACGGCTCAGCATGCCGAGAACGCCCTCGCTGTCGGCGTGGCCCCGGGTATCGCCTGTCTGGAGGAACAGGGCGCGGGCCCGTTCCGCGCGGATGGCCGCCTCCTGGTACCGGCCGCGGTGATGTTCGATGTTGGCCAGGTCCGCGTGTGCGTTCGCCTGGCCGAGGACGTCGTCGAGGTCGACGAACATGGACAGCGCCCGGCGGGCGTGCGCGTCCGCGCGGGGGTACTCGGACAGGGTTCGTGCCATGCGGTCGAGCCACAGGTGACACACTGCCTGCCCCCGCCGGTCGTTCGCGACGACCGCCAACTGCATTGCGGAACGGTTCAGTTCCTCGGCCTGGGGGATGTTGCGGTGGAAACGCATGTAGGAGGAGACGCCGCCGACGAGCCGCCACGTGCCGTCCCAGCGCCGGTCGATCGCGAGGCGGATCACGGCGCGCAGATCGTCGAAGTACACAGACATCCAACTCAGCGCCTCGGTCTCGCTCATCGGTGGCAGGACCGCGCCGTGGCGGTCCCGGGTCGCGCTCGTGGTCACCGGAGCCCTGGTGTGGACTCCGAGTTCGTCGATCACGTCCAACGTCCTGTCGAAGAGCCGTGTCAGGGCTCGCTCGTCCTCGCCGGCGTCGTCGTGGTCCCGGGCGTCGGCGAGTGCGAGGGTGCGGACCAGGTCGTGGAATCCGTATCCGTGCGGGTCCGGTCGGTTGAGCAGGCCCAACCGGTGCAACTCGGCCAGCGAATTTTCGGTGTCCGTTGCGGGCAAGCCCGCCAGGGCCGCCACGAACATGGCGGTCACGTGCGGTCCGGGGTGGAGGGCGGCGCGACGCAGGACCAGACGCTCCCGGGGACCCAGCCGGCCGAACGAGGTGGTGAAGACGCCGATCTCGGGTACGGGACCCGTCGTTCGTGCGGCCGGTGGTCCGCTTCCGCCGACGAGTTGGTCGACGGCGTGCCGGATCGTCAACGGCAGTCGGTGGACGGCGGCGAGGTCCCGGATGTCGTCGTTCGGCAACGGGTAGGAGGCCCGCCGGACGATCTCACCGATCATGTGCTCGGCATCCTCGGCCGACAGCCCCTCGAGCCTCACGTGGAGGTCCGGATCCAGACCGGCGATCAACCGTCGGGCCGTCACGACGACCAGGCACTGTCCGGAGCCGGGCAACAGGCGCAGCACCTGGTCGGTCGTGACGACGTCGTCGAGAACCAGCAGGACGCGACGGCTCGCCGTGGCGGCACGCCACCCCGCGGCCAACCGGTCGATGTCGAGCACGGTGCGGGACATCCGCGGGGCGAACGTGGCGAGTGCGTCGAGCAGGACGTCCCGGACGTCGACGCGACTCGACGGGCCGCCATGGCTGCGAAAGGCCAGGAAGAGTCGGGCGTCGGGGAACCGGTCGGCCGATCGATGCGCGGCCTGGGTCGCGAGTTCGGTCTTGCCGACACCGGCCTCGCCGGTGATGAGGAGGACCGCCGCCCGATGATTCGTGCGGCTCGGATGGGAGGCCAGGCTCGCCAACTCGGTCCGACGACCGGCGAAGACCGCACTCGCCGGCGGGAGCGTGGAGACCCCATGCTCGGCGGGTCGTTCCGGCGCGTTCGTCGGCGCCGGCAGATACGTGGCCCCGGCCGCGCACAACGAGACCAGCACGAGCAACGAGACGAACAACCACCAGTTCCACTCGGACGTGATGATGTTGGTGATCGCGCCGGCACCCGCCCCCAACACGGGACCCGAGGCGAGTATCGCGGTGTCTCGACGCCGCCGCGCCGGTGACTGACTGGACAACCGAACTCCCGATCTCGTGGTGGTCGGACAGGACGACTGGCGGCACCGGACGTGCGCGATCGTCGCCGCTGTCGAAGCGGTCGACGACCGGCCGAGACCGTGGACACGGAACGCCAGGGCCTCGCCCGAGGCCGTGACGCCCCGGGCGATCGCGGGCATCGTGGAGACGCGGAAGGCCGGTTGCGATCGGGACCCGCAGGCGTCGACCATGCCGCCGACGAACCGGACGCCCCCACCGGGAACGAATGCGCGAGCCGCCGGCGACGGTGTGCGCGCAGGCGCATCGGTCCACCCGGGTACACGCCGACGGACCCCCGGATCCGGTCGCGCGCTCCTGTCGGCCCGCCGATCGGCCCAGTGGCTCCTGCCCCATTTGCGGCCCCCCGCCCGGGGCGCCCCTCGCGCCGCCGTCCCCGAAAGTCTGTCCCGTCCTGGGCGGCGCGAAGCCCCGGCCACACCGCGGACGGCTTCGGCACGACGGGGACGGCGCTCCTCGAACGTGGCCCCGACGCACATCGAGTCGCACCTCGGACTGTTGCCGGCTCCGGCTCGCCTGGCCGGCATCATCACCCGGTGCCTCGATCATGATCCGAACGGCCGTGCGACGCCCACCGAAATACTCGAACAGCTCGATCACAACGAGTCGTCTGAGGACTGGCTGCCGCCTCCCGTACGCACGATGACTGACTGGCACGTGGGGGGTGCGTCATCCTTCGGGAGCGGGGAAACCGTCCCCAGCCCCCTCCTTCTGCCCACCCGACATGAAAGGCCTCGTCCCGGCTCGGGTCTCGCCACCTGCGGTTCACAGGAATGCGGCAACAGGGGCTCTCCATGGGAAGTGAGAAGGGGGCGTCGATCGTGGCCGCGGGCAGCAGGGCAGGGATTCTCAGATGTGTGCGGACGGCAGCGCCGCCCACCGGGCGAGAGAGTTGTCCCAGATCCATTGGGTGTGGTTCGGGAAGGGTGTGGTGTCCAGCGAGGCCAGGGCACGGAGGGCCTCGTTCAGCACCGTCTGCGCCGGGGCGTCGTTACGGAAGATGAAGAGGTGCCCGCGTTCGCCGTCCAGAACAGCCTTCGCGGAGTCTTGGTGCGTCGGTGGCACGGGGGCGGGATGTGGCGGTTCCGGGGCCACCCCGAAGCCCAGGAGAGTCAGCAAGCGTTCTCCCAAACCTTCGCCGGCGCGTTGCATCATGCCCTCGAGGAACGGTTTCAGAGGCGTGACCACGACGACGACGAAGGCGAGTACCTCGACCAGCGCCATATCGTCGTCGCAGTAGGCGCGTGGTTCGCCTCCGAGCTGGGCGATCAGCTCTTGGGCCTCCCTGACCACCGTGTCGTCCAGGCCGTCGATGTCGATTTCAACAACGGGCTTGCCATTCATCAGCGTTGCCTTTCTGGAGGTCTGGTTCCTTTTCGGTGCAACGGCTGCCCGAGGTCGTCTCTCGGACATCACCCGGCTGTGCAGGTCCAGCCGGCCCAATGTTCCGGCGAGGCGAACCGGGCCGGCATGAGTGCGTCCCGGGGGTTGCCGATATCGCGACCTGCCGTCGCGAGTTCCTCGGGGGTGGCAGTGCGCAGCCAGTCCTGGGCGACGGCGAGCGCGTGCGGAGGCGTTCGGTGGTTGTGATGAAGTTCGAGGTGGAAGCGGTGCAAGAGCAGAGTTGCTGCGCGCTCGCCGGTCTTCCACAGCGACGCAACGACGCAGCGGGCCCCCGCCTGGAGCAGCACACCGGGGAATCCGAGAGCTTCGTCCGGCAGTTGCGCGGAAACGGCTGCGCCTTCGCAGGCGCACAGGACCACCAGTCGTCCTGCCAATGCGTCGGCCGCGATGAGGTCACGCACGCTCAGAGCACCGTCGGCAAGGAGAAGTGCGCTGTCCAATGGGTCGACGTCGTCGGCGTGTCCGTGGCAGTGGAAGTGGAGTGTCCCAGCGAGACGCGCGCCGCGCCGTACCTCCGCTGTCGTGGCCGCTCGCACTACTCTCCGCCCTGAATAGAGGCGGGTGAGTGCTGTGGCCTGGATGTCTGCGCGCTTCAGCTCTCGCGGGAGTGTCCCGCGGAAGCGCGCTGCGACGCGGACGGCGGTGATCAGTACAGTCTCGGGCGCTGCGGTTGTCCGTCCGGCGTGAAGGAGGAGACGCGCGCTCGGTGCGTGCCGGACCGCAGGCCCGCGCTCGGTCGGAAGGCCTGCCCCAATGGCTTGTCTCAGGGCCGCGCCAAGAGGCAGTAAGGCCATCGGGCCGGCTCCGATCACGGTGATCGTGTCGGTGCCCGGGGGGTGGTAGACCGGGCGCAGGGCCTTGGTGAGCAGCTCGAGGGCGTCACCCAGAATGCCCGGGAGGAGTCGGCTGGACGCGGTCTGGCGAACCGCAGCGGTGAGACGGCCGGTTTCCTCACGTGTGAGTGCCGGCAGTCGCACGGCGGCGGGCGGCCTATCCGGAGTGATCGTCACGGCAAGACCGCCCGCCTGCGCTGCGGCCAGGTAGACCAGAGGTCCATGCCGGCCGGCGGCGGTCTGCAGCAATTCGGGTCGCGGGATCATGCCCGGTCCGGCCGCATCGACGCCGGTGCCCAGAATGTGGGCGATGCGTACTTCGAGTTCGCGGAGACGCGCGTGAGCGTCGGCGAGCGGGTCGCCCGTTCGAATCCCGAAGGAGACACCGCCCAAGGTGACCGTCGGCGGGGCAGGCGGGATGTCTCCGTGGGCTTGGCTCCGCAGGAGGGAGGCCAGCGTCCGCTGGGCCGCCAGGTACTCGAGGAGCAGGACGTCCTGGCGGACGTCGCGCAGTCGCCCAAGCTCCGCCGGCCCATTCACGCCGATGAGGCGTCCCAGAAGCATGGCTCGGCCTCCTTCCAGCGCCTGCGCCGCCTTCCATGGGAGGTTGGCGCGGTACTGGTACCACGCCGTCTCGGCGGCGAGGCCCTCGGCCGCGATCAGGGCGGTCTCGCGGGAGTCCCAGCGGACTCGGGCGTCGAAGGCCCTTGTCAGGCTGATCAACTCGTCCCAAGAGGCTTCGGCCGCAGTATCCACGTCCATGGCCGTGAGTGCGCGTGGCGTATACGCGGGTCCGGGCCAGGGCGCGGCGACCGCCCAGCGACCCCTCTCAGCGGCGGCGCCACGGCGGGCCTCTTCCGCAGTGGCCGGCGGACGTCGTCGCCATCGGAACCTCATGACACCTCCCGGTGACCGAGCCGCTCCAGCGCCTCCAGCACTTCCGCCAGGAAAGCAAGAGCGGCGTGGTGATGATCCTCGGCATCCCGGTCCGCGATGACCCGGTTCATCTGGTCTTGGGCCGCCAGCAGGTCACCGATCGCCTCACCGTTCGTGATCTGCTGACTGGCCACGCCCCAGGTCGCCCGCAGCAACAGGACGTTCCCCAGCCCCAGTCGGTGGACGGGCAGGTCGCGTGGGCGGGGGCCCCACCGGTGGCGGCGGTCCGGAAGCAGGCCGGCGAGACGGGCGACGGCCGCGTCCAGGGCAGCTCGGGTGGGCGCCGGGCCACTGTCGCCGAGTTCGAAGTGCATCACGGCGGATAGGCAATTCGCGAAGGAATGCTTGACATGGCGGATGACGCGCATGTCCGCCAGGTCATCGGTCAAGTCCAACGCCACCCGGTAGAAGCGCACCGCGCTGTCCAGATGCTGAACCTGCGACCGGCGGGTGTCAGGGGCCGTAGGTGTGCCGGGCAGGGGAACATCGGGCCGAACAGCCCGTTCACGCTCGTCGGCGGCACAGTCCATCGCGTGATCGCCACGCAACTCCGCCGCGGTGGCACGCACCGGGGGAAGACCGCTCCCGCGATGCTCGAGAAAGGCGAGTGCCGGTTCGAAGCCGCCCCGATCCGCGTGAAGCATCGCATACGCCTCGAAAACCTCGAAGAGTTCGAACGCGAGCAACGGCCAGAAGTCCCTGTCGTTCCGGAGCGCCACGATCTCCGCGCGCACCATACGGTCGGCTTCCTGCTGGTGCCGGTCACCCGCGCGAAAGGACAGCGCCAGTTGGGCGTGAACATGGTTCAAACGCGCGAAGTGTCCTTCCAGACGAGGGGTCCGGGGATCTCGAATCGCCGCCGCGCAGGCCTTTGCCATCGCCATGGCGTGTCGCGTCCCAGCGGGTTGCACAAGCCCGTGCCGCATCTGGACCTGCTGGACGGCCGGCGCGACGGTGCACAGGTAGGCCGACGCACATCCCAGAGTGGCCGCGGAACCGAGCAGGATCGACGGACCCTTCGCCAGATGCAGGACCTGCAGACACAGCACCCAAGCCGTCGCTCCGGGGGCCGGAGCCCACACCATGGCCGCCAACCTGGCAGGGTCGGGCCCCTCGAACCAGCGCTGCGCCCGGACCCGCATCACCGCCAGAAGACCGACCCCCCACAGGGTCGAGAGCGCCGCAGAGGCCGACACGGACACGGTCACGCTCGCGCCGTTCACGAACAGAACTCCGAAAAAGGCCAAGGCCAACCCGACGGCCATGGCGGCGACACCGGTCCGTGCCCTGCGGCGGCGGTCGACGGCCGCCTCATGTTCACGCTCCACGTCGTCGTTCGCGCTGCCCGAACCGATCCCTGGAATCAGGCTTCCGTCCACGCAATCCACCCCCCCTACAGAGACGAAACGGACAAGCTCGCCGTTCCGGCGCGCCGCGACAAGTAGGAGCACACCGTCATGTCGGTGCGCCCCTTCACCACCCCGCGCGCCCCGACTGTTTCGGGCGCCTGCTGTCGGATCGACTTTCGCGCCGGGGAGCGGCGCCCGTTCACCGCCACCGTGAGGTGTCCCCATCGCGACTCCCTATGGCTGGCAAATCAGGATCCCGAGGCTGAGAAGCTCGCTCCCGGCCGCCATTCGCAGCATGTGGGATCGTGCCCCGAGGCAGGAGTTGGACCCCACGTGCTCGGCCGGGGAGGCCGGCGCGAGGGCACAGCCCGCTTCCGACTCGACCAGGCCCATCAACTGGCCCGGGCACCACGCGTAATGGACCCGCTGTCCACAAGCAGATCGAAGCGGCCGAGGCGATCGTACGGTCCGCGATCGAGGCCACCGTCAAGCTCCGGGCGCCTGACCAGCATTTCTATTGTCCTCGTCCGAGGGATCGCGTCGACTGGGTTCTCCGACGGCTGAGGGGATGTCACCTCCGGTCTCGCCCTGCCATCCGATGATTTCGGGTGAACGGGTGGGCCCCGCCCCAAGCTTCAGGTGGGGAGATATTCGACGAACCACCAGTCCGTGCGGTCGTCGCGCCAGACCACGAGCTTGATCGCGGGGATCGAGCCACCGGACGGAGTGACGGTGCAGGTGGAGCGAGTGGACAGGGCCCGATTGCCGGGGGCTGTGGGTGCCGTGCAGACGGGCGGGGTCCTCGCGTAGGCGGACAGTCTGATGCCGAGGTTTGGGGGATGACGCTCGATGAGCGTGGGATAGGGATCCAGGAGTCCGCTGGTGGTGACGGGTGTGTTGTCGTAGGTGTCGCCGAGCCAACCGCCGGTGTAGAAGCGGGCAGCTTCCCGGTCACCTCGGTTGGCGGCCTCGAGCAGGAGGGCGGCCGCTTCCTGAGCAGACTCGGCCTGGCGTACGCGGGCGGGAACCCGGTACGGCCCGGCTCTGCAGGATTGGATGGGGGAGCGGCTTTCGCTCCGATTGACACCGCCCCATTCGGCGACGGGAACGAGTCGGCCGTTGCGCCACGCGTAGGCTGTGCGACTCCACTTGACGATGTCGGCGGGGCCCGTGGTGTCGGTGTACAGCACGAGGAGGCGTTCCCGGCCCCCGTCGGCGGGGGTCGCGCACTCCATCGCGGACTGTCGGTTGGCGCTCCCGCCGACAGTCAGGTCCGTGCGCTCGCCGTCGTCGGATTGGGTGAGGGCCAGGGTTCCGCGCTGGGTGAGCGACACGATGGTGACACTGATTGCGTTGGCGCCCGAGTAGGAGTCGAGTTGCACCTCTTCGCCGGTGTCGCCTACGACGTCGCCGATGGCGTAGATTCGCGGACTGCCACCCGGACGCCACAGGAAGACCGCAGGGCGCCGGGGTGGTTCGGCGGCGGGGATCCGCCCGCTGTCCAACTGGGCTACGGCGCTTTGGCTTTCGCCCTTGGACCACAGGGCGAGTCGGTCCGGGAGGCGGTTGCCGTCGAGGTCCGCGGCGATGATCCACAGGCACTGCGCGTCCTGCGGGATCGGGGATGGCACCGGCTTCGGTGCGGGTCGGCAGGGTTCCGCCCCGGAGGCAGTGGACAGGTCCGTCACGGGCAGGTCGAACAGACCACCGGACCGTGGCACCGTGGCGGGACCCGGCACGGACGGCTTCGGCGTCTCGGTCGGTGTGGGGTTTTGCCAGGAGGCGAAGGAGGGCTGTCCGCCCGCCTGTAGGTACCGCTGGAGCGACAAGAGGAGGGACAGCGCGGCGGACCCGGCATCCAGGATCTCGACCGGCATGTTCCAGGGCATTTTCTTGGCCAGCGCTGTCAGTACCTTCCGGTCGATCGACCCGGCGTCGAAACCGGATCGGAGCAGCAGCGCGATGAGGTTTTCCGGGTCGGACAGCAGGCCGGTGAAAACTTCCCCAAGCGCAGCGACCTGTGCGCGGGGGCCTTGGGCGTTCTGAAGCGCGAAGACTTCGTCCAGGAGGTTGGTGCCGATGGTCACCAGCAATCGGTCGTTCTGGAATGCCTTCAGCCCGACGTGCGCCGGTTGCACGTCCAGCAGTAGGCTCACCGAGGGCTTGATCACCTGGGTGAACAGCGTGAAGACGCCGGCGGCCGCCCGCACCACGCGTACCGTGACGTCGCCCGGTGGCAGCGGGAAGGCGATGGTGGTTCCCTGCTCGGTGCCTGCCGAGATCCCGTACCAGGACGTGGCGGGAGACGCGTGGGCAAGTGTCACGGTCTGCTCGCCGGTCTCGACAATGTCGACAAGATCGACCAGTTCGCTCCGTTCCCAGAACGACTTCTGGCAGGCATCGATGTGTCTTTTCAGGAACGGCACCCGGCAGCCGGCGAGTTTGGCGAGGTCCACCACCAAGGACACGGCGAGTTCGGACACCTTGGGGATCTTCGCGGTCTCCGGTGGGACCAACAACGCGGGTGGTTGTGAAGGCATGTCGGTGCCCCGGAAGACGAATGTCCAGGCACCGCCGTGGTTTTCGGCTCGTACTTCGCCGTTTCCGTCGGTGCGCGTGGTGACGCACAGATCGACGGGCAAACTGGCTCTCGGTTCGACCCGGGGTACCGGTACGCAGCTCGGGGTCGGGTCCGCTTGCCGGTCGAGCACGGACACCGTCTCGGATTCGGCCCCCCGTTTCGGGGGCGTAGCCGCCGGCTGCCCGCTCTGGTGAAGCCGCCCGGATCGCGGTAGGAGCGCCGCCGCGTCGCGGGCCTGCGGGTACGCGGTGCGGGCGTCGGGCAGACCCTCCGCCAGGGTCGCGAGATCGTCGCGCACGGCGGCCGCCAGATCGTCGAACGCGGCGGTCTCCTGAGCGGTCGGGTGTTGGAGGTAGTCCGGATCGGTCGGCGCGTGCGCACACAGCAGCATGGACAGGCGCTCGGCGACGGGGCGTGCGCGCGGGCCCTCGCGGGCCACAGTCATCAATATGTCCGCCTCGACGGGATCGGCCGTCACCAGGCCCGGTCGGATCAGGGTCTGCGCCACCGCGGTGCTGAGGCATGTCACTTCGACGGGTAGGACGGATACCCCGGGGAGTTTCCACACCAGGGACGTCCCCACCACGCGGCCGGTGGCATCCTCGGCGGTGACCAGTCCGGCTGCGTTCGGCGTTACGTCGATGCGGGCCCGACGCTCCTGGGAGGTATCGGCGGTTGCGGTGCCGGACAACAACGCCACGCGGGCGGCGTGCCGTTCGTCGCCGGCGCGCTCGAGTGGATACCGACGCCCACCAATCACCACGACGGACACCCGGCTCGTCGAAGGACCGAGCCGTACCAGCGCATCGACGGAGACGGTCTTCCGCTCGTCTTTCGCGTCGTTCCCGCGGTTCGACGCAACCAACAAGGTGGCAACGACCGTTCCGACGACGACGAACGTGATCACTGCGCCCCATCGGCGCCGGACGTAGACCCGGGCCAATGGTCGTCGGGCCGTCATGGTTTGGCCCGCGTATCCGCAACGTATCCGACCCAAGAACACCCGGATCGGCGATTTTCGACAGCCACGAGGCACCCCCTGCCGCTCGCCCTGACACGGCAAGATTAGGGACTCTCTTCCCGTTGTGTGGGTACTTGAGAACATTCCACAGAACCGCCGGGGCGCGTTCGGGACGCGAAACGCGACCAACGGCACAACGAACCTCAGAGGTTCCCGGACGAGAGTGGCAACTCCCGATGCCGGCCTGCGGCCGGGCGTTCGATACACGTTTGCTTGACCAGCGGCAACGCCACGCGTAGGCGCTTGTCGTACCCAGACTCGTGTGGAAGGTACGGGAACAGGACGGCCAGGCGCCTGCGGGCGAACGCAGCCGACGTGCCTCGGAGTGGAAGCCGAGCAGGGCCTGGCCCGTACCCCGCTCCGCGGAGGCTGCGTGCAGGTGCAACTCGTTACTGTGCGGCCATGACCTTTCCCAGCGCGCGGTTCGAAGGATGCTTTCCCGAGCTCTTCGGCTTCGTGCTGCTCGATGCCACAGGGCTCGACGATCTCGGTGTCGGCAGCCCTGTCGGCAGGAATCCGCTGCAGTTGTTCAGCACGAGTGAGCAGGGCGATCGGGTCGTACGTGACGGCATCGCGATTCCCGCGCAGAACATCGATCCCGGCTTCTACACCGTGCTCGTACGCCACGTCCGGAGCCCTTCACCGTGGCAGGACCCCAAGGTGACGTCCGCCGGGTGGGTTCTGCACGTCCGGTCGAGAGAGCTGCTGCTGTGCGGCCTGGGCTACCTCACGAATCGGACACCCGACCATCCCCGGCATCGTCGCGTTGCCGGCTCGCACGAGTTCGGGTCAGCATGAAAGTCACTGCCCGAAAACGCGCTGCATGAGGCGTTGGATCGGTGCACTATCGACGGTCATCGGACGTGCATCGCGGCGGCGAGCCGAGAATCGGGCAACGCGTGGGCCGGCGACTCGGCGGCAGCAAAGGGCCGAACGCGAGGCGGACATCCTGCGTGCCCGTGTCCGAGCCAGTTTCGGCACCGACGTCGACGCACCGCTGACGTTGATCATCGACACACCACAAGGACCGTTCGCGCGGCGCGTGGAACACGCGCTGCCGCTGCCGCCCGGCAAGGACGACGGGATCGGCATCGAGGAAGCCGCGCAACGGGCCGCGGCAACGTGGGGGCTCCCCGACTTCGTGTACGGCTCGATCATGCTTGAACTCGGCTCCGGTCGACGAGAACTCGGGGATCGCCTGCTCATCGTCGGCCGCCAAGCGGCCGTGGTGCAGATCAAGAGCCGCCAGGGCGCCCTGCGTGACGCGGACGGCGAACGGTCGTGGATTTGCAAGAACACCGACAAGGCAACGCGGCAAGCCAAGGGAACCGTACGCAACCTCAAGGCCGCGCCCGCCGACTTCGTCAACGGCCGAGGCCGCCAACTTGCCGTCGACGGCAACGCCTTCCGGTGGATCGCGGTGGTCGTGGTCGACCACCCCGACCCACCGGACCACACCACTGTCACCGCGGACGCGGGTGACCTGCCCGCCGTCTGTCTCCTCCGACGAGACTGGGACTTCCTCTTCGACCAGCTCCGCTCCACCCGCGCGGTGCTGAACTATCTCTTCCGTGTCGCTGCCATGCCCGCTCGCGCGCTGGGCGACGAACCGGTGCGCTACTACGAACTCGCGGCCGCCGACCTGGCCGCACCAGCCGACCTCTACGACACCACATGGCTGGGATCCGCAGCCGTCACCCGCAGTTGCCCCACCCTGCCGCTCGAGCCCCTGGGTATCGCCCAACATCGCGCGCACGTCGTGATCCGCGTGATATGCGAGGACATCGCCGCAAGTCCGCTGACCGACGCCGGCGAACACGAACGCCTGCAAGCCCTCGCGGACATCGACGCCCTGCCGGTGGCACTTCGCAGCGAGTGGGGGAACTCCTCGTGGAGATGCTTCTCGACGTCGCGCACGTCCCCGACGGCGACGTCAAATGGCGGTTCCGCCGCTACCTCAGCCCGGAAGCCCGGCAACTCGCCTTCGGAACGGCGACCCGCTACGGGGAAGACATAGCCGAGGCGGCACGCCGCTGGGTCCGACCGCGTCACCACGAATTCCAGCTCGCCGAGAGAGAATCCGAAGACCGAGTCACCCTCCTGGTCCTGCTCACTCCCCGGCACGACGGTTCGCGCCTGTGGGACACCTCCATGTTCCGCACCGAGGGCAACACCCGGATGAGCGCGGACGAACTCGCCTATTGCCGAACCCTCTTCCCCGGCACCGGCGTCGCCTAGCGGCCTCCAGAACCGCACTGGACGTCCCTGCGCCCGGCGCGGCGGCCTGCGGGGGCCGCGGTCGCCGGTCGAGGCGATCACCCGGATAGCGTGGTCGAAGGCGGAGTCGGGTCCAGCTCGGAAACGTGGCCGAGCAGCTCTTCTTCGTCGGCGTCGAAGCCGCGCACCGAGGTGGCGTGCGCGTCCGCCGACCGGACATTCGGAAGTCAGGGCGGTCGCGGTGGTGCGTGGGTTGCCTCGCGGGCGGGGGTGGCTCGTGGCGCAGACGCGGGTGGTGGTGGCCGGGGTCCTGGTGGTCGTCGCGGGGTTGACTGCGGCGGTGGCGGGTCTGGCGGGCGAGGCGGCGGCAGGGGATGCGCGGTGGCCGTGGCCGGTGGACTGGGTGCGGGTGCACGCGTGGTGGGTGCCGGCCGCGTCGATGCTGCTCGGTGTCGTGTTGGCGGTGGCCGCCATGCTGGTGCAGCGCCCGGGCGCCGACGCCGGGGATCCTCCGTCGCCATCGCCGTTGCCGGTGGAGGACTGGTGGGTGGACCGCGAACAAGCCTCCGTGGTGATAGCCGCCGTGCGGGCCGGTGGGTGCGGCACGGTGGGGATCACCACGGGCCTGCACGGGGCGGGCGGTTTCGGGAAGACGACGCCGGCGCGGGTGGTGTGCGCGGATCACAGGGTGGGGCGCAGGTTCCGCGGTCGCGTCTACACCGTGACGATCGGGCGGGACGTACGCGGACGGGCCGCGATCGCGGCGAAGATCGCCGAGGCAACGCGGTTGATCACCGGGGACCTCACCCCGTTCGACGACCCACAGTTGGCGGGCGCGCATCTGGGACGGCTCCTCGACCGGTGGGGGCGAGGAGGTGGGTGGCGCGGGCCAGGTCGCGGCGCCAAGCGGACGGTGCGGCGCTGGCTGCAACCCTTGCGGGCTTCCGGACGGCCGGCGCCGAAGGTGTCCGACACACCCCCTGTCCGTTTGGTCACCCAGTGGCTCACCCGCCACCCCGACTCTTTCGCCGCAGAGGAAACGCTGCAGCTCAAGCGCATCCTGGCGCGCAGCCCCGAGCTCCAATACGTGTCCCAATGCGGTGTGGGGGTTCGCCGAGATGATGCGCGACCGCCGCGGATGCGAACTCCCTGACTGGATCGACCGCGTCGCGGCCCGAGGGCTGTCCGCCACTACGCGCATTCGCCGTGAACCTCCGTCGCGACCTCGACGCTCTCACCGCCGGCCTGTCGCTGCCCTGGAACAGCGGTCCGGTCGAAGGCGCCGTGACACGCGTCAAATACCTCAAGAGGCAAATGTTCGGGCGGGCCAACTTCGACCTCCTACGACTTCGGATCCCACGACGAATACCGCCGTCTGGTGCGCGCCCTCGGCGTCAAGCCGCTCATCGCACGGCGCGGTGTCGAACACGGATCAGGCCTGGGCACCCAACGCTGGGTCCTGGAACGCGCCTTCGCGCATCTGCATTGGTTCCGCCGCCTACGGATACGCTGGGAGATCCGCGACGACATCCACGAAGCCTTCCTCAACCTCGCCTGCTCAATCATGTGCCGGCGACGCCTGAAGTCATTACGTTAGAGGTTCTAAGTCTCGATTGCCCCGATGCCACGACGTGGGGTCGACGTTGTCGGGATCGTGGGTCCACCGGTCGCCGTCGGAGACCGGTGGGTCATGACGACGGGTCGGGTCGGCGGTCGGGTCGGGTCGGTGGGCGGGTCGCCACGGGTGCGGATGTCGGGCGCCGTACTTCGCGCAGTGCGTGACGTGGAGCGCGGCGACCAGGCCTGGGTTGGTCGCCGCGATGATGCTCGACGGTGGGTCAGGTCGGCAGGTACCAGTTCTGGTTGGGGGTGGCTCGGCAGTCTGCGAGCCGGAGTGGTGCGTTGTCGGCCGTGGATCCCTGGGGGTTGTCGAGGCAGAGGTTGTCGGCCGGGTGGCCGAGGTATCCGCTGGGGTGGACGACCCACTTCTGTTCCGTGCTGCCGTTGCAGGTGACCAGGGTGACGGTCCGGTCGGCGGCGGGTTGCAGGCAGAGGCCGAGGGCGCGGAGGGTGTTGTCGTTGGCGAGCGTCCAGATCTGCGGGTCGTTGTAGGTGCAACCCGACAGCACCGCGGGTGCGCCGGTGGTACGGCCGGTGAGGCACTTCCCGGCGGTCGCGTTGGTCAGGCCGCCGGAGACCGGCACGCCGTTGTACGGCAGCCGCCACTGCTGGGCGGTGGTGCCGTTGCAGGCGTACAGCTGCAACTGCACGCCCCAGGCCGTGGACGAGCCGGGGTCGTCCAGGCACAGGCCGGTCCCGGTGTCGACCAGCGCGTGCGAGGGCCCGGGGCGCCATTTCGCGGCGGCGTCGGTGCAGGTGCCGGTCGCGACCGGGCTCCCGGGTTCCGTGCCGGTCGCCTTCAGACACATGCCGAGCACGCGCAGGGTTCCGTCGTTGGCGAAGGTCCACTTCTGTGCGTCGGTGCCGTTGCAGGGCCACAGGACGATCGGGTTGCCGTGGTTCGTCGCCGAGTGCAGGTCGTCCATGCAGCGGTCGGGGATGCCGGAGGAGATCGTGCCGACGGGCGCTCCGGTGACCTTCTCGACGGAGAAGGAGGTGGTGGCCAGGCCGGTGCCGTTCCTCCAGATCTCGAAGCCGGCGGAGATCCCGCACAGGTATTTGGCCTGGGGCAGGAGGCCGCGGCTGATCGCGTCGATGGCGAAGAGCCGCAGGTCGAGGCGGTCGACGGAGTCGGTGCCGGTCGGCAGCTGGTAGTTGACCAGCTGGTGGGTGTTCGAGATGTCCGCCTTGGTCACCCGATAGCCGGTGCCGGCGATGTCGGCCGTCCCGAGTTCGTCCTTGAAGTAGGGTTCGGTGCCTTGGGCGTTGAGCCAGATCATCAGCTCGTCGCTGGTGTCGGGGTGGCAGTACTTCTCGTCGCTGCGGTTCTCGACGTCGGTGAACCACAGGTCGTAGGTGGCGTTGTAGGTGCCGTCGACGCCCTGGCGCGTGTGCCAGGTGCTCGTCGTGTCGCCGAGCTCGGCGATCGGGATCCTCAGGTGTTCGGCGGGCGGCTCGGTGTACTTGATGTACGCGTACGCGCCCGGGCCCAGGGCGGGGTTCCTGATGGTGTCGGGAGTCAGCTCGCTGGTGGAGAGTACGAAGTCCGTGCCGCCGCTGGTGGTGACGCACTGCATCACTTGGGCGTGGTCGGCATTCCACTCGCCGGGCCCGAGCTCGTAGGACGCGCCCGAGGACACCGCAGTGACCGTGTCCTGCCCGCAGATCTCGCCTTCGGCCGCGACCGCCGGCCCGGCGGCCCGGCCGAGTCCGGTGACCGCACACAGCAACGCGGCGCCTGTCAGCGCCACACGGCGCGGCAACGGGCTGTCACTCCACATGACGACCTCCTTGTCGTAGTCGCGACGCGCCAAGGGCTGCTCTCGACGGGACAGCCGACGTCTCGCGTCGATCGGATACCGCCTCGTGGTCGACCGCTGTCGCCGCGAGGTTCGTGCCGGAGGGGCCCTGATCGCCGCGATGCGTGCAGCCCCGCGGTCGGGCGTCGCGACGCCCCTCTTGCTCAACAGTCAAGGATCATTGACCATTGGGCCATGCCGGCACAAGACCTCCCCGAGACACTCCGGGTCACCACTGAGGAACAGCTACGCGCGGTCTCCAACCTCACGCGCCACCGGATCATGGCCGTGCTCCGCTTCGAGCCCGCCACAATCACGCAGATCGCCGAGCGAGTCGGCCTCGCGAAGGGCAGTTCCAGCTACCACGTACGGCTGCTCGAACGGGCCGGCCTGGTGAAGGTCGTGCGGACACGCAAGGTCCGGGGGGTCACCGAGCGGTACTACGCGATGGCCGCCCGCTCGATCGTGCTCCCGGAACCGGGCGAGGGCGGCCCGAACGTGCTGATGCGGCACGCGGTGGCCGATCTGGAGGCGGCGCCGACCGACCCCGAGCGGCAGGTCCGGATGGCGCATCTTCGGCTCACGGACGAGCAGTTCGCCGAGCTCGGGGCGCGGCTGCAGGCCCTCGCGGACGAGTACCGGGAGCTGTCCGACCCGTCACTGCCGGACGCGTCGTTCGTCTACGCGCTCTTCCGCCCGGCGCCGCACCGGCAAGGCGAGAAGAACGGCGGGTGACCCCTGACGCAACCACCGGGTTCGGTCGACGCGGACTCTCGGCGGTCTTGGCCTGGTTCACCGCGACGGCCTGTTTCACGGATGTTGTGGTCCGCCCCTCCTGGCCGGTGTCCCGTACCCGGCCCGCGTGCGGCCGGCTCCAGCCGTCGCTCATCATCCGCGGCGCCTGGCGGGTGCGGGGGTGGCTCTGCTCGCCCAGGAGGGTGAAGGCCGGCCCCAGCAGGGCGTCGCCGACCATGAGGGCGCACTCGGTGCCGTGGGCCGCCCACAGGGCCGGCCTCCTGCGGCGCACCGGGTCCCGATCGAGGACGTCGTCGTGGATGATCGAGGTGTTCACCGGGAGATCGCCGACGACGGTGGCGGCAAGGCCCCGTTCGACGGGCCCGCCGTCGACACCCGCGCACAGCAGCGGGAGCACCGGACCCCTGCGTCCGACGCCGCCGGGCCGGCCGGTGACCGGCCCGCCGTCCTTGCCGGCCCAGCCGTAGTGGTGGCGGACGGCGTCGAGCGGCGGTCGGGGCAGGCTTTCCACCACGCCCCTGACAGCCGGATCGATGATCTTCCCCCCTGCGTCGAAGATCTCCTCGGCCGTGCGGCCACCGGTACACGGGTCGGAATGCACGTCGGTGCTCCTTCTCGGCCGTGCGGCCACCGGTACACGGGTCGGAATGCACGTCGGTGCTCCTTCGCTGGGGTCGGGCGCCCAACGGGCCGACGAGTCGCCGGCGCCGGATGTCACGCAGGCCCGGTCCGGGACCGCCGACCGGCGAGCACCAATCGGTGACGGAAAGGCCGGGCATCGCCCTCGGGTGACAACCACCGCACCGCGACCACCGTGCCTCACCGAGCAGAGTCGTCCAGCCCGCCGAGTGCCCCAGTGACAACTACGGCGCCTCGGCACAAGTCTCACGGTCGTGGCATCGAACACGGCATCGAACCGAGGGCGGGCTAGAGAGCCGCGGCGCTCGCCGGACGTACGGAACGGCTGAGGATGTGCCACGAATCCGACACCGAAGCGGTGTGCCATCGCTGTGAGACGGCGAAGAAGCCGCTGGTCGGAACTCCTGTCTGTGCCATGGGTGTCGAGACCCTTCACTCCAGGAAGCTCAGGTGCCTCGAAAAGAATGCTCCCCCGTGACCTGCGAGGATGACGGGAAGCGTTACCCCGGGTAACACGTGTTGCCCACCCGGCTCTGTTCACGAGAGACGACAGCGTTTCCAGGGGGGTTGGGGAGACACCGGGGTTCTGGCCAGGGTCCGAGTGTTCATGGGTTTCGGCAGCGGGGAGTCCGTTCCGCTTGGCGTGTGGACCGCGCCTGTTCGACTGCGAGGAGCATGGGTCTCGGGGTTGAAGTTGCCGTTGCGGCAGCTTCTATCGTCCTGGACAGGGCCGGAGAGACCGGCCCGGCGACACATGTGCGAGGGAGACGGTGATGGACTGGCCGATCGCGGAGGTCGCACGGATGTCCGGCGTGACTGCCCGAACCCTGCGGCACTACGACGAGATCGGCCTGCTCCCGCCGGCCCGAGTCGGGGCCAACGGCCACCGCCACTACGAGGAGATCCAGCTGTTGCGGCTGCAGCAGATCCTCGTCCTTCGAGCCCTGGGCCTGGGGCTGCCCGAGATCGGCCGGGTCCTGGCCGAGCAGGTCGACGAGGTGGAAGCCCTGCGCGGCCACCACGGGCGGCTGCTCGCCGAACGCGACCGCCTCGACGCCCTGGCCGGCACCGTCTCACGCACGATCGCCGAACTGGAACAATCCAGGAAGGACGGCAGACCGATGACCATCAACCGCCCGGAGAACCTGTTCGAGGGCGTGACGCCCGCCCAGTACCAGGAGGCCCTGCGCGACTTCCCCGAGCACACGCAAGCGGTAGCCCGCCGGGTCGCCGAGATGAGCCCGCACGACGTCGATGCCGGGCAGCGCGAGCGCACGGCACAGATGGTCCGGCTGGCCGAGCTCATGACCGCCGGGCACCGCGTCGACGCCGAGCCTGTGCAGTCCGAGATCGACGCCCAGTACCGAACCCTGACCGCGCTGCGCACCGTGACCGCCGACGAGTACCTGGCCATGGGCCGCTCCTGCCTGGACAACGACGCCTGGCGCGCCGCGTACGAAGCGATCGCCCCGGGTCTGGCTGCGTACCAGCGCGACGCCATCGAGGCCTACGCCACCACCCGGCTGAACTAGGCACAGTGCAACCGCCATCTCGGGACGGGTCCGCGATGGCGGTTGCACCGTGCCACGGTGACCGGCGATGTTCGATCCCGAGGGCCGACCACGGCCACCTTCACAGGGTGCTGCTCGTTCTCGTGAACAACGACTCCGCTCACGAAAGACCGCCTCCCGACGAGCCGAACAATCGCTGTCGGAAGTCGGGTTCTGCCTCAGGTTCTGTGGACTGCGCACGCTGAGTCACGACCGGGGTCGTCTGGGCCGTGGGGAAGTTGCCCGGAATTGGCCTGTGGTCGGGTTGGTATGGCCGACAGTTCGGTGTCGTGGATGAGATCTTGCTTCGACCGGTGGAACTGCTGTTTCCGTCAATCGCGAACGTCGCGGTGTTGTCGATCGACGCGGACAGCGACGCCGTGCGCGTCGAGGCCCGGTGCACGACGGCCGGTGCCTCCTGTCCGGCATGCGGAACCTGGTCGGACCGTGTGCACGGTTCCTACCTGCGGTTTCCCGCCGATGTGCCGTGCGGAGGGCGGCGGTTGGTGTTGCGCCTACGCGTTCGCCGGTTCGCCCGCCGCCCCCGTCCGCACCCGCCTGCTGCGCCGCGTCGACCCGCCCCACCGTGTCCGACCGCTGCGCTCCGGTGCCGGCGGAGACCGCGGCCCGGGGTGGGGTGGGGCCCAACTCGACGAGTGCCGTGCGCTGCTCCTCGCCGAGGGTGTTCCAGTCGGCGCGTTGCCGGGCGATCCATCGTTGCCGGGAGACGTGCCAGTGGGGCACGTCCGGGTGCCTTGTGCCTTTACCGCGTCGCGCTCACGCCCGCCCAGCCCGCCCCGCCCCGCGCCGCCCGCTCCGCGCCGTCACCGTCGCCCGCCGGGCCGTCCGTCGACTTCCCGGCACCAGCGATCTCCTCTGCTGCGCCGCTACCGCCTCGTGCTGCGCCGCTACCGCCCCGCCCCGCCCCGTGCCGCGCCGCCGCTGTCCGCCGCTGCGCCGTGTTCGGAGCGGATGCCGCTTCCACTCCGGCGGTCGACTCCGTGAACGGTTGGCGTGTGCCGAGCTGCGCGGGGAACGCCCCGCACTGGACGAGGCAGGCCCGTTCGGCGAGCCCGGCCCATCGGCGGCATCGTTCGTGGGATCGACGTCCGGGCCCGGCCGGCAGTGTGGTGGACCCGGACGGTGGGCCGATCCCGTGGCCCGACGCGAGGATTCCCCGGTGTGGCCCGGGACCAGCGTTTGCGGGACTCGATGCGGCACATCTAGGATTGTGGTCGGTCGAGAGGGAGCCTGCCAGGAGACGGGATACGACGCCATGCCGGACGCCGCCGACACTGATACTCACACCCATCCGCCCAGCGAAACCGTCGACGCCCGACAGGACGGTGCGCGTGAGCGTCTGGTGTGGATGGACGTCGCCGTGTGGCGCCGGGCCCGTGCACGCGCGGCCGACGACGCCTTGGACCTCACGCCGGTGCTCGAGGCCCTCCTGGACGCCTACGCCGACGGCCGGGTGACGGTGACCCCGCCCGTTTCGGGTCGCTCCCTGGGCCCGACCCGCGACGGCACCGCCCGCACCGGCTGCCGCACCGGCCCGCTGTCGCACCACGTGTGGTGGCGGGGGGGGGGCCCCCGCGCGCCCCCCCGGGGGTAATCCAAACCCCACC